>NZ_JBAWYV010000009.1:0-62347 GCF_037143375.1 Rhodoferax sp. | reverse complement strand
GCCATCCACTTTGTGTATGTGATGCAAAAACTGCTGCGCAGCAAGACCTTCCGCTGGTTTGGCCCTGACTCGCTCATTCCTAACTGGAAAGATTTGGCTGACTGCATCGGCATGTTCAAGTGGTTCCTGGGTATGGGCCCTCGCCCACGCTTTGACCGCTGGGCGTACTTTGAGAAGTTTGACTACTGGGCCGTGTTCTGGGGCGTGAGCATCATTGGCTTCAGTGGCTTGATGCTGGCTCTGCCAACGGTTACCGCCAAGTTCCTGCCAGGCTGGGTGTTCAACATTGCAACCGTGGTTCATGGCGAAGAGGCCTTCCTTGCAGCAGTGTTCCTGTTCACAGTGCACTTCTTCAACAACCATTTCCGCCCAGACAAACTGCCACCGCCAGACATCGTGATGTTCACCGGTTTGCAGTCTCTGGAAGAGTTCCGTGCCGACCACCCCGCTCAGTACCAGCGCTTGGTTGATTCGGGAGAACTTGAAAAACACCTGGTAGACGGACCTTCGAAACCAATGACCAAGGCCTCCAAGATTTTGGGCGTCACATTGATCATCGTAGGACTGACACTGTTGGTGATGGTTATCAATGGATTCCTGACCCAAGGCTGAGACAGTAACGAGAACTCTGGATAGTTGAAGAGTCAATAAAGCGGCCCAGCAAGTAAAAAACTTGCTGGGCGTTTTTTGCAATTAGAGACATGTCGTTGAACCGGTCAGCGACGGAGAAAAAAATGAAACACTTTATGGTTCGATGGGGTAGTGCTTGTTTGGTGGCGGCAGCCATGGCAGGTTGCGGTGGTGGGGGTGGCGGCGGTGGAACAACGCCTACGGCCCCAGTAATACCCAGCTCACCCGCTATCGTCGCAGCCAGCGCGTTAGCGGCTAATGACACAGCCATTAACTATGCAGCCTCGTTCACGGTGCTGCAAGATGCTGGCATACCAGCGGTGACGGTCCCCAGTCCCGGTGTCAGTCTTGCCAAAGTGAACTTCACTGTTTTTTCGGATGGCGCCTTCAAGAGTGGGTTGACCATCACAAATGTGAGTGCAGCCATCGCAAAACTGGTACCAGGAAGCAATGGAAATCCAGATGAATGGAAGAACTACACACACCGCACCCGGACTGCAGCGACGGCCGCCGTTGGTGTTGTTTACCCAGCAGCCATCAGCGCAACCCTGACATCACCCAAGGCGGCTTCAACGGTGCAGGCTTATACCGATCCCAAACAAACAAACGCAGCCCTATTGGCTGCGCAACTGGTTTACAACCCCCTGGGTTACTACACCTACACGTTTTCTACAGACATCAAGGACCCTACCAAGACCAATGGTGTGACCTATGAGCCCAACCTGACGCATCGCGTAGCCATTCAGTTGAGCTACACCAATGCAGCAGGAGAAGCGATCAAAGTCAACCCTTATTTTGACTTCACCATTGATGCCAATGGCAATGCTGTTGCGGTGACCGACCCAACCAAGACGCGCAAGATGACCGATGTTGCTTCTTGCAATGGTTGCCATGAAAAACTGGCCTTGCACGGCGGTGGCCGTGTTGATACCCAATATTGCGTGATGTGCCACAACCCAGGTACCACCGACCCCAACAGTGGCAACGTGCTCACCCTGGCCACCATGGTGCACAAAATCCACTCCGGAAAATTACTGAAGAAAGCAGAAGCTGCCGGTGGTGAAAACTACACTGTGCGTACAGCAGATTTCGCTGAAGTGGGCTTCCCCCAAGACCTGCGCAACTGCACGGTCTGCCACTCAGGTGCCAACCCCAAAACCCCTCAAGGTGACAACTGGAAAACAAAAGCCTCCAAGGAAGCCTGCTTGACATGCCACGCGAGCAACACTGGCTCTAAATGGGATACAACGCACACCGCACTGGTCGCCATGATCCTTGGCGCAGGTACTCCAGCCAAGTCGATGAGCAACCAGCAGTGTGCAGATTGCCATAAAGCAGGCTCAGCCATATCCGCCGAACGTGTTCATTGGAATCAGAACGAAGAGAATGCCTCCAAGTACAAAATGAACATTGAAAGTGTCATCTTTAACGACACAAGCAATCACAAAGCCCGCACCGTTTCGGTCAACTATTTCCTTTCAGATCCAACGAACGGAAACTCAGCCTATAACTTGGTAACCAACGATTGCACGACCACTACCGTTAATAGCATCACGACACCCGTGTGCACTGATACATCCAAGTTCGGTAAACTGCGTTTCTATCTTGCCTACCAAAACATGGTGGGACAATCTACCAACACCACCGAGTATTCGGCCTATAACAATGGCGGAGGAAACGCAAATGTCTATGCATACAAAGGTACCGCTCTTGGTGGAAACCATTACACAATAGACATTCCACTTCCTGACGACACAACGACGGCTATTGCAACTGGGACTGCCCGCGTTGTCAGCATGGGACAAATCAAGGAACCACTACTGCAAGTCACTGCAGCAATAGATCCGCGACCCGAAGTTACGCCTCAAGTGCTGGTCAGTATCGTTGCACAAAACGCGTACAAAGAACTTGCTATCACAGGCAACTTGCAACCAAGACGCACCATCGTAGCGACTGAAAAATGCAATATCTGTCACGGCGCGCTGGGAACAACCTCAGGCTCAAATACGCTGTCAGAAGCTATTCACGGTGGTGCCCGTAACCGGGTTGAAGCGTGTGTGGTCTGCCACGATGCAAACAAAACTACCACCACGATCATGACGGACGGTTCGGCTTTCAACGAGTCTTACCAGTTCAAACGGATGATTCACGGTATTCATGGCAACTCCAAACGGACTTATCCGTTCACGCTTGGTAACCTGGTTCAGGGTAACTTCTGCAACCCGGCCAACACCAGTGCCATTGCCCAGGCGGCATGCAATAACACCTTGACTTTTGCAACAGGTGTCGAAAACTACGCAGCCGAAGTTTCTTGGCCTGGCGTGGGCATCAACTGCAATGTCTGCCACGTCAACGACTCCTACAAAAATGACCAAGGCCCGCTGGGTGCCGTGATCCAGAAACCCACTGGCGTCACCGACCCCAATCAATGGTTGGTCATCTCGCCCAAGGCCGCCAGTTGCACCGCCTGCCACAACGGATCCACCGCCAGCGGTGTGCGGGTTATCGACCACATCACCTGGTTTGGTGGCGCTTCATATGGAACAACTCAAGCTGGAGTCTCCGCCCTGCCACGCGAAACCTGCGATGACTGCCATGCCAGTGGCGCCAAGAATGTGGCCACCGTCCACGGACAAAAATAATGATGAATACGACCAAATTCAAAATTGCCATCTCGATCCTCGGCATCTGTCTGCTCGGCATGTTCGGGCCAGCCCAAGCCGCTGAACCCGTGGGCGCTGCACTCTGCGTCAGCTGCCACGACGAGGAAGACCTGCCGGACATGAGCAACAGCCCCCATGCTATAGGCGTTAAAAAGCCCCCGATGTCAGCCGCCGCTAAAGCGTTGGCAAGCCGCCCCATGGGTGACGTCTTGAACTCAGGTGCACCTGATTGCATCACCTGCCATGGTGCCAGTGACAAGCACGCCCACAAACCACCAGGCCCAGACCTGCGCCCACGTCCTGACCGTACTTTTAACAAAGTATTCGGCAAAGTATCTGCCATTCCTGAAGCCGACCGCAGCCGTGTTTGTCAGTCGTGCCACGACAAGGATTCAAAGCGCGCGCTCTGGGTTGGCAGCCAGCACCAAGCCGCCGATGTGGCTTGCGACAGTTGTCACCAAGTGCACACCAACAAAGACAAAGTTCTGAACAAAATCACTCAACCTGACGTTTGCTACACCTGCCACAAAGAACAGCGCACGCAGATGAACAAGCCCTCACACCACCCGGTGCCAGAAGGCAAGATGACCTGTTCTGATTGCCACAATACACACGGTTCAGCAGGCCCCAAACTGGCCAAGCGCGATAGCACCAATGCCACCTGCTACACCTGCCACGCAGAAAAACGCGGCCCGTTTGTGCACCAACACGACCCCGTCGCTGAAGACTGCTCCAACTGCCACACCCCCCATGGCAGCACGGTAGCAGCGATGTTGAAAACACGCGCGCCCTTGCTCTGCCAGCAATGCCATACACCCCATGTGGCAGGTGGCGTTGGCGCACTGGGTGCCCCAGTGACAGCACAGACAGGTGGCAAAAATGTTGCCAACATTTGGCAAGGTCGCAGTTGCATGAACTGCCATACGCAAGTACACGGCTCCAACAGTCCGTCGGCTACCAATGCGACGCTTCCGCTTTTGATGCGCTGAAGCACGGAGAACCAACATGAACACCAACGTTTTTTCAGTTAGATTTCCTCGCACAGCACTGGCTTTTGCCTTGATGGCGGCATTCGCCCCCTTGCATGCACAAACCACCGTCACCGAAGGCACCGTCAACATCGGCGCTGGCCTTGTAGACGGTTACAGCGCCGACCGGGCGCTCTTCAGCCAATACAACAGCCTGCGAAGCAGCAGCAACGGCGTCGGCATGCTGGGCATTGACTACAGCTTGCGCGAAGAAGAAACCGACACCTGGATCAAGTTCCAAGGCTCCAATTTGCTGGGTGACACCCGCGAACTCAATCTGGTCGTCCGTAATCCGGGTGAGTGGAAGTTCACGGAAAATTACAGCGAATTGGTCCACTATGACCTCAACACCATCAGGACCGGACTGATTGGTGCAGGCTCAAGCTCGCCGCAAGTAAATGTGGTGACCGCAGGTACGGGCTCAGAACTCGAACTAAAAACCAAGCGCACCAGCATCGGTATCGGTCTGTCGAAGTGGATCACACCCTCCATGCAGTTTGAGCTTGACCTGAAAACAGAGAAAAAGGAAGGCTCCCGCCTGTTCGGCATCGGCATGAACTGCATCTCGACAGCCGCGCCTGGCTGCGGCAGCAACCCATTAACCAGCACCAACTGGGCGGTGCTGATGCTGCCAGAACCGATCAACGCCAACCACAGCCAGATCGACGCCCGCTTAAGTTACTCGTTTGAAAAGTTTCGCTTTAACGTGGGCTACTACGGCTCTTTTTACCGAAACAACTACGGCACGCTAACCGCCAATGTTCCTTCAAACCTGAATAACCCGCTGGGTGTCTCGCAGCCCCTGGGCACAGGGCTGCGAGGCATTTTGGGTCAGTCACTGGCTTTGTCGCCAGACAACGAAGCGCACCAGGTTGACCTGAGCGGCAACTACGACTTCACGCCCACCACGCGCGGCACCTTCAAAGTCGCTTACGCAACGGCAACGCAAAACGACAACTTCGCAGGCGCACTGCTAGGTGGTGCCCCTGCCGGTGTCACCAATCTGGGCGGACAAGTCAACACCATGCTGACTAAAGTTGGCCTCACCTCTCGCCCACTTCCCCAGCTCACCCTGCTGGCCGATGTGCGCTACGAGAACAAGGAAGACAAGACGCCCATCGCCACCTACAACACAAACGGCTCGCTCACCTATACCAACCGCGATTTGCCGAATCTGAAAGAACATGCCAAGTTGCAAGCCAGCTGGCAGTTTTCCAAAGACTACCGGGGCACGATCGGCACAGACTACGAAACCATTGACCGTGGCGTGTTCACCTCCACCAGCGCCGTGTCGGGTCTGAGCGCCTTGCGCCAAAATACACAAGAGACCAGCTTCAACGCAGATATTCGCCGCAAGATGGCGCAGAATTTCAGCGGCTCCATCGGCGTCTCTACCAGCCAGCGCGACGGCTCCAACTGGTTGAAGCCCAACAGCGTTACAACAGGCGTCGCCGAAATCAGTAACCCGGCTACTGGTCTCGCCTCCACAGCGATCTACATGCCCACGCTGGCCAATCGGCAGCGCGACAAAGTCAAGGTCTTTGCCGACTGGCAGCCCAACGCCGACATGACATTCCAGTTCAGCGCCGAAGACGGCAAAGACAAGTTCAGTGCCCCCACGGTTTATGGCCTGCAAGAAACACGCATGAACCAATACAGCGTCGACTGGAACTACGCGCTGAATTACGCCTGGTCCCTGAACGGCTACGTATCTCAAGGCGTGCAAACTTTGAACCAGTTGCGCCCAGCAGGTTCCCTGATGGCGTTTGAAAACACCACCACCAGCATCAATATCGGTATTGCCGGCAAAGCCAGCAGCAAAATCAATGTGGGCGCCAACCTGACGTTCTCAAACGACAGAAGCATTTATGCCCAAACGCTGGACGGTTCAGCCAGCGCGAGCGATGCCGCATTGCTGGCCTCCACCGGTGGCTTGCCCGACATCGTTTACCGCCAGACAGTTTTGAAAATGTTTGGCAAATATGAGCTCGAGAAAAACTCCTCGCTGCGGCTGGATGTGATCTACCAACAAGCTGCTGTCAGCGACTGGACGTGGGTCTCTTATGCCTATTCTGACGGAACCACCGTCAAACAAAACGCAACACAAAACGTTGGCTTCATAGGTCTCACTTACACCTATCAGTGGCAATAGCCTGAACGAGCAAAACATGTTCTTCGCCAACTTAACCGAGTTCGATACAGGGCGATTACCTGCCCACAACCCGCCAAACACTCTCTCCGAAGTCAGTGGTATTGGTTTTTTAGTAACTCCCTTGGAGACACTCATGAAATATTCTGAGATATCAGAGAAAAAGCTGCCCACGCGGCGCTGGATGCCGTATTTGGCCTCCAGTGTGCTCGCGCTCGCTATTGCCGGTTGCGGCGGTGGCGGTACCGGTGCAAACAGCACCGCTGCAAACACAGCAGCAGCCACCATTGACAGCACGGCTGCATGGAAAGCACTTGCACCTCAAATTACCATTACCAGTGCCAACATTGACACAAAGCCAGTAGTTAACTTCACAGTAAAGGATGCTACCGGCAAGCCGGTCACTGGTATTGGAGGTAAATCAAAAAGTGCAACAGCATCTGTTGCCAGTTTGACAAATATCGCTTTTACTTTAGCCAAGTTGGTACCAGGAACCAACAATCAGCCTAGTAAATGGGTCAGTTACATCGTTACAACGGCACCTGTTTACAACACAGCAACACCACCAGTCCTTCAACCCGTCCTCGGCACATTTCCTGCTAATGACAAGGAAGGTGCCCTGACCGATAACGGAGATGGAAGCTACACCTATACCTTTTATCGAGATGTCAAACAAGCCGCGACCCAAGTTGCTGCACTGGCAGAATTTGCTACCCCAGCGCTTGTAGCTACTGCAGCTACGGCATTTAAATACCAAGCTGATTTGGGTGATGTCACCTTTGATCCTACCTTAACCCATCGCGTAGGCATCCAAATTGGTGGAACGGCCCCAGGTACTGGCACAAATTACGTTGACCCACTCACACTCTTGCCGATCGCCACAGGCGCGCCAGTGGGTGTCAGCATGGTCAACGCAGGCAATGCTTGGTTCGACTTCCGTCCTGACCACAACCCGATTACTTCCACGCGTGAAGTTGTCAAGCTGCAATCATGCAATGACTGTCACGCAGGAAAAGTTCTGGCCCATGGAAGCCGCGTTGATCCAAACTACTGCGTGACCTGCCACACGGATCAGATCAAGTACAGTTTTAATCAGGAAGCTAGCACGGCTGCAGGAAGCAACGGTCTAATTCTGAACGGAACAACCCGACCAACAACTGCAGTCATTGATGGCAGAGCCGTTGGCAATTATCCGAACATGGTTCACAAGATCCACATGGGTACGGAGTTGGTCAAACAAGGCTATTTCTTCAATGCTGCCTCTGAAGGTATGTTTAATGAAGTGAAATTCCCTCAGGATCAACGCAATTGTTCTAAGTGCCACAACGAATCACTGACACCCGTTAATCACAACGATGCCGGTAATTGGAAAACAGTTCCAAGTCCATTGGCTTGCGGATCTTGCCACGACGGTATTAAATTCACCGACGGCACCGGCACCACCACTTCAGGCAAGACGACTGGCCATGGCGGTTGGGCTTTGAAAGGCGTAGCTTCTGCTGACCCAGCGTTGTGCAGTACCTGCCATGATGCAACCAGCATTGCTTTTGTTCATACCCCGGTAACCCCACCAGATACGAACAATTCACTGCTTTTAGGTGGTACGAACGCTAATACAAACGCAGCTTGGATTGCTTCGAACACAGCAAACCGCCCAGCAAATTCAATCAAAGTGACCTATGACATTAAATATGTCTCTCGTGTAGGAACTCATCCTGTCATGAGTTTCAGAATGAAGCAAAACGATGTCGTAGTGCCTTTGAACATCTATACACCATCAGCAAGTCCACCTGTTACTGAAATCTGGAATAACTTCATGGGTTCACCTAGCGTGTACTTTGTTTTCTCTGTACCACAAGATGGCATTGCTACACCCGCTGATTTCAACGCATCAGCATCTAGCTACCTGCGCAGCCTTTGGAACGGTACAGCAACAGGAACTGGTGCAGGAACACTTGTAGCAGATACCGTTAATACTGGCTACTATATTGCGACACTCACCAACGTGATCATTCCTGATAGTGCAGTAATGCTAACTGGTGGATTAGGTTATACCTACAACGTGACTAGTAGCTTGCCACTGACTCAGACAAATCTGCCGGCATATCCAGTAGTCGCGGCAACAGGAAGCGGTCTCACAACAGGGATGCCAAATCAAACTGGTGGCTTAATTGTTGTCGCCCCTGATGTGCAAGTTGTTGCGTCTAAGGGATGTGTTGCAACAACATTAGCACCGAATGCAAATTGCACAAGCTCTGGTGGCTATACAGGCCGTCGAGCCATCGTTGAGGATGCACGTTGCAACAAGTGCCATCAGGAATTGGGTGTCTTTACGGCTGAATCTTTCCACGGTGGACAGCGCAACGATGGTACAACTTGTGCATGGTGTCATACACCAAATAAGACAAGCTCTGGCTGGGGTGCGGACTCCACTAACTATATACATGCCATCCACGCAGCGTCAAAACGAGTTGATCAGTTTACTTGGCACGCAACTGCAGTGCCGACTACAGCAATGCCAAAAGGAGATGGGTTCTTTAGTATCGGCTTCCCTGGCGTATTGAAGAAATGCGAAACTTGTCACCTGCCAGGTACTTATGACCTCGCAGCGACCGCATCTGCTGCTGCGTTGCCTAACAAGCAATATCGGACTGTAGCCACAGGTGTGATAGATAAGACCTCAATGACTCCATTGAACGCATTCTCAGTTTCACCGTACCTTCCAGTGGCAAACCCTAGCACCTTCAACTATGGCGCTGGTTTCTCGTTTAACGTAGCAACAGGGGCGACGACGCAAGCAGCAGGAACTACGCTAGTTGATTCACCAGTCACCACCGTTTGCTTTGCCTGCCATGACAGCAAGGCTGCACAAGCGCACATGAAGGCTGAAGGCGGTTCGATTTACGTTGACCGTGCGACCGCCCTAAACACTCCAGAGCTTTGCATGACCTGCCATGCTTCTGGACGTGTGGCCGATATCAGGCTCATGCACTCGAAATAACGTGAGTCACGTTAGATCGAATTAGCAACTATCTGGGGTCGTGCAAACGGCCCCAGGTTAAGCCAACCAAAACAGAAAAAAACTAACCCGGATGTGGCGACGTATCCGGGTTTTTCGTTAGAAAGTTAGTATGCAATACCGATGTTTCTTACTGGCGCTGACAGCAAGTGCCATGCTCATTGGGACCAGTGTGTCATTTGCCGCCGATAGCATCAGCACAAGCCCGGATAGCGTTGCAACGAGCAAAAAAGCCATTGCCGCCAAACGCAAAGCACAAGCCAATGTGAAACAGGTCAACATTAATGCCGCAACACGCGATGAACTTAAAACGTTGCCCGGCATAGGCGATGCAGAAGCTGACAAAATTATTGCTGGCCGACCCTATGGCAGCAAAGGCGGGCTTGCAAGTAATAATGTTTTGCCAATGGACAAAGCGCTGGCGATCAGAGACTTGGTGTTTGCGGGGAAACCCAACAAAGCAGGTGCGAAGAAGTCACCTACCAACACCCCAAAGAAATAGTCATTGACTTGTTCTCATTCATTTACCGGCCCAAAGGCCGAATGGTTTAACAAAATTGGAGAACCAAATGCAATTTAAATTACGTTTAATACCGGCAGCAGTGGTTGCCTTGACCATCGCCGCCTGTGGCGGTGGCGGCGGTGGCGGAACACCGGCCAGCAACGCCACCAGCGGCGTCGCTGTGGATGGTTACCTGAGTGGCGCCACCATCGTCTGCGATGTGGACGACAACGGCATCGTCAGTGCCAGTGAATTAGCCGCTGCGGTCGTTACCGATGCCAATGGCAAATTCACGTTTCCCAATGGCTGTACGCATGGAATGATTGCCAGTAAGGGTACGAGTGCAGACACAGGACTTGCGTTTACCGGCTTGCTGAAAGCACCCAAGGGCGCCACCGTGATTTCACCGCTGACCACCTTGTTGGCTTCTGGCACCCTGAATGAAGCGGCTCTCAAAACGGCTCTGGGCTTGACTACAACGACAAGTTTGCTCAATACCGACCCTGTCGCGCTGGCCGACCCATCATTGCTCCAGAAAACATTGGTCATTCAGCAGTTGATACAAAAAACCGCTGAGCTGATTGCCGGACTTGCACCTGCAGCAATTAACGCAGGTGTAACGCCTGCTGCAATTTACGCAGAAGTAGCAAAAGCCGTTGCAGCTAACCTGACTGCTGGCAGCTCGCTTAATAGCGCCACACTCCTTCCAGCCGATGTCACGCCGCTAGTCAGTGCGGCCATCACAGCAGTCAATACGGCTATCCCGTCCGTCGGTACCATCTTGACTGCAGTTGGTAAACCAACGCCAGACGTGCTGGCCGCTGTGGCTGGACCCGCCCTTGCGTCTCAGGCACAAGCCATTTTGAGTGCTGCTACGCCCACAGCCATCACAGCAGCGACTTTGGACAAGCAAAGCAATACCACCATCACAAGCGTCATTACCACAGCGGTAACGGACGGTTTGCTAAACGCAACTAGCACGACGACATCTGCAGCCGCGGTGGCGACCACAGTGACAACGGCCGCAGCAACGCCCACGCCAGTCCCCGTCTCTAAAGACTACCTGTACCTGGCCAACAACACCATCAATCTGGTGGACGGCGGAACGACCAGCGCCTACTCGATGGCTGATTTCCAGTCGGCAGCTGGCATCTCCGTGAAATGGCCCTTGACCAACTTGGCCGCTGTCACCTTCACTCTCTCGGAAAATGGCACAGCTGTACTGCCTAGCGGTCAGTTAACGGCGGCCATCTCGGTCAGTGATACAGCCGGTTCTGGACAGGTCAAGGCCTACATTGACAACGTGAATGTCACCAAGACGGGTGGCGTGATACAAGTCACCGTGCCCACCACAGCCAATGCGCTGGTTTACGCTGTGTCAGGCTCGGGCACATTTACTGGTCTGGCAAGTTTCACTTCAGCCGTTTGGGGTGCCAACAATACGATCACAGCAGGCTCTTTGAGCAGTCTACTGTTGGGCAGTACTGTTAACTCGACGTTCACCAGTTTGGGCACGAACTTCAATAGCCAAACTGCTTTGGGTGGGAAATATAAGGTTAGTATCGTCGTCACGAATCTGCCTTTGCGTCAAACTGATGGAACGCCATTCAAGAGTGTGACTGTTGTGGTCCCGACATCTCTTGTCTCAAATGGTTCAAGCAAAACTGTCACTGGTTTGGGTCTCGAAGGCTTTATCACACTGACTAACTGATGTACTTAACATGCTGAAACCTCTTGCCGACATCTTCGTCGGGTTAGGCAAGCGGACATTAACCAGGCAAGCTTTCAGCTTCCTGGTTATTTGTCTTGCTCTGCCCGCATCGGCTGCACCGCTGGATGCTTTATTGACTGCCTTGCCGGAACAGATAGCGCCGAATGGCTATCTGGAAGTTGGCGCAGACCACATGAACGAAGCGCTTGATTTTTTCAAAATCAGAGACAGCAACAAACTGGCATCAGGCTCATCAGCAGGCGACTACCATGGTTCGCATATTGAAGGTGCTTACAAAGTAGCTGACGGCGCGTGGCTTTCAGGCAGCTTTTGGAAGCGCGACATCAGCGGACTGGCGGACAACGACTATCACTTCAACAGTTGGCGGGCGGCTGGCTTGTATCGTTTCGTAGAACAAGATGGCAAGATTCCGGCCATAGCCGTAAAGGTGTCGGCGTGGGGCAATTACGCCAGTGAAATGGGATCAACTTCACCCGTTCACGTTCCTGGCGCAACGCTTGTCAAAAATCAAAACCTGAGCACCGTCAAGATCACAGATCCTTCCGACCGTCAATTGCAAGCAGATTTGATAGGCACCTGGAAACTCTCGCCCTCGACGGATATCAGCGTGCTACTCAGTGCGGGTAGTACTCAATTGTCCTATGGTGAGTTGTCAGCCACGGCAACACTGAATAGCGACGGATGTAGCTACCAACTTCGTTTTATCGGTAATAGCATTCTTGGAACTTGCGATCAGCCATTCAAACAATTTCTTGACAGCAGCGGGAGCTATGGCGTTGACGTCAATAAAGAACTCGGCTGGCGCGGTAACTTCATCCAGGTCGGTGCCAACGCTGCCTGGCGCAGCGGCCCCTGGACCTTGCGCGGTGGATATCTGTTTTACGCCGTGCAGCGCGAAGCGGTGGACGATATTCTGGCCTCACGCGGCTGGACGGTTTACAACCAGAGTCAAAACCTTTTGCTCGAAGCCAACTACCGTTTTCACCCGCATTTGACCGCCTACGCCCGCAGCCAGTTAAGCAGCACCATGTTTTTCAATGAAATGCCGGTGACCTACAACACGTTCTCGTCAGACCTGTTCGGGACTCGCTACTCGCTGTTTACCGTCGGACTGCGAGCAGATTTTTAACCTGCGTCGGTTGCATCCTGGCGCACAGTTTGCTATGAATTAAATAGCTTCTTACGCTTAAAGGACGTTGGCTACAGGCTGATTTGATATAAAAAAACTTGCATGTCATCCCCATCAAAATGCTTCGCAGTTTCTGGCAAAGGCATCCCGAAGCGGAAAACGTCCTACGAGAGTGGCACTCCGTGCTGGAGCACGTCGAATTTAGAGACTTCAATCATGTGCGGGAATTTTTCAACTCGGCAGACTACGTTCCGCCGTACACCATCTTTGATGTAAGTGGAAATAACTACCGCGTTGTAGTGATTGTTAGTTACAAATTCAAAAAGGTTTTCGTGCAAAAGGTATTGACTCACCGTGAATACGATGACTGGAACAAACTTTATCGGAAAGGCAAGGTGTAGCAGTATGCAAGTAGCTAACGCTCAACTCAATATCGGGGCTCTGCAAGCTTCATGGCAGGCGTTCGACGCCATAGCGCACCTGCGCCCCATTCAAAACGAATCAGATGACGACCGTAGGGTCATACTAATGAATTCACTTTTGGAGGCAACCTGTGACGATGACGAGCACCCCATGTCTGGTTTGCTTGAGTTGGCAAGTGAACTGGTATCGCGCTACGAACAAGAACACCATGCCATTGAACCGGCGAGTCCGAAAGATGCATTACGTTTTCTGATGGACGCACGCGGTTTAAAACAAGATGATCTCGAGGCCATTGTTGCCCAAAGTAACTTGTCAGCCATTCTGGCCGGCAAACGAAATATCAGCGCCACGATGGCTGGCAAACTAGGTCAGTTTTTCGGCATCAGCCCTGCTGTATTCGTACCAATTTAAGCAACCCGGCTCACACGTTGATATTAAATAAATAGCTACCTACGCTTACTAGACGGTGGCTACAGGCCGATTCGCATGTTATTTAGGCACTTTATCAAAGAAAACCTCTTTGAGCATGTTCGTGCAGTGTGCGATGGCCGCCACCACATGCGGTATGGACTGCGCCACCTCGGCTTCACGCTCGATGACAAACTCAGCGGTCAGTATCAAGCGCTGCAACCGGTCATAGGGGTCAGCCACCTGGCAGACCTTGGCAAAGTCCAACAGTCCTTGCCGGGCCGAGAAAAACGACTTTTGACCGCATAAGTCCAGCGCCAGTACATCCTCGGGAATGTAGGCCGTGGTGTTGACCACGTCAAATGCCGGTGCCAGACGGCAGTCGCTGGTGGTGGGGTCGGTGTAGAGCATGCTAAAATTTTTCAGATGTGCATCGCCATTGCCCACCACACACGACAGCGCCACCATGTCAAAAAGCGCCTGCAAAGAGGCCGTAACGTGAGGGCCGGAGGCAAAAGCTGCAACCAGTTTTGCCACATGGGTGTAACTGGTTTTGTATTTCTCGCGCGATGAAAATCCTGCCAGCACCGCCATGTCTTCAAACCCCAGGGGGGTGCCGTCAGGCGTTCGGTCGAATCGCTGCATGACGAACAGTTCTTTGTTTTTTCTTCAAAACTGACGCCATCCCGAATAGGGGCAAGTTTTCGTCGGGCCTGTGCGGCACTCACTACTCGCTGTTCACCGTCGGACTACGGGTATATTTTTAGCCTGCGTCGGTGGCAACCGCGCTCACACTTTGCTATTAATAAAATATCAGCTTACGCTTTCTGGACGAGGGCCTACAGGCCGAGTAACCCTAAACCGGCTCAAGGCTAACGGCTACGCTTACATTTAGTCCTCATAGTTTTTTCTTAGAAAATTTTTACTTTCGAAGTAAAATTTTTCTAAACGGAGTGAAAAATGGTTGGACGCACTGTCGGATACGAATTTCTAAGAGAGCAACTTAATCTCAGCGCATTTCCATGCGCGCGACCGGCGCGAATCGCGAGTGTCACAAAAGTCATTCAAGGCCCAGACAGCCTGGAAATACCCGCCAGTGTCGCGCCCGCCTCGCAAATTCCGCTGGATCACGTTTTGTTCGCCTTGAAGCACGAGGGCATCAACCTGCAAGTGCTGGCCCAGGCCTTGCCGCGGATCCCAGCCGCTCAGATCATGGAAGCTTTTCGAAGCAGTCCAGCCAGTAAATACATTCGCATAACGGCTTATTTATGGGAGCAGTTTTGCGGTACTGAAATGGCGGGTATTCCTGCTGCGATTGGCCCCTACGTTGATTTATTTGATGGAAGCAGGTATATAACAGGGCAGCGAACACGAAATACTAAATGGCGCGTAGATTTCAACGGTTTAGGAAACATTAGATATTGTCCAACGGTTGAGCGAACGAATATTATTTCTGAGCTTCTTGAAAAAAATACGCTACAACGTGCACAAGAATTTATATCAGGGCTCGACCTCGAATTACTTGACCGGACCATGAGTTGGTCTTATTTAAGTGAGACAGAGAGTTCGTTTGCTATCGAACGCGAAAACCCAAGCCCAAGCAAAGCAGTAGCCTTTACTGAATTACTAAAACAGGCGCGAGATACAACGCCAATCACCGAAGAATACTTGGTCCAGTTGCAAAACATGACGGTGACCAACCCCATGGACCACGATATGCAGTTTCGTCATCGTGTCAATTGGTTGCGAGGTCCCGGTCGTGGTGTTTTGGGTATTACTTATGTTCCGCCAACGCCTGATTTGATTCCTGAAATCATGGATTCGGTTATGGACTTGCTCAATCATCCGCCGATCAATGTCAGCCCGATTATTATTGGCGCACTAGCGAGCTTTGCCTTTGTCTTTGCGCATCCGTTCATGGATGGAAATGGGCGTTTGTCGCGTTTTATTTTTCATAAGGCTGTTTGTAAATCGAAAATTCTTTCGCAAGGATTGGTCTTGCCCATATCAATTGCCATGAAACGCAATGAATCCAATTATCTGCAAGCCCTGAAATCATTTTCAGTACCAGCTCGCAGGCTTTGGGATATATCGATGATTGATGATGAAAACTTTGATTTAAAATTTAAAGGTGAATCATCAATTTATCGATATTGGGATGCAACTCAATGCGTTGAATTTGGACTTAAAATGGCACAACAAGCGCTTGAACTCGATTTATATAATGAAACAAGTTATTTAAAGAAATACAATACTATTTACGATAAAATAAATAGTGAAATTGACATTAATAATAACGATTTATCACTTATGGTGCGCTTGTGTTTGCAAAACGATGGTTTGGTTTCCCTCAGCCAGCGCAAAAAATTTTTGGCTAATGGCTACAAAGAAGAGACCATTAAGATGGTTGAGTCAATTGCAACATCGGCCTTAAATGGCGGAGCGACGACTCTTTAAAGAAATTCAGCTTTAATGCGCCGCGCAGCGCTGGCCTCTTGCTCCAACCGCACCGCCTGCTCCTCCACAAATTCTGATATCTGCACGGCAAAGGCACGCTCTTCTTCAAGGTAGTCTGAACTCATCGCCACGTCTTTGGCATGCTTGTGCACCAGCTTTGCCAGTCGTTTGGCCTCACGATTCAAGACGCCACAGTCCACGCCGCAGCGCTGAGCGAAATCAGCAAGGGCAAAGCTCTTGACGTCATCCAGAACAAACACATCACCAAAAGCCATGGCCAGTTCGTGGTTCACGCCCGGGTACTGCACCACGCTCACCAAGTCGTACCAGGGCGCTGGCTCCAGACCTTGACTCTGCACAAAAAACGAATAGTTCTTGCCATGCGCATCGCTGTTGCCAATCAAAAACTGAAACAACGCCCATCGCAACATATTGAGCCGTGCAGCCGCTTTGTTGATGGTTTGCGCGACACGGGCAAAGAGAACTTCAAAACTGACGCCATCCCGAATATGGGCCACCATTTCGCCGTTGCCGATATTGCGCTCGTACTTGAAGCTGACGGGCATGTCTGAGGCTTGGCACGCATCAATAACGTGCAGTCGCCGCACGGTCAAATCATCTGGCCCCTCGGTGACAAGTCGGTCAAAACGGGTCACCACCAGCACCGGCAACGGTGCGCGCAAGATACTCACCGCCGCAACCGGCAAGCCCATGCGATGGGCCAAGGTCATGCAGTAATGTTCGTTAACAACCAGGTGCGGCATGTCAGCACCCAAAGGCTGCGGCTTGAGCAGATGCGTTGAAGCCAAAGGCGGCTCTGCCAAAAACATGCGCCCGCCTGCTGCTAGTGGTGAATCCAGATAGACCAGCAATTTGTCTTGGTAGCCGGCAACGGATATGCGAGGGTTGCCGTCCCAGATCACAAAAGGGATTTGCGCCCGCTGAGCCAGTCGTGCATCAAGCTCTGCCAGTGTCAATTCACGCGAAGCAGGCCGTGGGCCCGTTCCAGGGAGATCTGTATTGGGCGGCCAAAACCGAAATGCGCCCGAGGTCTCAACGCCCAACGCGTAGATGAGTCCAAAAATATTCGCCTTGGAAAGGTTGTAGGTGGTCGCCGAGATGTCCAACGCCCGACCTTCTGGCAGCAGGTTTTCAACAAAGCGTTTGACAGCGCCTGGCGCGTAGCCGGTGGCAGGCTCAATCAAAGGCAAAGCGGGCGACAAGGGAAAGGCGTCTTGCGATTGAATCCAGGACGGTTCATAGCGAAGCGACCAACGATCCAGTGTGGGATCGTATTCAAGGGTACTCACTGTCACTCCATCAGCAATCAGGAGCAGCGAGTGGCTCACGGTTGAGCCTCGGCGAGTAGAAGCGTTCGCAGCGCAGGATGGCTGCGGGCGGAAACAACGAGGCACAAGCCCATGCCATCCAGAACTGACAGCAACTTTTCCAAACCAACGCTGCCCTGACCATTTTCCAACCGGGAGAGCAGGTCAACAGAAACATGTGACAGCGCGGCAGCATCGTCAATGCGTAGCCCTTGGTCTTTGCGTTGCTTGCGAACCATCCGACCGATATCCGCCATTTGATGAACCATTTGTGGTGCTGGCAGAACAAACGCAGTTGTGTTTTGACTTTGGCTCTTTGAAATTTTTTGTGTCATAAAAAGATTTCGGAAAATTGGAAACAACTTGATAAATGAAAAAATATACTATAAGTTTCTAGTTTTCCGAAATTATATTGATATTTACAATTTTCTTAACTAATTTCTACTAATCCGAAATTTTCTATTAGTAGCCCAACACCAACGCTTGCATTCCGGCAATCTGTCTGCACATGGTTTGTTTACGAAACCAGGTATTTCAATGACTTCTTTGTTTTCTCCCGTTCAAGTCGGCCGCATCCACTGCGCCAACCGTGTCGTCATGGCGCCGCTCACCCGCAACCGCGCACCTGGCGCGATTCCAACGCCGCTTATGGCCACTTATTACACGCAGCGGGCTGACCCGGTGAATGGCGCAGGCCTGATCGTGACTGAGGCCACCGCCATCAGCCACCAAGGGCAAGGTTATTCCGACGTGCCCGGCATCTGGAGCGATGAACAAGTAGCAGCCTGGAAACTCATCACCGACTCGGTTCACGCCGCTGGCGGCAAGATGGTCATGCAACTCTGGCATGTGGGCCGCGTCTCGCACGTCGACTTGCAACCCGGTGGCCAGGCGCCGGTGGCACCCTCAGCCATTCAAGCCAAGACCAAAACGGTGCTGATTCGTGATGGCGTGCCTTCATTTGAAGACACGTCCATGCCACGGGCTTTAACAATTGAAGAGTTGCCCGGCATCGTTAACGACTATCGCCGCGCGGCCCGCAACGCTATTGCAGCTGGCTTTGACGGGGTTGAAGTACACGGCGCCAACGGTTATCTGCTGGACCAGTTCATGCGCTCGGGCTCCAACACACGCACCGACGCTTATGGTGGCAGCATCGAAAACCGGGCCCGCTTTTTACTTGAAGTGATGACCGCTGTGACTCAGGAAATTGGCGGCGACCGTGTCGGCCTGCGCCTATCGCCCGTTACCCCGGCCAACGATGCGCAAGATCCGAATCCACAACCGTTGTTTGACTACGTGGTGGCTAAGTTGGCGCTGCTGAACCTGGCTTTTCTGCATATCGTCGAAGGCGCTACCGGTGGCGCACGTGACTTTGTGCAGGGCGACACCCCGTTTGACTATGCTGCGTTGCACACCACTTATCAAAATGCGGGTGGCAAGGGTGCCTGGATGGTGAACAACGGGTATGGCGCAGAACTAGCCCAGCAATCACTGGACGCTGGGGCTGATTTGGTGGCGTTTGGTCGTCCCTTCATCTCAAACCCTGACCTGACCCGCCGCCTGCGCGTAGGGGCTGCTTTGAACGAGCAAGATCGCACGACGTTTTACGGCGGTGGCGCTAAAGGCTATACCGACTACCCCGCGTTGGTTTGAAGAGAGCGTTAATTTAAAAAGGGCCGCGCCTGCATCACGATGCGGGTAAATAAGCGGTCAAATAAAGGATCCCGCGGATATTTACCGGAAAGGGGGTCGCAGTTTTTAGCAAAAGCAGCGTCCAGTTCTTTCCAGTCCGCCGCATTCAACACCCGTAGCGCAGCGGGCAAAATCACTGTTTCTTCCAGGCGCATGTGCTCCACATAAAAGCCCAGATACAGCTTCAGCGCGTCATTGAAGGCAACTCGGCGCGAATCACCCACCAGTTCCCAAGCCAGTAGCAAGTGCTGCAATTCCCGCACCGCAGACTCGCCCTTGAGGTGGTCTTGGTCAAGTCGGGCTATTAACTCAGCCGTTTCTGGCGCCAGCAGCGCCACCCGGGGAAAGAGCAACTCGGTCTCTTTGGTGTGGTGCAAGCGGGTAGGGAACTCGTCGACGTAAAACAGCATCGCCCGCATGACATCAAAAAAAAGTTCAGCCTCATTGCCAGGATCCCGGTCGACCATGCGCGTAAGCGACTTAAGCATGGCGGCAAGGGCCAGGTGCTCGTCCTGAATGATGCGAATACTCTCGTGAGCCATGAGGGAGTCTCCTTTTTTATAAGAGTTTCATCTTAACGAACTCAAATTACCTGACTATTTTAAATTTTGACCATGATTAAGGGCTATTTGATAAATGATAAAGCTGTGGATAGAGCTGGCATAAACCACAAGTTATCCACAGACAAATCAAAACCTTGAAAGTTGTTCCTTTTTTGGTTACACCAGAAAAGCAGAGCAGCGCACATGAGTTGTCATCATGTAAGTCATTGAAATTAAATGAAATTATTACCTTATCCACAGAACAGGGCATTCCTTATCTACTACTACTATTAAAAAATAGAATAATTAGAAGATAGCAATACCCAGACAAAACATCCTGTCTTGCAGACGGCAGGAACCCTGATTTCATTCAAGTAAAATTTGCCTGGACAGAAGCTTGGACCCTGCTTCCGGACAATTGCATTCCTACTTTTTTTCTATTCCCTTTTTAAATGCCTGTTTCATCATCAAACACCCCGACAGAAGCTGTGCCTGTTTCTTTTGAAATAAAAAGTGCACAGTTGCCCTTGGTGGCGCTGATGCTCATGACCAGTGACTGGGATCGGTTGGCGTTGGATGTTTCAAAGCAATATGGCGTGAAGGGTGAAGAACCAGATTTCTTTGACCACGATGCACTGGTTATTGACTTTTCACACCTGCCTTCAGACCTGCCGTTGCAAGACATGAAGCCTTTGCTGGTCGCGTTGCGTTTGTGTCGTCTGGTGCCGGTCGCCGTGCGGGGCGCCAGTGAGCTTTGGCTGGAAGCGGCATTGGCAATTGGATTGGTTGAAGCACCGGTAGATTTGCCCCGCGTTCGCCCGGTCGCGGCGGCACCTGTGGCAGCACAACCCGTGGCCCAAGAGGTGGTGATTCGGGAACTGGTGCGTGAAGTCCCCGGCCCGCTCACCATGGTGGTCGACAAGCCGCTGCGCTCAGGGCAAAAAATCTATGCCCGAGGCGCCGATTTGGTGGTGTTGGCCATGGTCAACCAGGGCGCTGAAGTGGTGGCCGATGGCAACATTCATGTCTATGCGCCGCTGCGCGGTAAAGCCATGGCTGGTGCCAGCGGCAATGTGAACGCCCGCATTTTTTCCTTGTGCCTAGAGCCCGAATTAATTTCGATCGCAGGCATTTACCGCACCAGCGAGCATCCCTTGGCGCCTGAAGTGCGCGGCAAGGCAGCGCAAGTGCGCTTGAGCAACGATGGGCAGGACAAACTGCTGATCGAAGCCCTGAACAACTAATTTTTATTTGAAAGACCTCCCTTCCATGGCAAAAATCATTGTGGTTACTTCGGGCAAAGGCGGTGTCGGCAAGACCACCACCAGTGCCAGCTTTGCTACCGGCCTGGCCATGCGCGGCCACAAAACAGCCGTTATTGACTTTGATGTGGGCTTGCGTAATCTTGACTTGATCATGGGTTGCGAGCGGCGTGTGGTGTATGACCTGATTAACGTCATCCAGGGTGAAGCGAACCTGAACCAGGCGCTCATCAAGGACAAGCAGTGCGATAACCTGTTTGTGTTGGCCGCTTCTCAAACCCGCGACAAAGAAGCCTTGTCCCAAGAAGGCGTGGCCAAGGTGCTTGATGACCTGGCCGCCATGGACTTTGAATTCATCGTCTGTGATTCGCCTGCGGGTATCGAAACCGGCGCCATGATGGCGATGCACTTTGCCGACGAAGCGCTGGTGGTCACCAACCCCGAGGTGTCTTCAGTGCGTGACTCAGACCGCATCCTGGGCATGCTCTCAAGCAAAACCAAGCGCGCGATTGAAGGGCTGGCACCCATCAAGGAACATTTGCTTATCACCCGCTACAACCCGGCACGCGTCAACCAGGGCCAAATGCTGTCGCTGGAAGACATTCAGGACATTTTGCGCATCAAGCTGATTGGGGTTATTCCCGAGAGCGAGTCGGTGCTGCAAGCGTCCAACCAGGGCGTACCCGCCGTGCACATGCAGGGCAGTGATGTGTCAGAAGCCTACAAAGACGTGATTGACCGCTTTTTGGGCACCGAGAAGCCGATGCGTTTCACTGAGGCGCCCAAGCAAGGCCTGCTGAAGCGTCTCTTCGGGGGGAAATAAAGTGATGTCATTCCTCTCTTTTTTCATTGGCGAGAAAAAGAAAACCGCCAGCGTGGCCAAGGAACGGCTGCAAATCATCCTGGCACACGAGCGCAGCGGTCGCAATGCCGCCGAGCCTGATTACCTGCCGGACCTTCAGCGTGAACTGATCGCCGTGATCAGTAAATACATCAAGATCAATCCGGCCGACATCAAGGTCAACCTTGAGCGTCAGGACAACCTGGAAGTGCTGGAAGTCAAGATTGAGCTGCCCGACAACCGGTAGTCGCTAGTTTTACAAGTCAACGGGCCTTTTGGGCCCGTTACTTTTCGTGATCTATGTCAAATCAGCACATTTGGTTACAGGGTTGTCTTAAAATTTATCCCTATTCAAAAAATGGTGATATCGCCATTAAATATGGAGACAACATGAAATCACATCCACGTTTACGCTTGGCAATTGCCGGCATTTCATTGGCCGTTTTGTCTTTGGGCGCGACTTCCGCTCTCGCTGCCGATAAAACAGGGCGAGAAGTTGTAGAGCAGGTTTGTGCCGGCTGCCACACCAGCGGTAAAGACGGCGCGCCCAAGATTGGCGACGTGGCCGCCTGGACGCAGCGCTCCAAAAACGGATTGATCAAATTGACCGAACACGCCATCAGTGGCATTGGGAAAATGCCCGCACACGGTGGGCAATCCAACCTGAGCGACCTGGAAATGAGCCGCGCCATTGCCTTCATGGTGAGCTTTGGCCACGCCGTTGACCCCAATAAACCTTACGCTTCGCCGACGACGGTGACCGCCGAGCAATTGGTGGGCAGCCATTGCGTGAATTGCCATGGCACCGGGGTTGCTGGCGCGCCACGCATTGATGACTTTGCGGCCTGGAAACCACGCCTGCAGAAGGGCATGGACAGCCTGGTGCAATCAGCCATTGGCGGCCACAAGGCGATGCCCCCCCGTGCCGGCATGGCCAGCCTGACCGACACCGATCTGCGCAACGCCGTGACCTACATGGTGGTGCAGAGCGCCACTTACAAACCCAAACTGGCCTTGCTGGACAAGCCTGCTGCCAAGTAATTGGAAATCTGCCTGCGTTGTTATTGGCTATATAAATAATAGCTGCTGGCGCAGGTAGCACGGGGGCTAGAGCCTGATTTAGCTTAAATTTTGGTAGGTTTCCAGCGTTTGAGCAGCAAGGCGTTGCTCATCACGCTGACAGAACTCATCGCCATCGCGGCCCCGGCCACGACCGGGTTCAAAAAGCCCAAGGCCGCCAGCGGAATACCCGCTACGTTGTAGGCAAAAGCCCAAAAAAGGTTTTGCCGAATCTTGCGCACGGTGCGGTCTGAAATATCGAGCGCTGCAAGCACCAGCGCCGGGTCGCCGCGCATGAGGGTGATGCCGGCCGCGTGCATCGCCACATCGGTGCCGCCACCCGGGTTGGCCATGGCCATGCCGACATCGGCCGCAGCCAGGGCCGGTGCGTCGTTGACACCATCACCCACCATCGCCACCGTGTGGCCACCGACCTTGAGCGCCATTACTTTCGCGGCTTTGTCGCCCGGCAGCACCTCGGCCAGCACCTCGCCGTTTTCTGGACTCAAGCCCAAACGGCGTGCCATGGCGTTGGCGGCACCCAGGTTGTCGCCAGAAATCATCACGCAGCGGATGCCACGCAAACGCAAGGCGGCCAGTGCTTCTTTGGCGCCGGGCTTGGGTTCGTCGCCAAACGCCAGCAAGGCCAGCACTTGAACACGTTCCGCGTGCTGCGCGGTTGCCGGCAGGCGTTGCGCCATCACCGAGACCGTCGCGCCGGTGTTTTGAAGTTCGGTGACTCGGGCGCGGCGGGCGTCAGCGTTAGCGCCCCAGTCGGCGCCCAGTTCGTCCATCCAGCGCAGGCTGCCGATCAGGGTCGCGGGTGCTGACGCGTCTGTGGTGAGTTCGCCTTCAGTGCCACGGCCCGGCACGGCGCGCACCTGGTGTGGTGGCGCAATGGGCAGACCCTGTTCTTTGGCCGCGTTCACCACCGCTTTGCCCAGCGGATGCTCGCTGCCGCTTTGCAAACTGGCAGCTTGCGCCAGCAAATCATTTTGCACCGACGAAAGCGTGGTGGGCAGAGTGATGATTTCAGGATCAGTGCTCGGAATATTGTCATTGCCCACCAACTCAAAATGCGTCAACCGGGGCCGTCCCAGCGTGAGCGTGCCGGTCTTGTCAAAGGTCATCGTGTCGACCTTGTGCGCCAGCTCCAGTGCCTGCGCGTCTTTGATCAAAATGCCAAATTGCGCCGCCACACCGGTGCCCGCCATGATGGCCGCCGGGGTCGCCAACCCCAGAGCGCAGGGGCAGGCAATGACCAGCACCGCCACCATGTTGATGAGCGCTTGCTCGAACGGGTGGCCGGTGAGCCACCAGCCCAGCAAGGTGAGCAGTGCCAGCACCAACACCACCGGCACAAACACCGCGCTGACCTGGTCCACGAGTCGCTGAATCGGGGCTTTGGCGGCCTGGGCGTCTTCTACCAAGCGGATGATGTGCGACAAAACAGTCTCGGCGCCCACCGCCTTGACCCGCATCACCACGCGACCGTCGCCATTGATGGAGCCGCCAGTCAGTGCGGACTCCACGTTTTTGGGCACGGGCAGGGGTTCACCGGTGAGCATGGACTCGTCGACCTCGGTTTGCCCTTGCAGCAGCGTGCCGTCGACCGGAAAGCGTTCCCCGGGTTTGACCACCAACTGGTCGCCCACCAGCACCTCGGCTACGGGCACGTCCACTTCGCCATCAAGCCCGATCAGGTGCGCCACATCGGGCCGCAAGGCGTGCAGGGCGCGAATGGCGGAGGTTGTTTGGCGCTTGGCGCGGGTTTCCAGCCATTTGCCTAACAGCACCAGCGTGATGACGATGGCCGAGCCCTCAAAGTAGAGGTGCACCATGGCGCCGTTGGCAGCCGTTAACCACAACCACACCGAAAGCGCCCAACCGGCTGTGGTGCCAATCGACACCAGCAAGTCCATGTTGCCGGTGAGCGCCTTGAGCGCGTGCCAGCCGGCTTTGTAAAAACGGGCGCCCAGAATGAACTGCACGGGGGTCGCCAGCGCAAACTGCAACCAGGCCGGCAGCATCCAGTGCAGGCCCAGCAAGTCGCCGAGCATCGGCAATGCCAGCGGGGCCGACAGTGCCAAGCCGATGGCCACCGGCATGAAGCCCGCCCAAGGCGAAGTTTCTTGTTGGTCAACCGCGGTATTCGCTGCCACCGGCTCGTAACCGGCATCGCGCACAGCGCGGCGCAAGCGTGCCTCCATCTGCTCGGAAGGTGCGTAAACAATGCGGGCCGATTCGGTGGCCAGATTAACCGCTACGTCATGCACACCGGGCACTTTTTTCAGCGCCCGCTCGACCCGAGCCGAGCATGAAGCGCAGGTCATGCCGCCGATACCGATGTCCAATGTTGGATTTGTTGTGGTGTTCATAGCCCGTGTCTGATGCTTGCCAGGAGGGCAAGGTTCACAATATTCGATTAGACTGATTTTCACGAAAATTCAAAAGGAAATTCCATGAACCAGACCTTCAATGTACAAGGGATGACCTGCGGCCATTGCGAAAAAGCCGTGACCCGTGCGGTGAAGCAACTCGACCCGCAAGCCGAAGTGAAGATTGACCGAAGTATCAATTGGGTCGAAGTGGCGTCAACGCAGCCGCGTGAAGCCCTGGCCAAAGCCATTGCCGACGAAGGCTACACAGTTGCCGCTTGAGCTTTCAATGACTGAAGCCGCGAATTCGCCCATCACGCTTTATCCGGCGCTCACGCAAGTTCAGCCTTCGTTGGCCGACTTGGGCGCCTTGGTGGCACCGATGCAGGTGCCCGCCGGCACAGTGTTGTTCAATGAAAATTCGGCTTGCCAGGGTTTTCCGCTGGTGCTGGAGGGTGAGATCAAGGTCTCGCGCCAGTCGGGCGATGGGCGTTCTTTGGAGTTGTACCGCGTGGTGCCGGGCGAGTTGTGTCTGGTGTCATCGGCCAGCCTGTTTCGTCTGCAGCCGATGTCGGCCCAGGGTGTCACCACCAAAGCCAGCACGCTGATTTTGATTCCGCACGATATTTTCAAGCGCTGGCTGGAAACCCCTGACTTTCGAAACGAAGTGCTGGGCCTGTTTGCCGAGCGCATGGCCGACCTCACCAGTCTGATTGATGCGGTGGCCTTTCACAAGCTCGACCGCCGGTTGGCCGCCGCCTTGCTGGGCCACGGCCAGCAATTGGCCACCACGCACCAGACGCTGGCCAACGAGCTGGGCACGGTGCGCGAGATAGTTACCCGCTTGTTGCGCCGCTTTGAGCGAGAAGGCTGGGTCACGCTGGGGCGCGAGCAGATTCAGATCGTCAACGGCCCGGCGCTGCGGGCGCTGGCGTCATCGATGGGGGCTTAAAGGCTGGCTGAGTGACTTCTGTCACATACTTTTCGGCATAAACAGCATCTAATCCGCCCTTCACCAACCCATTGAGGAGCTCTCCATGAAATCAAACGTCGGCGGCATTGACCGTATTTTGCGCATCGTAGTCGGTCTGGTACTGATTGGCCTGACCCTGACGGGCAACATTGGCGTGTGGGGCTGGCTGGGCGTTGTGTTCCTGGCCACCGGTGCCATCGGCTGGTGCCCTCCGTATGCCATTTTTGGCTGGAACACTTGTTCGATGAAGAAATAATTCATGCGAAAAATCCTGTTGTCAGTGGTCCTTCTGTCCAGCCTGACGGCCTTCGCAGAAGATGCGCCATGGCTGGGTGAGGCCCGCAAGGTCGCCAGTCAGGTCCCTCCCAAATTGCTGCAGGTGCTCAACGAAGAGATCGCCAAGGGCGGACCAGCCGCTGCCATGAATGTGTGCCGCGACAAAGCCCCGCAAATGGCCAAAGCGGCTTCCGAGCAGACCGGTTGGGCGATCAAGCGCGTCAGTCTTCTAAACCGCAACCCCAAGGCGGTGCCTGATGCCTGGGAGCGCGCCGCTCTGGAAGAGTTTGACCGCCGCGCGGCGGCCGGTGAAAGCCCCGCCACGCTGGAAAAGTCAGACACTGTGACAACGGCAGGTAAAACCGAGGTCCGTTACATGAAAGCGTTGCCAGTGCAACAAGTTTGCCTGGCTTGCCATGGCAAAGCTGACCAATTGATGCCTGAAGTGAGCACCCAGTTGCACACTTTGTACCCCGATGACAAAGCTGTGGGTTATGCCCTCGGCCAGATTCGCGGTGCCATGTCGATTCGCAAATTTCAGTAACGCAGAGAAGCGTTCGACGCAGTAAAAAGCGGCCTGAGGCCGCTTTTTTTAAGCCTTGACCACTTCGCCGCCCAGTGCCGCCAGCACGTCAGGCAGCATTTTGCGCAGTTCGCCGGTGGCAATGGCGGTATCGGCATCAAAACCATCGTCTTTGCCGGTAGAGGCGCCATCAAAGACCACGTCCAGAAACGCCAGCTTCTTGATTTGCAGCCCTTCGGTCAGCATGAACGACACACGGCTGTCCCAGGTGAGAGCGAGGCGCGTCGGCAACTTGCCACTCTCAACGTACTCGCGCACCTCGTCGGTGTCGAGCGGGTGGCGCGTGTAGCGCACCACGGCTTTGGATTCATCAGCGGCTTTGAGCTCGCACTCGCGGTCTACGGTGAAACCTGCCGGTGGTTCCTGGGTGATCAGCCACTCGGACATGGCGGCGGTGGGTGACACTTTGGTGTCTATCAAGGCCACAGCCAGACCGCTCAGGCACTTCACCAGCATCGTCACCACTTCGTCGGCTCGGGCCTGGCTGCCGGCGTCGATCACCAGCAGAAGGGCCTCGGGGTCGATCCAGACCCAGACCGATGATTCCTTGGAGAAGGCCAGCGGCATCAGCTCCAGCTTGATGTCATCCTTGATCTCACGGATTTCCTTCTTGCCCGGTTTGCGACCGGTCGTGGTTTCAATGTGCGCCACGCGCTCATTGGCTTTTTTGGTAATGACCGAACCGGGCAGCGCACGCGTTTCGATCTTCAGCTTGAGAATAAATTGCCCGGCGACCGACTCCACCAGCGGGCCATGGGCCTCGCCGCGTGGTTCAGTCCAGCCGATGGATTTTTCTTGTGAGGCGCCACATTCCACAAAGCGGGCGCTGTCGAGGCTGGTTTCTATGTCGGCCACGGTGGCGGACCACCCGGCCCCGATTCGATACATGATCACGTTCTTGAACACTGGCACCCTTTTAGCGATTGGTTAAACTTTTGACAGCGCTGATCATCCCATCAAAATTGCCCAAAATGAGTTCTTGTAACTTTACAAACTCTTATTTACGCATCACGTAACAGATACAGTTGCGGCGCAAAATTCCCTCTAACCTGATGCCGAATTCGGTGCGTCAGTCTTATCAAAAAGGAAGCTCACATGAAATCAGTTTTCAAACCTCTCTTGATCGCCGGACTCCTTGCCACGGCAGGATTTGCTGCGTTCTCGCAACCCATGGGTGGTGGCGATTGCGCTGGCATGATGGGCGCAGGCGGCCCGATGCAAGGTGGCATGCGCCATGACCGCATGGGAAAAATGGACCCCGCCAAGATGCAAGCCATGATGGACAAGCGCAACACCATGCTCAAAGCGAGTCTCAAGCTCACAGCCGCGCAGGAAGGCGCCTGGACCACCTACACCGCCGCCATGAAACCCCCGGCTGACATGCTGGCCAAGCGCGCCGCACACGATGAGCTCGCCAAGTTGCCAACGCCAGAGCGCATCGACAAAATGAAAGCGCTGCGTGCCCAGCATATGGGCGACATGACCGCCGAGATGGACAAACGGGGCGAGGCCACCAAGGCTTTCTATGCCACGCTGACGCCGGAACAGCAGAAGGTTTTTGATGTCAGCGCGATGCGTAAACCCGGTGCGGGTGGCCGCATGGGTGGTATGCGTAACGGTATGGGCCCTGGCCCTGCCAAGCCTTAAAGCGGTTAAATGCAGCTCTAAACCTGCTTTAATCCATTAAAAAGCCGGAATCGCTTGATACGATTCCGGCTTTTGTCATTCAGGCCAGCATTTTCTTTAACTCGCCGCTGTCAATCAGCTTGATCAAGTCATTGGCACCGCCCACCAGCATGCCTTTGACAAAGACCAGCGGCAGGGTCGGCCAGCCGGTCCACAGTTTGAGCGCATTACGCTGGCGCCACTGGTTGAAATAGTTGCCGTATTCAAGGTATTGGTACGCGACCCCGGCCGCGTCCAGTGCTTTGCACGCCTTCTTCGGAAACGGGTTCATGCCCATGCCGACCACCACGACCTGATGTTTGGCCACGGCAGCCTGCACCTCTTTGACAATCGCTTGTTCGTGGGTGGCCACTTTCTCCCGGATGGCGGGGTGAATGCTTGACTCATCAAGAAGGGGACGGGGCATGGCAGTATCCTGAAGCTGTAAAACTGGCATTATCCGGTGCTTGATTTAATCCTTTCATGCCATACTGGCTAGAAGCTCTTGACTTGAGTCAAGATTCCTTCCAAGTGCCTGCTTTAAACTGGTAGTACCCATGTTCACACCTCCCTCTTTGGCGCCTTATGCCTCCTCTGTTCGTGCCATGCCTGTTGTGCGCACCATCAAACTGAGCCGGCCGTTGCACTGGTTGGTATGGGCTTGGCGTGACATCGCTTACTGTGGTTGGGTCAGCTTTGCACATGGGCTGGTGCTGGCCCTTGGTGGTGCCGCTATTCTGTATATAGCGCATGACCGCTTCTGGTTGTTGGCGGGTGCTATTTCAGGCTTTCTGGTGATTGCCCCAGTGCTGGCCACCAGTTTGTATGCCCTGAGTCGGGCGCTTGAACGGGGTGAAAAAGCCAATTTCAGCGTGGTTCTGAAAACCTGGTTTAACTGGCAAAACAGCGGTTTCAACAAATTTGGCAACGATTATTGGTGTTTGGTGCAATTTGGAGTCCTGTTGGCGATTGCCGCCACGGGTTGGGTGCTGACCTCGGCGGCACTGATCACCTTGCTGGCACCGGTGCCCATCACCACGCCGCTTGAATTTGTGCAGCATGTGATGCTGGCCCGCAATGGTTTTCTGTTTGAGCTTTGGCTCGCTTTGGGTGGCGTACTGGCCGCCCCGATTTTTGCCTCCAGCGTCATCACCATCCCCTTGTTGCTGGACCGCAAGATCAGCTTGATGAAAGCCGTGCTCACCAGCTGGCAAGTGGTGTTGGTGAACCCCCTGCCCATGGCCTTTTGGTCCGCCGTTATCATGGGCTTTACCATGCTAGGCTTGGCCTCCGCCTTGCTGGGCTTGATTGCAGTCGTGCCCATGCTGGGTCATGCCAGCTGGCATGCCTACCGCGACCTGGTCGATGTTTCCGGCCTGCCAGAAAGGACGCCACGCTAATGTTTGGCTACACAGAAGATCAAATTGCCGCCTTTGGGCTGTCCTTTGGCGTGGGGGGCTTCATGCTCTACATGCTGTTCATCATTGGCAACCTGGCTTGGGCTTCCAAGGCTGGGAAATTTGGCACTTTCATCATCTTTATCGGTCTGGGCTTTGGCATGGTTGGTTTTGTGGCCAAGCTTATGATTCAGTGGCTGATGGGTATCAAGTAAGGGGAAGAAATATTCCCCGGGTGTCATCGCCATCTCTTCGTGCGATATCTTCCTTAAACCCCAGCTCTTTTGCCAGCTTTAGCATGCGCTCGTTGTAATCCAGTACGGTGGCCACCATCCGCTGCGTGCCCTGAGTTTTAAGATAAGCAATCATTTTTTGCATGAGCAAACGGCCCAAGCCGCTGCCCTTGAGTTCTGAGCGAACGATAACGCCAAACTCGGCGTCCTGATTGTCGGGGTCGGTGATGGCGCGCACCACCCCCAAGGTCCGGGGTTGGACGTCGGGGTCGTTCGCCAGGGCAACAAACGCCATCTCACGGTTGTAATCAATCTGCACAAGGCGCGCCAACTCGCTACGTTCCATGGTGCGTTTGCTATAAAAAACGCGCATTCTGACGTCTTCGGGGTCCAACTGCTGCAAGAATGCCATGTGCAGCGCCTCGTCTTCTGGCCGAATGGGGCGCAGCAAAACTTCACGACCCTGCCACTGTGTGGTCTCTTCCAATTGCGGTGGATAGGGTTGAATGGCAAAATTTGACGCACCGGCCGGCGCCTTGGCATCCAGGCGAATGCGCGCATCAAGCGCGATAGCCCCTTCAAAATTCACGATCAGCGGGTTAATATCCAGTTCAGCAATTTCTGGAATCTCGGCCAGCAGTTGCGAGACAGACACCAATACCCCCAGTAAGGCCGCCTCATCGACCGCTGGGGTATCGCGCCAGCCGGCCAGTAAGCGGGAAACACGCGTGCGCGACACCAATGCCCGGGCCAAGGGCTCGTTCAAAGGCGGCAAAGCCACCGCGCGATCCGCCATCAACTCAACCGCCGTGCCGCCTTGTCCAAACAAAATAACGGGGCCAAACACCCGGTCAATGGTGGTGCCCACGATCAGCTCTTGCGCATGCTCGCGGCGCACCATGGCTTGCACCGTAAAACCTTGCAGTCGCGCCTTGGGGTGCTGGCGCTTGACGCGTACGAGCATGGTTTGTGCCGCCGCTTTCACTTCGACCGCGTCCTGCAGATTCAGGGCGACACCACCCACATCTGTCTTGTGCGATATGTCATCGGACAAAATCTTCAACACCACAGGAAAACCAATCGTAGCCGCCGCTGTGACTGCGTCTTCAGGATCAGGGCTAACGCGCACAGTGGCCACCACGGGAATGTGACACGCCGTCAAGACCGCCTTGGCCTCAGGTTCGGTCAGCATCGTGCGGCCGCTTGCCAGCGCATTCTTAATCACGGTTTGAATAGCGACCGTGTCTGGGTGCAAGGCATGCGTCAAAGCGGCCGGCGCTTGTGTCAACTCTTGCTGGTTTCGCCGGTAGCGGGCCAGCATGGAAAAGGCCCTCACCGCTTGCTCTGGGGTGTCAAAGTTGGCAATACCCGCTTCCCGAAATATCTGCCGCGCTTGCACCACCGCCTGCTCGCCGAGCCAGCAACTCATCAGACGCGGCGGGGCTGATCCCTGCTGACGCGCCATGGGCACCAAAGCCTGCGCGATTTCGGCGCTGGGAACAATGGCGGTGGGCGCATGAATGAAGAGAATGGCGCCCGTGGACGAATCATCGGTCAGCACTTTCAGGGTTTGTTGGTAGCGTGTCACCGGGGCATCACCAATAATGTCGACCGGATTGGCATGCGACCAATTAGCGGGCAGCACGTCATCGAGCCGATGGCGGGTTGCCTCACTGAGTACCGACAAGTTCACGCCAATGTGCGCCGCGGCATCGGCGGCCATCACCCCCGCACCACCGCCGTTGGTGAGAATGGTGATCGAGTCGCTCTCGTTGTTTCTGAAGCGCGATAAGGTTTCAGCCGCAAGAAACAGCTCTTGCAAGGTGTTGACACGCAGCATACCGGCACGGGCAATGGCCGCTTCAAACACGAGGTCAGAGCCAGCCAACGCGCCTGTATGCGACGCTGCCGCCGCTTGCCCTTGCGGTGAACGTCCGGCTTTCACAATGATCACCGGCTTGTTGCGCGCTGCTGAACGGGCCGCTGACATGAACTTGCGGGGCGAATCGATGGACTCGGCGTAAAGCAGAATGGCCCGGGTTTTGGGGTCGCTTGCCAGGTAGTCCAGCATGTCGCCAAAGTCCACATCGGCATGCTCGCCCAGTGAAACAAAATGCGAAAAACCAATGCCTCGTGCCCGCGCCCAGTCCAGCATGGCCGTCACCAACGCGCCAGACTGAGACACAAACGCCAGTTCGCCCGGTAAGGCGTCCACGTGTGAAAAACTTGCATTCAATCCCTTGTGGGGAGCCAACAGACCAATGCAGTTGGGGCCCAACAGACGCAATAAATGGGGACGGGCGGCTTGCAGCATGGCCTGTTTTTGTTTAAGCGTCATGCCGGCCGTCAGCACCACGGCAGCCCGCGTTCCAAGCTTGGCCAGGGTCTTTATCAAACCCGACACGGTGGAGGCGGGGGTGCAAATCACCGCCAGATCAGGCACGACCGGCAAATCAGACGCGTGGGCAAATACCTGAACGCCATTGAATTCACGGTGCTTGGGGTTCACGGCAAACAGCCGGCCCTGGTAGGCCCCGCCAGACAGATTACGCCAGACCGTGGCGCCCACACTGCCAGCACGCAGCGAAGCACCAAAAACGGCAATGGAGGCAGGGTCAAATAAAGAATCGAGATGACGAATACTCATTGACCCCCTCCCTTTAAGTTTTAGCCCAGCGGACGCACACCAATCAGCAAACCATGTAGCCACAAGGCAAAGGCAATCCAGGTGCCGACTCCGATGGCCACTGTGATGCCCGTCGCACCCGTGGTACCGCGCGAATAACGGGTGCCGTTCAGGGCATCCCGCCGACGCGCAGTGTTGAAATCAAGCGTCGCCCAGACCAGAAAAGAGCCAAACAGCACGACATGACCCAAGTTGCCGTTCGCCAGCAGGTGCGCCGAGGCCCATAACTTGACAGCCAGGATCATCGGATGGTGAAAACGCGCCTTGATGATATTTCCCGGCACATAAGCGGCCACCAGCAACACAAAAGCAATCAAGTTCAAAAAGGCGGCCAGATGGCGCATCCCCACTGGGGGACTCCAGAGCTGCACAGGCTGCTGACGTACCAGGGCAAAGCCCCAGATGATCAGCCCAAGACCGAGCAGCGATGCCGCTGAATACAGCCCTTTGTAGACGCGTTCGCCCAGCCGTAAGCGGGTTTCAGTCCGCCAGTCATCGGCCACGATGCGCACAGAATGCACACCCAGAAAAATAACCAGTCCCAAAATTAAATAATTCATGCGCCCAACACCCTGTTTTTACCTGAGCGCTTGGCCAGGTACATGGCCTGATCGGCTCTTTTGATGGCATCGGGACCCGTTTCATCGTCAGTCAGTTGCGCCACTCCGGCACTGAAAGTGATCATGACTTTTTCAGTACCGGCCAAAAAGAAACGCTTGGTCAATTCACGCTGCAAGCGCGTCATGGCTTCAACGCCTTTATCGAGTGGTGTATCGGGCAGCAAAATTACAAACTCTTCGCCGCCATAACGGGCCACAGTGTCTTGCGGGCGCATCGCCTCGCGCGCCACAGTTACCAAATGGGCCAGCGCTTCGTCACCCGTGGCGTGCCCCAATTGGTCATTGAGTTTTTTGAAGTTATCAATATCCAACAAGGCCATGCACAGCGGCGTCTCTTTGCGCCGCACGTTGGAGACTTCCCGGTTCAGCGCCTCATCAAGACCCTTGCGATTGAGAGCGCCAGTCAGCGGGTCGTGACGCGCCTGCGCACTGACCCGGTCCAATTCTTCGTGCAACTTGGTCATTTCGACTTCGGTGGCCAATGCTTTTTCGCGCATACCTTGCAATTCATCGCGTGCAGCCAGGCTGTCGTGCGCCATGGTGCGGGTGGCGCCAACCACGTCTTTCATCACCGGCGCAATGTCCGCCAAGGTTTTGGCTTGTTCGATCAAGCGGGCGTTTTCTTCCATTTTGCTGTGAAAGACGCTGGTAGATTCGGTCATCTGCGACAAGCGATCAATGAAGGTGGCCATCATCAGACGCATCTCTTCCTGTGCTTCCAGCGCACGGCCTTTGGCTTCGGTTTGCTTGAAGATCACATCTTTCAAGCGACGCTCAACATCGTCCAGGCGCCGCAAAGAGAGTGGGGGTGCCGAAGCGGTCATCAGCGCATCAATCTGCCCCTTGAGCCAACGGTCATCTACGCTTAACTCACCAATGTTTTCGATGATCAGGTGCAGCAGCTTCAAGAGGGTGGTCTTGATCTCGGCCTGGTCTTCAGCCGCAAACGACAAACGGCTGCCAAAGTTGCTGAGCATCAGCTTGACCGCCACCGCATCGGCCCCAGGTTGACGCAAAGCCTTGATCAACAACTGGGTCTGCTCGTTAAACCGGACGTCGTCCGTGCCCAGTGCTGGCAGGGCGTAATGAATAAGGCGTGCGATTTGCTCAAAAAAGTCAGCGGTGAGTGCCGGGGCCGTCGCACTGGCTGAATCAGTTTGCACCGCCGTGGGTGCAGCGAGCGTCGGCGCAGCCACAGCAGGTGGACTGAAGCCGCCATAGGCCATCAAAGCATTCTTGACACCGTCCCAACTCAGGTTGCCAATGGCTGAATCCAGCATGCCCTTTTGCTTTTGCTGGCCGGGCGTCTTGAGTGGCAAAGATTGTGCAATCTCTCGCAACCGGTCTGCAGGAAAGGATGGCTCATTGGCAATACCGGCCACTTCACTGTAAATTGCCTGGTAGTTGACGGGCGTAGGGGCCAACTTGCGTGTAGTGAGTTGCTTGAGGGTTTCACGGGCAATCTCAAACGGTTTTTTATCATTCATCATTGTTTGTTGCTATATAAAAAATAGCTGACTACGTAGATTTAACGGGGGCTAGAGCCCTATTTGTCTAATAAACCTGGGCCACATCACCAGGACATTTGCATCAATCTAGATTTCAGGATAACACCAAGCTTACAACCTTAAGCGCTCTTGCTTATGCGCCGGATAAAGCTGTGCATAGTTCTCGCATAAGTTGATAGTTATCAACAGAAAAGTTTTAAAACCAAATCTATCCCCTTTTCAGGTACACCAGAAAAGCAGGGCCACGCACATGGGTTAAAAGCAAGTAAGCTAATGATTTAAATAAGAAAAATAGGCTTATCCACAGAAGGTCTACTTCCTTATCTACTACTACTATGTATTTATAGAACCATTAGATAAGAAGACAGGAAACCAAAACAGGTCGAAAAATCAGGTTTATGTCGCACTAATACCCAAAATAGAAACAGGGTTTTGACCAAAGTGCTGGCGAAATAAATCAAATGGGTATGGAGCTATTGCCAAGGAAGAAATTTGTTTACACTGCGTTATCAGTCATAAAAATTTTCCTGGAGCCACAATGAAACCTATCTCTGAATTGTTGAAAAAACGTGACTCAACTGTTTATCAGGTTGGTCTTTCCGCCACTGTTTTTGAAGCGCTGCAGTCGCTGGCGGACCACGGCGTGGGCGCCATGACTGTCATGGACCAAGGAAAACTGGTCGGCATCGTGTCAGAGCGCGACTACACCCGAAAAGTAGCCTTGCAGGGCAAAAATTCCAAAGAAACCACTGTCGCTGAGATCATGACCCGCGACATCATCACGGTCACGCCACAAACCGGCACTCACGCCTGTATGGCCCTGATGAGCCAGAAAAAAATTCGTCACCTCCCGGTGATGGATGGTGAAAAAGTCATGGGCATGATTTCTATCCGCGATTTGATGGATGACATCATTGCGGAACACGAAGAAACCATCTCACAACTGACGAGCTATATCAGCAGTTAGTTCTCAATCGGAGGGTAATACCTCCACTTTGCAAGTAAATGGCAGTCGGCTCGGTTGACACTGGTTTGTCATATTGAGCCGATATGGTCTGTGTATTGACACGGAGCCAACATGACCATCGCCATCAGCATCAAGGGATTAAATAAAACGTTTCACGGCGGCCGCAAGGCGCTGGATGAAATACATCTGGACATTGCCGCCGGCGAAATGGTCGCGCTGATTGGTGCCTCCGGCTCCGGTAAATCAACGCTGCTGCGACACATGGCTGGCCTGATGGCCGGTGATGGTGCTTCACAAGGGCTGGTTCGGGTGCACGGACAAACTGTTCAGCAGCACGGCAAAATTGCTTCTGATATTCGCCAGACACGGGCCGGTATCGGCTTTGTCTTCCAGCAGTTCAACCTGGTGGACCGCTTGCCGGTCATCATCAATGTATTGGCGGGAACCCTGCACCGGGTTCCTTTGTGGCGCAGTCTGCTGCGCTGGTTCACCCCGACCGAGAGAGCCCAAGGTGTCGATGCCTTGAAGCGCGTTGGCATTGCCGAATGCAGCGCCCAGCGGGCCTCCACCTTGTCGGGTGGTCAGCAACAACGGGCAGCCATTGCCCGCGCCATGGTGCAGGGTGCCAAAGTGATTCTGGCGGACGAACCGATTGCCTCGCTCGACCCCGAGTCGTCACGCAAGGTGATGGACATTCTGGCGCGCGTCAACCGCGAAGATAAATGTACCGTGGTGGTGTCCTTGCACCAGGTGAACGTGGCCATGAAATACTGTCCGCGCACCATTGGTCTGCACCAGGGTCGCGTGGTGTACGACGGCCCCTCAGTGGCTTTGACGCCCATGCTCCTGCGTGAACTTTATGGCGCTGACGCCGATGAAATTCTCTCGCTGGGCGACCACATTTCCAGTCTGCAAGACAGCCAACACACCGGCCCTCACCTCGCCTGGCCCAAACCGCTGGCCGCACTGTCTCCGATGGCGCTTGCCGCCTGACACTCTTTCGCTTTTTATCTTCGTTTCACCAAGGAAATGTTCATGTTTAAAAAACTAGTGGCTGGCTTGGCTGGCGCTTTGCTGTTGTCCGTCAACCCAGTCTCTGCCCAGGAACTGAAAGAAATCAATTTCGGCATTATCTCGACCGAGTCTTCGCAAAATCTGAAATCTGACTGGCAACCGATTCTGGACGGCATGAGCAAAAAAATCGGCATGAAAGTGAATGCCTTCTTTGCCTCGGACTACGCCGGCATCATCGAAGGCATGCGCTTCAACAAAGTGCAGGTCGCCTGGTTTGGCAACAAGTCAGCAATGGAGGCTGTGGACCGCGCCGGTGGCGAGGTGTTTGCCCAGATGGTCAATGCTGACGGCACGCAGGGCTACTACTCGCACCTGATCGTGCACAAAGACAGCCCGATCAAATCGCTGGACGACATGCTCAAGCAAGGTAAGAACCTGTCCTTTGGCAATGGCGACCCAAATTCCACCTCCGGATTTCTGGTGCCGAGCTACTACGTCTTTACGCAAAACAAGATTGACGCCAAAACCTTCTTCAAGCTGAGCCGCGGCGCTAACCACGAAACCAATGCGCTGGCCGTGGCCAACAAGCAGGTGGATGTGGCCACCAACAACAGCGAAAACCTTGAAAAACTCAAAGAGCATCTGCCACAAAAATTCAACGACATCCGCGTGATCTGGACTTCGCCGTTGATTCCCCTGGACCCACTGGTGATTCGCAAAGATTTGCCAGAGGCCACCAAAGCCAAAGTGCGCGACTTCTTCTACACCTACGGCCAGGGAAGCCAGCAGGAAAAAGACAACTTGTTCAAGCTTTCAAAACTGTCCTCATTCAAGGCCTCGACCAACAGCCAGTTGATACCGATTCGTCAGTTGGAACTGTTCAAGACGCGCAACAAGTTTGAAGCAGATATGACATTGGCTGCCCCAGAGAAGCAGACCAAACTGGCTGATATTGACAAACAACTGGCCGCTTTGAGCTTAGCCAAGTAATGCAAGCAACGCCCCGCACCAGCTGGTTGGGTTTGATGGCTTGGGGCGTGTTGCTGGCGCTGCTGGCCGGTTCCTGGCAGGGCGCCGACCTGCGGCCGTTTGACCTGATTCGCGATTCCGGCAATATGGCTACCTATGCGGCAGATTTCTTCCCGCCCAAGTTTGGCGACTGGCGCCTGTATCTGCAGGAAATGGTCATTACGGTGCAAATTGCCTTGTGGGGCACCGTACTGGCCGTGATCTTTGCGGTGCCGCTGGGCTTGCTGTCGTCGTCGAACATCGCGCCGTGGTGGGTTTACCAGCCGATTCGCCGTTTGATGGACGCCACGCGCGCCATCAACGAGATGGTGTTTGCCATGCTGTTTATTGTGGCGGTGGGTTTGGGGCCGTTTGCGGGCGTGCTGGCCTTGTTTGTGCACACCACTGGCATTTTGGCCAAGCTGTTTTCAGAAGCGGTGGAGTCGATCGATTCCCAGCCGGTGGAAGGCATTCGTGCCACCGGGGCCAATGCCCTGGAAGAAATTGTCTACGGCATCATTCCACAGGTCTTGCCGTTGTGGATTTCGTATTCACTGTACCGGTTTGAATCCAACGTGCGCTCGGCCTCGGTGGTCGGCATGGTGGGCGCTGGGGGCATTGGCGTTATTTTGTGGGACATCATTCGCGGATTTCAGTACGCTGAAACCTGCGCCGTGATGATCATCATCATCGTCACCGTGACGATCATTGATGTGATTTCGGCCCGCATCCGTAAATCACTGATCTGAACCTTGGGCCACCCTGATCACGGGTGCTGCCTTAGTGCGCTAATCGAAAGCGTGTGCCCTTGAAGTTGAAGACCGAGCTTTTCGGCCGAATTTCTTCCAAAATCACCTCAGGGGCAGCCAGACTGCCCTGCGTCAGCACCTGGTTGTTGAGCAGCAGCAACCGATTGGCAGGAGTTTCCGAATAAACCGCGCCGGTGACCACCAAGGTCGGGATCTGGCGCCTCAGCTCTTCCGGCAACTCGCTGAGTAGCGGGGCAGCAGCTGGAACTGGCGCAGGTGTGCTTGCAATATTTGGAATGGCCTTGATCGGCGTGGCTTTCTGAGTTTGAGGTGGCGCTGCAGGGGGTGCCTTGATGAGGACAGGTTCAGGTTTGACAACCGGCGGTGTGGCTACTGGGGCAACAACGGGCAGTGCCACCTTGCTGGCAGGTGTTGGCCAAAGCCAAATACCAGCTGCGATACCGCTGCACGCAACCAAGGTGGCCAAGGCTAGCCAAGTACGGTGGTTATGCCCCGATTCGTTGGGCATGACCGGTGTGGCCAATGACTGGGAATGCAGGCCAGGCACCGCGCCGCGCTCACGTTCAGCATCGGCCCGTTTAAGTGCATCAAGTATGTAGGACATGGTTTAAGGCGAAACAGTTTGCAGGCGGGGCTCGGTCATCCCGGTGGCGCTGTCCAGTTGCATGAAGGTCATGGGACCGGGCTGACCATCCGCCTTGAGGCCCTGAGCGCGCTGAAAAGCCCGCACACGGGCCCTCAAGGCTGAGTCAAGGGTAAGGGGTGCCGAGGAAGCGATAGAAGCGGACATGCCGTCCAGCACCGTGAGCTGCCGGGCCAGCCGTTCAGTGATCGGGCCGCTAATGCCATCACGCAGCTCAGGGCTGTACCCTGGCGGCACGCGCCAGTAGGTGGCGAAGTCGCCGCGCCACAGTCGCCCCAGTGACACCAGTCGCACGGTGTGGAGCCGATCGGCCAACCGGAGCGTGGCGGTCTTCTCGGTCAACCCCGTGAGAAGGGCGTAGACCGGAGGTGCCACACCGTCTTGCAGCGTCAGGATGCCGGGTTGGCCGAGCTGGCGGATCAAGGGCAAGGTCAGGTTGCCGATCCGGTAGCACTGGAGTCCTTGTGTCTGTACGGGCATGCTTGAGCAGGGGTCACCGTCAGTGGCTGCAATGTTCCACAGCGGACCGAGGTCACGCCAGGCCTGGTTTATGTCAAGCGACAACAGGGGCAGTAAGGCCTCCAGTTCTTCAATGGGGACAGGCGCTGCTGGCAAGGCGGCAACAGGCTTCGAACTGGCACTTGCCGGTGCGGATGGCACACCTGCCGACACCGCCGGGCGCGGGCTTTGTGCAGGGTTGTGCCACATGAGAATGCCGACCAACAGGATGCCGACCATCACACCCAGGCCCAGCAAAAACAAGCTTATCGGACGGACTGGGGCAAGATTAACGGGCGTGGATTCCGGCCCGAATACTTCCAGGGCGGCCTTCTGCACGATGCCTTGGGTGACCTGATTCTGACCATTGGCCCAGGCGCCCAGCAGCGCGCGACCACACAGCAGGTTGATGCGACGCGGCACGCCGTTTGCCAGCCGGTAGATGGTTTGCAGGGCAGGCTCGTTAAACGGCAAAGCGCCGGTGTGGCCTGCCACCGCGAGGCGGTGCTGAATATATTGACGGGTCTCGGGCTTGGACAGCGCGTCCAGGTGAAAGCGCGCAATCACGCGCTGGGCCAGTTGTTCAAGCTCCGGGCGCTTGAGCATGGTGCGCAGTTCTGGCTGGCCAATCAGCACGATTTGCAGCAGCTTGCGCTCATTGGTTTCCAGGTTCGTGAGCAAGCGCAACTGCTCGAGTACACCAGCGCTCAGGTTTTGCGCCTCATCGATGATGAGCACGCAACTTTGCCCGGCCGCATGGCTTTGCAGCAAAAAGACGTTGAGCGTGTCGATGTAATTTTTGACCGTCGGCGCGATCGATCCCACCAAGGGCACCGCAATGTGAAACTCGTCGCAAATCGACTGCAGCAACTCCATCACGGTGAGCTTGGGATTAAAGATGTAAGCCACATGGCAACCGATCGGAATCTGCTCCAGGAAGCAGCGGCAGACGGTGGTCTTGCCGGTGCCAATGTCACCGGTCAAAAGCACAAAACCACCGGTTGCACCACTCAAACCCGCCACGCCATACAGCAGGTGTGCCAGTGCCTCCCGATGGCGCTCGCTCATAAAGAGGTAACGCGGATCTGGGGCGATGGAAAAAGGATCTTGTGACAGGCCGAAATGTTGCGAATACATAGACCTTAAGCATAGCGTGAGCTTCGGAAGTTGGGATCAATAAGTCTTACTTAAGAATCCGTCGCAACACTTGCGGCTTTGTTGATTCAATTTTGCACACAAGGGGCCACGATGCTTTCAGTTTTACGTTCCACCGGTCTCAAACTTTGCAGTGGCATCGGACTCGTTCTATGCATTGCGGTGGCCTCGGCCGCCGCCGCGCCTGCCCCCACGCTCGCTACCCCAAAAGCAGAGAGCGCCTTGAACGCTGGTAAAAAATGGGAAACCGACACGGCGATCAGGCAAGGCATGGAGAACATTCGTCAAGCCATGGTGGAGAGTCAGACACGTATAACCGCAGAGCAACTCAGCGCCCAGGACTACCAGCAGTTGGCCAGCAAACTGGATAAAAACATGGCTGACATCGAGAAAAACAAAACGATCACCAAGGAGGCTAAAACAGCTTTCCATCTGGTGATCATGATCGATTTGAAACAAAGCGTGGCCATGATGCGCACGGGCGCGACCGTCAAGTTGCAGCGCGTCGGGGCCTTGGGCGCCTTGCAGTCATTGCGTTTGTATGGCGAATACTTTCAACACCCAGGTTGGGTGTAAAAAAAAGATTTATCGCCCGATTAGCTGAATACTCCAGAAGGCCAAAAAGCCGCCGAACAAGACCAATGTCGAGATCGGCTTTTCTTCGACTTCATGGGCTTCCATGAGCAATTCTTCGGTCACCAGGTAAAGCAAGGCGGCCGCACTGAAGGCCAGTGTTCCGCCAATCACGGCGTGTGAGGCGCCCGACAGCAGCAAATTACCCAGCATCGAAAAAACCAGCACGGTCACGCCCAGTGCGCCGGAGATGCCGATGATGCGCCAGCCCTTGGTTGCGGCCGAGGTCATGGCCAAGCCCAGAAACAACAACTCAACCGACAAGCCCAGCGCCAGGATAGTGCCGGTTTCGCCGCCCGCCGCAAAGCCGGCGCCGATGATGAATCCGTCGGTGGCCACGTCAATAAAGGTGGCGAGCAGCAAGCCGGTGCTCAACCCCGTGGCGGTGCCCGCCAGCTTGGCCGTGTGTTCCATTTTCAGGGTCCACAGTTTCAAGCCGTACATGAACAAACTGCCGAGTGCAAAAGAGCCCGCCAGCACCAATCCAGGCGCATGTTCGCGCTCAATCTCAGGCAGCAGCTCAACCGCCAGCGCTGCCAGCACGACGCCGGCGGCGAAGTGCTGAATCATGCTGCGCGTCGGGTGGCTGGGCGTCCAGACCGCCGCGAGAATGCCGCCGCTCAAAGCCACCAGAGCGGGAATTGCCATGATGAGAAATATGTGTGAGTTCATGGTGAATGACCGTTCAGGTGGGTAGGTTGATTTGCGCGGACTATGCGTGTACCAGCTTAAGCAAAACTTAAAGAAAAGGGCCTGCGCTAAAGCAAAAGATGGCTGTCCTGATTGAATTTAAGGGGCGTTTAATAAATGACTCGCACAATGAAACCCAGCGTGTCGCCGGTCAGATCGGGAGGCTGTTATCTACCTTCAAAAGGAGCTTGTTGCCATGAAAAAATCAATCCATCTCTTTGGAATTCTCAGCCTGTGTGCCTTGGGTGCGCAGGCGGCTGACGTGCCCGCCCCAACCTGTGACGAGATTCGGGTGCAGATCCAGGCGCAGACCGGTTTGTTGCCCCAGGCAAACATCGATTTGCTCAGAACCATCGGCCTCAACCAGCAATGCCAATTTTCAGCGGCGGAAGTTTACCGGGGTGCCTATGGTGACAAACCGCTGCCGGTTCAGGCACCGCGCGCGCCACACCGCAGCCACGATCACGACGACGATTGAGCCGTCAGCAGGTAGTCCGCCAATTGCTGGCCCGCGTCGGCGAGCGCGCCTTGATTGACGATTGTTAGATCGACCCGCAAGTCTGCGTACAAGGTGTTGCGTACCCGTCGCCGTTCCACTTCGTGCGGCAAGTCGCGGCCGCGTTTTTCAAGCCGGTGCGCCAGTTGGTCGGGCTCGGCCATGATCTGCACCACGCGGATTTTTTCCGACACTTCCAGGCCACTGGCATGCTCGCGCGACCCATTCACCACGACCACCCGCCCGGCAGACACCTCGGCTGCATAGTGCGCGTCAATGCCGTAGTGAAAGCCATGCGCCTGCCAGTGCCAGACCAATTCGGCCGAGTCCATCAGGGTCGAAAAATTATCGGGTGTGACGGGGTCATGGTCCGAGCCTGGGTGTGCAGGGCGCGTGACCATTCGCCGGGCAAAAATAATGTTTGGGTTCGCGGCCAGTTGCTCGGCAGCCCAGTTCATCACGCTGTCTTTGCCAGCGCCGGAAGGGCCGCAGACAAACACCCACAGGCCGCTCATGCGCCCAGCCTGACATCGGCAATTCGCCGGAAAGCTTCACCCGGCGCGGGCTCCACAAACAGGCACAGGCGGTCCAACATCAGCGGCGCCTTCTGGTTCAACTGCGCCACCGGTTCGACCACCGCTTGCAGCACACGCTGGGCGGATTCATGCGCCACCGGCCCGCTCAACGTGAAGTGCAATTGATAGCGCTCCAGCACATGGGGGTAGCCGTACTGCAACAGCAGCGCCTGTTCACGCGCATCCAACGGCACGGATTGGCGCCGGGCCAGATCAGCCGGCGTCAAGGGCGCGCGCAGGTCATCCAGATCGGTCACGCAGGTTCCCGCCAGCGTGCAGAGTTCAGTGGGCGGCGTGAGTGGCGTCAGCGCCACAAAGTTGCCCAGTGTCACCGCCTGCAGCGGCCCCAGTGCTACCGGCTTAAGGGTGCTGGCAAGCTCTTCCAGGCGGGCACGAAGGTCATCCAAGGTGTGTTTTCCGCTCAAGTGAAAAGGGGCTTTGACCGTGGCGTGAAAACCATAACGGCGGGGCGAGGTGGTGATCAACCGAAGCTCGACCGGGGTGAACTGCGCCAGCAGCGGTTGCGGCAAATCCTTCCCCGTCGACTCGTCGCGCCCCAACCAATGCGCGCCAAAATTCCACCAGGGCGAGCCAAGCGCAGGGCCATAGTAAACCGCGTAACGCGCACTCATGCCTCAATCCCGGTATTGACCACCAACTGCACCCGGTCGCCACAAAAAACGGTTTCGCCGTACTTGATGGGCGTGCCGTCCATGTCCACATCGAGGCTCTCCACGCACAACAGCGGGCGCGAAGTGGGCTGCTTGAGCAGGCGGGCGGTCTCGTCGTTGGGCATCTGGGTGGTGATGCGGCTTTGCTCGCGCACATAGTCCTGCACGCCAAAATGTTTGAGGATGTCGGTGGTGCGGGTGCCTTGCGAGAGCATCTCCAGCAAGCCGGCAAAGCGCAGCGCCGGGTAGTAGGCGGTGGCCAGGCCAATGGGGGCGTCATTGGCTTCGTCCAGCGTTTCGACCATCAGCACGTTGGCGCCGGGGGGCAGTTTGAGTTCGCGCGCAGCGCGCTCCGGCGCTGGCATCTCAAGCGCGGTGAGCAGTTGCTTGCTGGGCAGAAAACCCTGGCGCAGCAGGTTTTCGCTGAAGCGGGTGCGCCGTGAGAGCGCGTAGTCCAGCAACTCATGCTGCACAAACATGCCCCGACCAGGTTCAATGCGAATCAGGCCTTCGGTTTGCAGCGCGGCAACGGCTTGGCGCAAGGTGTGCCGGTTCACCGCAAAACGGGCCGACAACTCCACCTCGCCCGGCAGGCGACCGGTGGCGGCGTAGGTGCGGTCGCGAATCTCGGTGGTCAGGGTGTCGGCAATCTGTCGCCACACCGAGACCCCGCTGCGGCGGCCGGGGGCATGGGAGATGAGTTGTCCAAAAGGCATAAATCTTTCTGGTTGATGGGCCAATTTTTAAGCCAAATAGGCCTCTAGCCCCCGTGTTGCTTGCGTAAGCAGCTATTAAAACAATAGTTAAAACTGCCAGCGACCGGGCCAGGTCTACCGCGGATGTCATAAATATTTCATGTTGCCGTAGTGAACTAGCGGCTTGTGTTCACTTTAGCAACTGATTTAGACATCTGTATGACAAGCGATAAATCAAGCGATCTTCACGCCGCGCGAAAAACATGGCTGGCTGTGCTGGCCCGCGCCAGTCTGGCGCAACTCAAAGACTATTTGCCGCATGTGCAGCCACTGCTGGTGCGGCACCCGGTGCGCCCACCCGAGGTTGGCATGTTGATGCTGCGCGGGCGCATTGGCGGCACGGGCAACCCGTTTAACCTGGGCGAGGCCAGCGTGGTGCGTTGCGCCGTGCGGGTGGGCGACGGCCCGCTGGGCGTGGCCTATGCGCTGGGCCGCGACAAGCGCCGGGCCGAGCTGGCCGCTACGTTCGACGCCTTGCTGCAAGACCCGCAGCACCACGACACCTTGCAGCGCACTTTGATTGCGCCGCTGGCGCTGGCGCAGGCGCAAGCCCGGGCGCTTAAGCAACAGGCGGTGGCCGGCTCCAAGGTGGAATTTTTTACTTTTGTACGAGGCGAGGCATGAGCAACATGAACACAAGCCCTTTGCTGGCGGCCGGTCTGCTTGACCCGGTGCATGACAGCCAGCAGGCGTTTCGCGCGGTGCTGGACGCGCTGGCCCGACCCGGCCAGGTCCGCTCGATTGGCCCCGCGTTGGCGCAAGTGCCCCTCGGTGGCGCGATGGCGCGCTTGCTGTTGAGCCTGTGCGACGACGAAACCCCGGTGCGCTGGCAGCACGGAGATAACGAAGTGCCGCAGTGGCTGCGTTTTCATACCGGAGCCCCTGTGGCCGAACCGACAGCAGCGGCTGGTTTTGCCGTGGTGACCAACTTGGCGCAACCGGTGGTGCTGGCCGACTTTGCACAGGGCAGTGCGGCTTCGCCCGAGTTTTCGAGTACGGTGCTGATCGAGGTGCCGCACCTGGAAAGTGGCCCGCTGATGGCCTGGACCGGACCGGGAATTCAGGAGACGCAACTGGTCGGCCTGCAAGGGTTGCCGTTTGATTTCTGGTCGCAATGGCAGGCCAACCACGCGAGCTTTCCGCAAGGCGTGGACATCATTTTTACCTGTGGCGAACACGCCCTGGGTTTGCCACGCAGCACGCGTGTGCGCCATCTGGAAGAGGTCTGACATGTACGTTGCAGTCAAAGGTGGCGCTGCCGCCATCGAGAGTTCCTGGCAACTGCTGGAGGCCCAGCGTCGGGGTGACACCACGCTGCCCGCCCTGTCGGTGGCGCAAATTCAGTCCCAACTTTCGCTGGCGGTAGACCGGGTGATGAGCGAAGGCTCGTTGTACGACCCGGAGCTGGCCGCGCTGGCCATCAAGCAAGCCAGCGGGGACTTGGTCGAAGCCATATTCTTGTTGCGCGCCTACCGCACCACCTTGCCACGCCTGGGCTACGCGCTGCCACTCGACACCGCCCGCATTGCACTTGTACGGCGCATCTCGGCCACCTTCAAGGAAGTGCCCGGCGGCCAGTTGCTGGGGCCGACCTATGACTACACCCAGCGACTGCTCGACTTTGCCTTGCTGGCCGAAGGCGACAGCCCCGCCCCTGAAGCCCCGCCAACCCCCGCGGCTTTCGAGTCGCCGCCCGCCACCGTGCCCCGCATCAACGACCTGCTGGCGCGCGAAGGGCTGCTGGAAACCCCGCAACCGTTTGACGCCGCCGCGCCCGGCGACCTGACGCGCGACCCGCTCATGTTCCCGGCGGACCGCGCCTTGCGCTTGCAGGCACTGGCCCGGGGGGACGAAGGCTGGTTGCTGGCGATGGGCTATTCCTCGCAGCGCGGCTACGCCAATTCGCACCCGTTTGCGGGCGAAATCCGGCGAGGTTTTGTGAGTGTGGAACTGGTGCCCGACGAGTTGGGTTTTGCGATTGACATCGGCGATCTGGAAGTCACCGAATGCCAGATGATCAACCAGTTCAGCGGCAGCCGCGAGGTGCCACCGCAGTTCACGCAGGGCTACGGGCTGGCGTTTGGCGGGGCCGAGCGCAAGACCATGGCGATGGCGCTGGTGGACCGCTCGCTGCGCGCTGATGAGTTGGGCGAGCCGCGCACCGCGCCCGGGCAGGACGAGGAATTTGTGTTGTCGCACGCCGACAACGTGGAGGCGTCGGGCTTCGTGCAGCACTTGAAGCTGCCGCACTACGTCGATTTTCAGGCCGAGCTGGAACTGGTGCGCAAGCTGCGCGCCCGCCACGCCCAAGCTGCACAGGAGGCTGCATGATGGACACACATTACAACTTTGCTTTTCTGGATGAACGCACCAAGAAGCGCATCCGGCGTGCGCTGCTCAAGGCGGTGGCCGTGCCTGGTTACCAGGTGCCATTTGGCTCACGCGAGATGCCTTTTGCCTACGGCTGGGGCACCGGCGGTGTGCAGATCACGGCCAGCATCATCGGCCTGAGCGATGTGCTCAAGGTGATCGATCAGGGCGCCGACGACACCACCAACGCCGTCAACATCCGGCGCTTTTTTGCCCGCACCACCGGCGTGCCTACCACCGAGAAAACACGTGACGCCACGCTGATCCAGACGCGCCACCGCATCCCGGAAACGCCGTTAACCGAAGCACAAATTCTGGTGTATCAGGTTCCTATGCCTGAGCCGTTGTCACGGTTGGAGCCGAGTCGGCGCGAGACCATCAAGATGCACGCACTCAGTGAATACGGGCTGATGCATGTGCGGCTCTACGAAGACATTGCGCAGCTCGGCGCCATCTCGCGCAGCTACGACTACCCGGTGATGGTGAACGAGCGTTACCTGATGTCGCCCTCTCCTATCCCGAAGTTTGACAACCCCAAGATGCACATGAACCCGGCCCTGCAACTGTTTGGCGCTGGCCGTGAAAAGCGGCTTTACGCGATCCCGCCCTACACCCCGGTGCGCAGTCTGGACTTTGAAGACCACCCGTTTGAAGTGCAGCGCTGGGACCATGCCTGCGCGCTGTGCGGTGCTACTGAGAGTTACCTCGACGAGATGATCGTGGACGACGCCGGTAGCCGCCTGTTTGTCTGCTCCGACAGCGACTACTGCGAGGAGCGCCGCGAGGCCGGACACGTCGGCACGCAATTGGCGGTGACCTTGAACGACGCACTGGCCGCGCCGGTAGAACAGCTTGAACCGTATGCGGCGTTAGAGCCCCTGACTGAGGAGCAGGCATGAAGCCCAACGTGTTGTTGTCGGTGCGCCAGGCGGGCAAGGCCTTTGTGCACCAAGGCCAGCCACGCTGGGCCTGCCGTGATGTGAGTTTTGATTTGTACCCCGGCGAGGTGCTGGCGGTGGTCGGCGAATCCGGCTCCGGCAAGAGCACGCTGCTGCGCTTGCTGGCAGCACGCCATGCCTGCGACGAAGGCTCGGTGCACTACGACGTGCGGCCGCAAACCCCGACACCAACGCCTGATGAGGACGAGCCCAAAAACAGGACCGGTGAACTGCTTGATCTGGCCGAAATGTCGGAGGCGCAACTGCGCTGGCTGGCGCGCACCGACTGGGGTTTTGTCGAGCAACATGCCCGCGACGGCCTGCGCATGAATGTTTCGGGCGGCGCCAATATTGGTGAGCGCCTGATGGCGCTGGGGGCGCGGCATTACGGCAACTTGCGCAGCGAAGCTCTGTCGTGGATGGCGCGCGTGGAGCTGGACACCGGTCGCATTGACGACCTGCCCGGCACCTACTCGGGCGGCATGCAGCAGCGTCTGCAGATTGCCCGTAACTTGGTGACGAACCCGCGCCTGGTGTTCATGGACGAGCCCACCACCGGCCTCGATGTGTCGGTGCAGGCGCGCCTGCTGGACCTGTTGCGCGAGCTGGTGGATGAGTTGCAACTGGCCGCCGTGGTGGTCACGCACGACCTCGCCGTGGCGCGCTTGCTGGCCCAGCGCATGCTGGTGATGAAAGATGGGCAGGTGGTTGAGCAAGGCCTGACCGACCGTGTGCTGGACGACCCGCAACACGCCTACACCCAACTGCTTGTTTCCTCGGTACTGACACCATGACCGCCCTGATTGAAACCATTGACCTGTCCAAAACCTTCACGCTGCACGGACGTGGTGGCTTGAAGTTGCCGGTGTTTGACGGCATCGATTTGAGCGTGCGCCCCGGCGAATGCCTGGCCCTGACCGGACATTCGGGCAGCGGCAAAAGCTCGCTGCTGCGCTGCCTCTACGGCAACTACGGCGCCACCCGTGGCGATGTGCGCATTCGCCATCAAGGCGCGTGGCTCAGCCTGGCCAGCGCTGCGCCGCGCGAGGTGTTTGAGGTGCGCCGACGCACGCTGGGTTATGTCTCGCAGTTCTTGCGCGTCATCCCGCGTGTGTCCACGCTCGACATCGTGGCCGACCCGCTGCGCCGCTTGGGTGTGGCGCCCGAGGACGCCCGGGCGCAAGCCGCTCAATGGTTGACGCGGCTGAACCTGCACGAGCATTTATGGCATTTGCCGCCCGCGACTTTCTCAGGCGGCGAGCAGCAACGCGTCAACATTGCCCACGGCATGATCACCACACCGCCGGTGCTGTTGCTGGACGAACCGACCGCCTCGCTGGATGCCGACAATCGGCGCGTGGTGGTGGAACTGATTCGCGCCGCCCGTGCCCAAGGCAGCGCCGTGGTCGGTATTTTTCACGACGACGAAGTGCGCGAAGCCGTCGCCACCCGCTGCTTCGATGTTGAACAGCACCGCCAACCTATTTGAATTTTCAGGAGTATTTTCATGAAGTCACGCCTTATTAAAAACGCCCGCATCATTGCCTTGAATGAAGAATTCATCGGCTGCCTGCACATGGAAGACGGGCTCATCCGCTCGGTCGATCGCGGTGACACGGCGGTTGCCGGTGCCGAAGACTGGGCCGGCGACTGGCTGATGCCCGGCATGGTCGAGCTGCATACCGACAACCTGGAAAAGCACCTGTCGCCGCGCCCCGGCGTGCTGTGGAACGCTCACTCCGCCATGACGGTGCATGACGCGCAATGCGCGGCGGCCGGCATCACCACGGTGCTGGATTCGGTGGTGATTGGTGATCTGGACGAAGGCGGCGCCCGCAGCCAGACCCAGCACACCTCGATAGCCGCGCTGCACCAGTGCCGCGACGAAGGCCTGATGCGCGTGGATCATTTTCTGCACTTGCGCTGCGAGGTGTCGGCGCCCGATATTCTGGAGGTGTTTCACCAGTACGCGGATGACTCGCTGCTGCGCCTGGTGAGCGTGATGGACCACACGCCCGGCCAGCGCCAGTGGCGCGACCTGGCCAGCTACCGCCGCTACACCGAGCGCAATGGGCGCTACAACGAAGCCGAGTTCGACGCCATGATCGCGCAGCGCAAAGCCGACCAGCAAGCCTATGCGCTGCCGCACCGCCAAGTCATTGTCAAAGCCAGCCGTGAGCGCCATATTCCGCTGGCCAGCCATGACGACACGTTGTTGAGCGACGTGCAACTCGCCGTTCTCGAAGGCGTGAGCATGGCGGAATTCCCGACCACCGTGGCCGCCGCGCAGGCGGCCCGCGAGGTCGGCATGGCCATCATCATGGGCGGGCCCAATATGGTCAAAGGTGGCTCGCATTCCAACAACGTCTCGGCCGCCGAGTTGGCACAACTGGACCTGCTGGACATCTTCTCGTCCGACTATGTGCCGAGCAGCCTGTTGATGGCGACCTTCATGCTGGGGGCGTTGGACAACTGGACCTTGCCCAAAGCAGCGCGCACGGTGACGATCAACCCGGCGCGCGCCATTGGCCTGAATGACCGTGGCGAAATCGCGCCCGGCGTGCGCGCCGACCTGCTGCGCGTGCGCATGAACCGCGCCGGCATGCCGACCGTGATGGAAACCTGGCTCGCGGGCCAACGGGCGTACTGACCATGACGCACACCACTATTGCCGCCCACAACCTGCCCGGCGCCGTCAGCTTGTCGCGGGCCCCCACCTTGGCTGCCAGCGCTATCGTGAAAGACTGTCGCTTCGGCCGCTACACCCAAGTGGGGGAGCAGACACGCATGGAAAACTGCCTGCTTGACGACTATTCCTATGTTCAGCCCTATGGCGACCTGATGTCGGCCGACATCGGCAAATTCGCCAACATCGCTTCCATGGTGCGCATCAACCCCGGTTTTCACCCGATGGAATACCCGACGCTGCACCACTTCACCTACCGCCCCACGATGTACGGCATGGCCGATACCGATGAGGCTGATTTTTTCGCGTGGCGGCGCCGTCAGCGTGTGGTCATCGGGCACGACACCTGGATCGGCCACGGCGCGGTCATCATGCCGGGCGTGCGCATTGGCAACGGTGCCGTGGTCGGCAGCAATTCAGTGGTGACCAAGGACGTGCCGCCTTACGCCATCGTTGGCGGTGTGGCGGCCAAGGTGATTCGCCAGCGCTTTCCGAAGGCAATTGCCGACGCGCTGGACGCCACCGCGTGGTGGGATTGGGACCACGACACCCTGACAGAACGCCTGCCCGATTTTCGGGATATTCGGGGTTTTCTGGCCAAATACGCCTCGCCGGTCTGACGCGGTTATGTCAGTTGGTTTGCTATATATCTAATAGCTGCTAGCGCAGGTAGGACGGGGGCTAGAAGCCTAAATGGTGCTTATTGATTAAGCAGCTCGGTCAGCTCTGCAGCAAAGCGATCAGGTTGCAACAGATGCGGGCAGTGGTCTGCGCCGTCATAGAAGCTCAAGCGCGCAGCGGGTATCTGACTGGCCACAAAGTGGGCGGTGTCGGCGGTGTAGAAATTACTCGCCGTACCGTAGGCCAGCAAGGTAGGCACGTCGATTTTGGGCAGCACATCGCGGTAGTCGGCGGCCACCAGCGACTGCCAGATGGCGATGGCCGGTGCCGGGTCGATGCGGTTCAAGGCCTCGCGTGCGGCGCGCCAGCCTGAGCTGTTGCGCAGGTAGGTTTCGCGCGCCTTGGAGTTGAGTCCCAGCGCGATCAAGCGCAGCACCGCTTCCGGAAAATCAGTGCCTAGGTCGTCCAGCAGGCGCTGTGCGTGGGCGCTGTCGAAATTGCCGTAAATGCCGTTCTGCCAAGTGGCGTCGGTCAGTAGTTTGGGCGACTGGTCGATGAAGGCGAGGTGCGAAAAACGGTCGGTGCCGACATCGCGCAGGCACTGCCAAAGCGTCAACGCGCCCATCGAGTGACCGACCGCTGCAATCCGCTCGATGCCATAAAAATCAAGCAGGTTGATGACGTCGCGCGCCAGGCGTTTGACATCCGGCGCCTGATTGACGGTAAGGGGTTGACCACTGTGACCGCGCGCATCCGGGCGCAGCAGGCGGTAGTTTTCGCCCAGCGGTTCCAGCAGGGGCGACCACGCGGCATGGTTGGACGTCCACCCGTGCAAAAGAAGAATCGGGGTGCCGCTGCCCATCAGGTGTACTTGCAGTAGTTCGCCATCGTCGGCGCGAATCGTGTCGTGTTTCATGCGTCTATTGTCCGCGCATCAGATGTGCAGCTTTACAGGTTCACTGTGGTGATTTGTCAATGCGCTCACTCAAAAAAATGAAAAAAAAAGTTTACTTTTGCAGCGCTATTACATACACTTACCAAATTAATTCCTGCATGTGCTGGGATTATTGAGGGCAAACCTGACGAAAGTTGGGGACGCAAAGCCACCGGCCTAACGCGCGCAAGCGCCATGGTAGCGGGGTTGCCAACGTGAAGACAAGCCCATCGGGTTTGTTGCTGCTGCCAAGCAAAAAACGTTGTTCAAGCGTGGCCCTCGCCCAACCTGGAGCGACGTTGTCATGCTAAACAAATCTATTGAATTCAAGCCAGCCCACCGCGGTGCTTTATTGGCCGTTTGCGCTGCCGCATTGCTGAGCGCATGCGGTGGGGGTGGCGATAGCGAAAACAGTTCAGTGAACAGTCCGCAAGTCGCCACGCCGATGGCCAGCGGTGTCACCACCCTGCACATGGCCGTGGAACCTTTGCCCGACGTGACGGCGGCCTTGGTGGTGCAGCCTTTGTTCCACGTGGCGCCCGCGTTGCTGTCGACACCCGACGATGGCGATGCCGTCACCCACGACACTTCAGCCCATCGCAGACCCCATCAGCATCACCTGTCGGCTGACGTGGAACATTTATCAAGCCGCCGCCTGACGGTCCAATCCATGAAGGCTGCCCGCCACCACCGTGCCGAGCGTGCGCCGGTGGTCTTGTCGGCCGATGCCGCTGCTGCCCCGATGGCAGCCACGGGTGTCATCTCAACCTACACGCCGGCGCAGATTCGTTCGGCTTACGGCCTGCCCCTGCTCCCCGCTGCGGGCACAACAATGACCACGGCGCAAGCGGCGCAGATGGGCGCGGGGCAGACGATCTACATCGTGGATGCGATGCACGACCCCAATATTGCGGCCGAGCTGGCGGCGTTCAATACAAAATTTGGGTTGCCTGCTTGCACCACCAAGGCCATCGCCGTAACGGCCAGTTTGCCGTTGGCAACGGCTTCCAAAACCGCCTGCGAGTTCTCTGTCGTCTACAACACCGCCAGCGCCACCATGACCGCTGCAGCGCCCGCCTATGACGCAGGTTGGGCCACTGAAATCACGCTGGATGTGCAGTGGGCCCATGCCACGGCACCGCTGGCGCGCATCATCCTGATCGAAGCCGCCGATGCCTCGCTCAACAGCCTATTGGGCGCCATCAAGCTGGCCAATGTCATGGGCCCTGGCATCGTGTCAATGAGCTTTGGTGCCAACGAGGGTAACTACACCGCCTCGGTGGACGCCGCTTTTGGCAACGCCAACATGACCTATCTGGCTGCCACGGGTGACTCCGGTGCGGCTGTTTCCTGGCCTGCGGTTTCTCCTAACGTGGTGGCCGTTGGTGGCACGACCCTGACTTACACCGGCACCGGCGCCCGCTCAGAAGTGAGTTGGTCGGGCACTGGGGGTGGCACCAGCCTCTACACGCCAACGCCCAGCTACCAGACCAATGCGGTCCCGGGCATGGGCACGTTGGCACGCCGTACCGTGGCCGACGTAGCTTTCAATGCTGATCCCGCTTCAGGCCAATATGTGGCAGTACTCTCGCCCGGTAGCGCCACCGTGAGCTGGCTCAGCGTGGGCGGCACCAGCCTGTCGACCCCGCAATGGGCCGGCCTGATTGCCGTCGCCAACGCCACCCGCGCCCAAGTGGCCAAGCCCATTTTGGGCGCCCCGCATGCCGTTCTGTATGGCCAGATTGCAACCGTTCCCGGCAACTACGCCAGCGTGTTTGCCGATGTCACCAAAGGCACCGATGGAACCTGTGCCACCTGTACCGCCAAGGTCGGTTATGACCCGCTGTCGGGCTTGGGAACCCCCAATGTCACCAGTTTGCTGAGCGTCTTGTCGGGTACAACTGCGGTGGCAGCAGCCCCTGTTGTCACGGCGGCCAGCATCAGCGGCAAGGTGGGTACGGCGCTGTCGTTTACTGTGGCGGTCACCGCCCCGAATCCCGTCACCTATAGCTTGATCGGGGCGCCAGCCGGCATGGCCATTAGCGCTGCGGGTGTGGTGACGTGGGCAACACCTTTGGTGGGAACCTTCCCAGTCACCGTCATTGCCAAAGACTCCCAAACCGCTTTGAGCGGACAAGGCCTCTACACCGTCACCATCGCCCAGCAACCAGCCCCCGTGGTGACTGCGGCCGCCATCAGCGGCAAGGTCGGCACGGCGTTGTCGTTCACCGTGGCTGTCAGCGCCTCCAATCCGGTCACGTACACCTTGAGTGGCGCGCCGGTCGGGATGGCTGTCAGCACAACAGGTGTGGTCACTTGGGCTGTTCCTGTGGCTGGAACTTACTCGGTGACCGCCATGGCCAAAGACACCAAAACCGGCTTGAGCGGCCAGGGCGTCTACACGATTGCCATTGCGGCGCCATTGCCCCCAGTGGTGTCAGTTGCCACCATCAATGGCAAGCCCGGCGCGGCACTCTCGTTCACCGTAGCCGTGGTGGCCCCTAACCCCGTCACCTACACGCTGACGGGCGCCCCCGCTGGCATGAGCATCAGCAGTGCGGGTGTGGTCAGCTGGGCCAGCCCGGTGCTGGGCACCTTCGCTGTGACCGTGGTGGCCAAGGACACCAAGACTGCTTTGAGCGGTCAGGGTGTCATGACCGTAAAGATTGCCACAGCTGGCCCTGTGATCACCGCCTTGGCTATGAAAGGCGTACTCGGAAAACCGCTGACGGGCACGATCAGCATCACCGACTCGGGTGCTATTAGCTGGATATCGGTGTCCATCTCCGGTGTTCCGCTGGGCATGTCGTTCTCGATGAGTGGCTTGACCCTGACCGCCGTTTGGCCAAGCCCAGTGGTGGGCAGTTACAGCCTGAAGGTCTCGGCGGTTGATTCGCTGGGGCTGTCATCCACGGTGACCATTCCGGTGACTGTGACGGCAAAGTAATGAATACGCTTCAAAATTAATAGCTACTTGCGCAGGTAACACGGGGGCTAGAAGGCTATTTTGCTTATAACAAAAGCGAGGTAGCAGCACGACCGGTCTCATGAAATGGAAAAGGGTTCGATGCCACCATCGAACCCTTTTTAACAAGTCTGTTGCCGCAGTGGCAAGCTGCATCTGCAAAGATTTGCCGCTAAAACGGCAAATCTTTGCCCATCAAATGTCGATATTTCCAGCACGCAAGGCGTTGGTTTCAATAAATTCACGGCGGGGCTCAACTTCATCGCCCATGAGCATGGTGAACACGCGGTCGGCTTCGATGGCGTCGTCGATCTGTACCCGGAGCAGGCGGCGCACGGTGGGGTCCATGGTGGTTTCCCAGAGCTGGATCGGGTTCATCTCGCCCAAGCCTTTGTAGCGCTGGCGTGAGGTGGTGCGCTCGGCTTCGGTGATTAGCCAAGCCATGGCTTGACGGAAATCGGAAACTTTTTCTTCTTTTTGGCGTTCGCCTTCACCACGCATGACCTTGGCGCCTTCGCCCAGCAGGTCTTTGAAGGTTTTGGCGGCTTCGGCTAGGGCGGCGTAGTCGGAGCCATGCGCAAAGTCTTGCGTCAGTACGCTGCTTTTCACGTTGCCATGGTGGCGGCGGCTGATACGCAAAATCGGTTTGTCAGTGCGCACGTCAAACTCACCGGCCACTTCGGCGTCGGGCAATTTGGCTTGAAGCGCAGCGGCTGAGATTTCAGCATCGGCCACGGTGTCGAGATTCAGCACCACGCCGTCGGCGATGGAGCGCAGGGCTTCGGCATCCATGAAGTTTTTCAAGCGGGCAATCACGGCCTGAGCAGTCTGGTGCTTACGCGCCAGTTCAGCCAGGGTGTCGCCGTTCAGCAAGGTGCCGTTTTCGCCACCGGTGTGCACAGAGGCATTGACCAGCGCGATGCGCAGCAAAAAGCCGTCGAGTGCGGGTGCGTCTTTCAGGTAGAGCTCTTCTTTGCCGGCCTTCACTTTGTAGAGGGGCGGTTGGGCAATGTAGATGTGGCCGCGCTCGACCAACTCTGGCATCTGGCGGTAGAAGAAGGTGAGCAGCAGCGTGCGGATGTGGGCGCCGTCAACGTCGGCATCGGTCATGATGATGATGCGGTGGTAGCGCAGTTTGGCGACGTTGAAGTCGTCGTTGCCGGTGGTGCCGCCCGCCTTGCCGATGCCGGTGCCTAGCGCCGTGATGAGCGTCAAAATTTCGTTGCTGGTCAGCAGCTTCTCGTATCGGGCTTTTTCGACATTCAAAATCTTGCCGCGCAAGGGCAGAATCGCCTGGAATTTACGGTCACGGCCTTGCTTGGCAGAGCCGCCGGCGGAGTCGCCCTCGACGATGTAGATTTCGCACATCGCCGGGTCTTTTTCCTGGCAGTCAGCCAGTTTGCCGGGCAGGCCCATGCCGTCAAGCACACCTTTGCGGCGTGTCATGTCGCGGGCTTTGCGGGCCGCTTCACGGGCGCGCGCCGCTTCGATGATCTTGCCGACGATGATCTTGGCGTCGGCCGGGCGTTCTTGCAGGTAGTCGTGCAACAGGCGGCTGACGATGTCTTCCACCGGGCCCCGCACTTCAGAGCTGACCAGCTTGTCTTTGGTCTGGCTGCTGAACTTGGGTTCGGGCACTTTCACGCTCAGCACGCAGCACAGGCCTTCGCGCATGTCGTCGCCGGTCACTTCGACCTTGGCTTTTTTGGCGATTTCGCTGTCGTCAATGTATTTGTTGATGACGCGTGTCATGGCGGCGCGCAGGCCGGTCAGGTGAGTGCCACCGTCGCGCTGGGGGATGTTGTTGGTGAAGCACAGCACTTGCTCGTTGTAGCCGCTGTTCCACTGCATCGCCACTTCAACGCCGATGTTGGTGTTTTGGTCGCTCTGGCGGTCGCCCATGGCGTGGAAGATGTTGGGGTTCAACACCGTCTTGCCTTTGTTGATGAAGTTGACAAAGCCCTTGACGCCACCGGCGCCCGAGAAGTCGTCTTCTTTGCCGCTGCGCTCGTCTTTCAGGCGAATGCGCACGCCGTTGTTCAGAAAGCTGAGTTCGCGCAGGCGCTTGCTCAGAATTTCGTAATGAAATTCGGTGTTGGTCTGGAAAATTTCCAGGTCGGGCAAAAAGTGCACTTCGGTGCCGCGTTTTTCGGTCGTGCCAATCACCTTCATGGGCGACACTTCAACGCCGTTCACCATCTCGGTGATGCGGTTTTGCACAAAGCCCTTGCTGAACTCCATGACGTGCACTTTGCCATCACGGCGGATGGTCAGGCGCAGCATTTTGGAGAGTGCATTCACGCAACTCACGCCCACGCCGTGCAAACCGCCAGAGACTTTGTAGCTGTTCTGGTTGAATTTGCCACCAGCGTGCAGTTCGGTCAGGGCGATTTCAGCGGCCGAGCGCTTGGGCTCGTGCTTGTCATCCATCTTGACTCCGGTAGGGATGCCGCGCCCGTTGTCCACCACGGACACCGAGTTGTCGGAGTGGATGGTGACCAGAATGTCGTCGCAATGGCCCGCCAGGGATTCGTCGATCGAGTTGTCCACCACCTCAAAAACAAGGTGGTGCAAGCCGGTTCCGTCTGAGGTGTCGCCGATGTACATGCCAGGCCGTTTGCGAACCGCCTCCAGGCCTTCCAGAATCTGGATCGAGCCTTCGCCATAGGCTTCTGACGCGCCTTCTTGGTGAGCGTCGATGGTGGGCTGGAAGTTGGAGCTGTCAGAGGTTCCCTCGCCCGTGTTCACGGCATCCTCGCCGTTTTCTGGGGTCTGAACTGGCTTGTTTTCTTCGGTCATGGCGATCTAATCAGTGGATTTAATAAATTCTCAAGGGCTACAAGAACCGGACTCAAATACGCATCGGCATCACCACATATTTGAAGGTGGCGTTGTCGGGAATGGTGAACAAGGCCGAGCTGTTGCCGTCCGACAGTTCCAGCGTGACCATGTCCTGGCTCATGTTGGTCAGCGCATCAATCAGATAGGTGACATTGAAGCCAATTTCGATGCTGTCGCCACCGTAATCAATGTCGAGCTCATCGACGGCCTCTTCCTGCTCTGCGTTGTTGGACGCCACGCGCAGGGTGCCGGGGTCCAGGTTCAGGCGCACGCCCTTGAACTTGTCGCTGGTCAGGATGGCAGTGCGTTGCAAGGTGGCGAGCAAGGCGGCTCGACCCAGCGTGATGCTGTTTTTGTGATTTTTGGGAATCACGCGGTTGTAGTCAGGGAACTTGCCCTCGACCAGTTTGGTCACGAATTCCATCCCGCCAAAAGTGAACTTGGCCTGGTTATTGGCAAACTGCATGTCGATGGCGCCGTCCGCGTCGCTTAAAAGTCGTTGCAACTCGATCACAGTTTTACGCGGCAGAATAACTTCTTGCTTGGGAACTTCGACGTCCAGCGTGGCCGAGGCAAAGGCCAGACGGTGGCCATCGGTGGCAACCAAGCTTAGTTGATTGCCTTCTGCCACAAACAAAATGCCGTTGAGGTAGTAGCGAATGTCGTGCACCGCCATGGCAAACGACACTTGGCTCAGCAAGTCTTTCAGGGTCTTTTGCGGCACGCTGAACACCGGGCCAAAGTTGGCAGCTTCCTGAACCAACGGAAAGTCTTCTGCGACCATCGTTTGCAAAGTGAACTTGCTCTTGCCACCCTTGAGGATGAGTTTGCTGGCGCTTGATTCCAGCGAAACGGTCTGGTCTGCGGGCATGGTACGCAGAATATCGATCAATTTGCGGGCGCCCACAGTCGTGGTGAAGTCGCCTTCGTCGCCTTCCATGACGGCCGTGGTGCGAATCTGTATTTCCAGGTCACTGGTGGTGAGTTGGAGCGAAGTGCCGGTCTTTCGAATCAGCACATTGGCCAGGATGGGCAGGGTGTGCCGGCGTTCAACAATACCTGCGACCGATTGCAGTACTGATAAAACTTTGTCTTGGGTGGCCTTCAGGACGATCATGTCAACCTCTTTTTAGTGTCTTAAATTCAAACCAATATCGAGCAGAAAAAGCGATATGCAAATCCTGCCATTTTCCACTTTTATTGTTACTGTCAGCCTTTGAGCGTTTGCTCCAGCACATGGAGTTGCTGGTTCAGTTCGGTCATTTGCTGGCGCTCGCCGCCAATCTTCCGCACGGCGTGCAAGACGGTGGTGTGGTCGCGCCCACCAAATAGTTCGCCGATTTCCGGAAGACTTTTTTGCGTCAACTCTTTCGCCAGGTACATGGCGATCTGGCGTGGTCGGGCAATGCTGGCGGGGCGCTTCTTGGAATACATGTCAGCGATTTTTATCTTGTAGTAATCAGCCACCGTTTTCTGGATGTTTTCCACCGAGATTTGACGGTTTTGAATTGACAGCAAGTCACGCAGGGCTTCCCGGGCCAATAAAATCGAAATTTCTTTCTGGTTAAAGCGGGAGTAAGCCAGAATTTTTCGCAACGCGCCTTCGAGTTCGCGCACGTTGGAGCGCACGTTTTTAGCCACGAAAAACGCAACTTCTTCCGGCATATCAATGCCTTCCACCCGGGCTTTGTTGATCAGAATGGCGACCCGCATCTCCAGTTCAGGCGGTTCAATGGCGACCGTCAGTCCGGAGTCAAAACGTGAAACCAAGCGCTCATGGATGTCCGTGAGGCCTTTGGGATAGGTGTCGCTTGTCATCACGATGTGAGACTTTTTGGCCAGCAAGGCTTCGAACGCATTGAAAAACTCTTCTTGCGTGCGTTCTTTGTTGGCGAAAAACTGGACGTCATCGATCAGCAGCAGATCCAGTGAGTGATAGCGCTCTTTAAATTCATCAAACGTCTTGCGCTGGTAAGCTTTAACCACATCCGAGACAAACTGCTCAGCATGGATGTAGAGAACTTTGGCCGACGGCATGTCTGCTAGCAGCCGGTTGCCCACCGCGTGCATCAAATGGGTCTTGCCCAGACCGACGCCGCCATAGATGAAAAGTGGGTTGTACAAGTGCCCCGGCATACCTGCCACATGCATGGCGGCGGCGCGTGCCATGCGGTTGGCGGTACCTTCGATCAGGGTGTCAAAGGTCAGTGCAGAGTTAAGGCGATTTTTATGGTCGTTTTGTGCACGGTCTTCACCTGGTTCGCTCGTCTCTTCCATCGCAATGGGTTCAACGGCTCGCTGAAGAGAATGAGTTCTGGCGGGGGCTTCACGAGGAGCAAGTGCTAACTCAATTTGCACCGACTGGCCAGAATACTTTTCAAGAAGGCTGGAAATACGATTGCTATATTGGGCCCTGATCCAGTCCAGTTTGAACCGGTTGGCAACAAAAATAGTGACTTTGGAAAGGTCATCAGTGACCTGAGCCGAGAGCGGTTTGATCCAGGTATTGAATTGTTGTTCAGGTAGTTCCTGAGCCAATTGATCGATACAGGTTTGCCACAAGCTTTGCCCAGCGCCCTGGCCTGAAAATCCAGCCTGGCTGGCGTGTTGTCCCTCTGTCATTATTGGTATTAGTTTCTGTGGATAAATTGAAATTACTGCGACCCGGATTGTAATTTATCAAGAATTTATCCACAATCTTGAAATGCCTCAAGCAGCACACAGGGTTTGGCCTGTGTGCAAGTGCTACAAGTTCGACTCCGGCTTAGTATTTGTAAACGCCCTGTCCAGATTTACGACCCAAACGGCCAGCCGCCACCATTTCTTTCAGGAGTGGGCAAGGGCGATATTTGCTGTCGCCGTATTCGCTTAAGTAAACATCCATCACCGCCAAGCACACGTCCAGACCAATCATGTCGGCCAGCGCCAAGGGGCCAATCGGTTGATTGCAGCCTAATTTCATACCGGCATCAATGTCTTCTGCTGTGGCCAAGCCTTCTGCCAAAACGAAGAGTGCTTCATTGATCATGGGTATCAAAATGCGGTTGACAACGAAACCCGGTGCATTTTTGACCGTGATGGGCGTTTTGCCCAGCACCTTGGCCATGGCATGCACTGCATCGTGCGTTGCATCGCTGGTTTGAAGGCCGCGAATGATTTCAACCAGTGCCATCATCGGCACAGGATTGAAAAAGTGCATGCCGATGAAACGGTCGGCGCGCGAGGTGACGGCCGCCAACTTGGTGATGGAAATTGACGAGGTGTTTGACGCCACAATCACTTCTGGCGCAACCAAGGCATCGATTTGCTTGAGAATTTTGACTTTTAAGTCGTAATTTTCAGTTGCCGCTTCGATGACCAGTTGGGCGGCTTTCAGTTCGTCATAGTTGGTACTGCCCTTGACGCGGGCCATGGCGGATTCTTTGTCGGCGGCAGTGATCTTTTCTTTCTTGACAAGGCGGTCCAGACTGCCGGAGACGGCGGCAATGCCTTTCGCCACGGCGGCGTCCGAAATGTCGACCATGACCACGTTGATGCCAGAAACGGCGCATGCCTGCGCAATGCCGTTGCCCATGGTGCCTGCGCCAATAATGCCGACGGTCGTAATACTCATGCTAAAAACTCCAGTGGAACAAACGGGCAATCTTAACGGCCGTCACCAGCGGACAAAAATCAGGGAGTCAACAATGACTTTTGAAAAGCGTAAAAATTGTTTAAAAAAACAGCAGAATATGCAAAGTAAAGCGAATTCATGCGTTGTGAACTGACAACATGAATTGCGTCAAATTGACTTGGGTCAAGAATTTAGTTGGACGGGAAAGCATCTATAGATCGGCTTAGGGTTTACCCGTGCATACTCAACAACCTACAGGATTAAAGGTCAAAGCCATGAAAAAAACGACATCCCCCGCCCAGCCCTCAGAGCAGCAAC
>NZ_JBAWYV010000008.1:0-64052 GCF_037143375.1 Rhodoferax sp. | reverse complement strand
CAAGGCCAGCAGGGTTCCATCCTGTCGCTGCTGTGCGATGCCGGCGAGCGCTACCTGCCAACCTACCACGACCCCGTCTGGGTACACAAAACCCTGGGCGATGTCTCGGCGGCCACCGCGCGCCTGCACGCCCAACTGGCCTGAATCCAGCATGGCAACACCGGCCCTGCCCTCACTATTCAGACGCCGTTTGCTGACGGCGGGACTGACAGCGCCCCTGTGGCCTTTGACCGTGCCCGCAGCAACCACCACCACAAAGTCTTTGGGGCCGCGCGATTTAACCTTTCCGCGTGACCTGGGCAGCCACCCTGATCACTCAATTGAATGGTGGTACATCACCGGCCATTTGCGCGCCACCGCTGGCGCACGGGAGTTTGGTTTTCAGCTGACATTTTTTCGTTCCAAAGTACTCGCCACCCAGGACATGACGTCGGCGTTTGCCGCCAAGCAACTGGTCTTTGCCCACGCTGCTGTGACCGATGTGGCGGGCAAAAAACTGCTGCACGACCAGCGCATTGCCCGCGAAGGTTTTGGTTTGGCCCAAGCCAGCCCGAGCGACACCGATGTCAAGCTGCGCGGCTGGTCGCTGGTGCGTGAGGCCGCGCAGTACCGGGCGGTGGCCAAAGGCCATGCGTTTGGGTTTGAACTGGCCTTGCGCGAGACGCAGCCGCTGCTGCTGCAAGGCGACCGTGGTGTGTCACGCAAAGGGCCTGAAGAAAAGCAGGCCAGTTTCTATTACAGCTTGCCGCAGTTGCAGGTCAAGGGCAAGCTGACTTTGGGCGATCAAACGATGCAGGTCGAAGGCAGCGCCTGGCTCGACCACGAATGGAGCCAGGAACTGATGCACCCGCAAGCCGTGGGCTGGGACTGGATTGGCATGAACTTGCTCGACGGCAGCGCCCTCACCGCCTACCAGTTGCGCGACAAAAGTGGTAACGCACTGTGGGATGGCGGCTCCTACCGGCACCCCAGCATGGGCGCCCAGCCGCATGTTTTCAGCCATGGTGAGGTGCTGTTCCGGCCCGTGCGCTACTGGACCAGCGCCACGACGAAGGCCCGCTATCCGGTCGAGTGGGTGGTGCGAACCCCGGCAGACTTCTACACCGTCAAGGCCGTGATCGACAACCAGGAACTCGACAGCCGCGCCTCCACCGGCGCGATTTACTGGGAAGGCCTGTGCGAGCTGTTTGACAGCAACAGCAAGCTGGTCGGCCACGGCTACCTGGAGATGACCGGCTATGCCAGCCCGCTGCGGTTGTAGGACACGTCAGTGCGCACCGGCAGCAACATCGGCACTCGCGGCATCGGCAGGCTTGGGTCGTGACAACCAGACCACCGGAATCAGCAGCAGAAAAATCAGGGCCGAGGCGTAGAACACATCGTTCACCGCCAGCGTGTAGGCCTGTTGATCGACCAGCCGATTGACCTGTGCCAGCGCTTGCTCCGGGCTCAGGCCAGCACTGCTCAGCCCGCCCAGCACCTGCGTGGCGGCAAAGTTGCCTTGACTGACGGATTCGGCCAGTTGCGCATGGTGCATGGCGGCGCGGTCTTGCCAGACGGTGGTGGCGATCGAGGTGCCGAACGAACCCGCCACAATCCGCACAAAACTCGACAGACCTGAAGCCGCCGGAATCTTGTCCGGGGTGATGCCCGAAAGCACGATGACGGACAGCGGAATGAAGAAAAACGCCATCGCGATGCCTTGCACCACCGTGGGCAACATCATGGTGTCAAAGTCGGCCAGGGTGCTGAAATGCGAACGCATGATCAGTACCACTGAAAACACCAAAAAGGCAAAACTGGCGAGCCAGCGCGGGTCGACCTTGTTGACGTTTTTACCCACCAGTGGCGACAAAATAATGGCAAACAGCCCGACCGGCGCCAACAACATGCCAGCGTCAATCGAGGGGTAGCCCATGAACTGTTGCAGCCACAACGGCAGCAGCACCACATTGCCAAAAAACAAACCGTAGCCGACAGAAATAGCCACTGTACCGGCCCAGAAGTTGCGCCGTTTGAACAGGCGCAAGTCGACCACCGGGTGTTCTTCAGTGAGCTCCCACGCCAGAAAGAAGGCAAACCCGACCAGCGCCACAAGCCCTAAGGCCACCACCTCGGGCGAATGGAACCAGTCCAGTTCCTTGCCTTTGTCGAGCATGATTTGCAGTGCGCCGACCCACAGCACCAGCAGGCCCAAACCGACGGAGTCGATCGGCAGTTTGTGCGTCACGCTTTCGCGCTTGTGGTAGATCGACCAGACCATGAAGGCTGACAGCAAGCCGACCGGAATGTTGATGTAAAAAATCCACGACCAATAGATGTTGTCGGTGATCCAGCCGCCCAACAGCGGCCCCAGCACCGGAGCGACCAGCGTGGTCATGGCCCACAAGGCCATCGCCAGACCGGCCAGCGCGGGCGGGTAACTCGAAAGCAGCAAGCCTTGCGACAGCGGAATCATCGGTCCAGCGACAAAGCCTTGCAGCGCACGAAACGCGATCAACGAGGTCATGTTGGGTGCCAGCCCGCACAACCACGAGCTCAGCACAAACAGCAAAACACTGGTGATGAACAGGCGCACCTGGCCGAAGCGCTGTGACAACCAGCCGGTCAGCGGCAAGGCGATGGCGTTGGCCACCCCAAAGCTGGTGATGACCCAGGTGCCCTGGTTGGCACTCACGCCCAGGTCACCGGCAATGGCGGGCAGCGACACGTTGGCAATCGACGAGTCGAGCACGTTCATGAACGTGGCGAGCGACAAGGCGATGGTGCCCCAGAGCCGTGCCGAGCCTTGCAGTGGCGGGTAGGAAATAGAAGTCGATGCGGTGGCCATAGGAGCTTGGCTTACTTGCGGCCCATATTGGCAGCGATGACCTTGCGCACCTCTTCGGCCGCACCGACATCCAGCGCTTCATAGACATTGGTTTGCACGAGGGCGGCGGCACGCGGTGCATCGGCCAGCATCTTGCCGTCCTTGTTGCTCACATCGACCGTGGCTTCCATCGACAAGCCAACGCGCAGCGGGTTTTGCGCGACTTGTGCCGCGTCGAGCGCCACCCGCACCGGTACGCGCTGCACCACCTTGATCCAGTTGCCGGTGGCATTTTGCGCCGGCAGCAAAGCAAAGGCGGCGCCGGTGCCCATGCCCAGACCACTCACCGTGCCCTTGTAATCGACTTTTTTGCCATAGATATCGGCGGTCAAATGCACCGGCTGACCGATGCGAATATGGCGCAACTGCACCTCCTTGAAGTTGGCATCGACCCACACCTGATTCATCGGAATGATGGCCATCAGCGGAGTGCCAGCCGCCACGCGCTGGCCCAACTGCACCGTGCGCCGCGCCACATAGCCGTCCACCGGGGCGGGCAAGGCGGCACGCTGGGTGGCGAGGTAAGCCTCACGCAACTTTGCAGCGGCCACCATCACGCTCGGGTGCTGGTCGATGGGGGTGCCATCGGTCATGGCCTGGTTACTCACCAACTGTTCTTTGGCCGCGGCCACACCGGCCTGCGCGGCGGCCAGCGTGCTTTTGCCATTGGCCAATTGCGTCTGTGCGTGTTTGAGTTCTTCCTGACTGACCGCGCCATTGCCGACCAGCGACTGGCGCCGGTTCAAGTCGTCGGTGGCGCGGGCGATGTCGGTTTGCGCCTTGGCCACGTCCGACTCGCGCAGGGTGATTTGCGCGCTCAGGCTGCCGTTGTTGGCGTAAAGCGTGCGCACTTGCCGCACTGCTTGGGCCAGGTTGGCACGCGACTGGTCCAGTGCCACTTTGGCATCGGCCGGGTCGAGCTTGACCAGCGCCTGACCGGCTTTCACAAAGTCGGTGTCGTCGGCCAGGATCGCCATCACGGTGCCGCCAATCTGCGGGGTGATCTGGATCACATTGCCCTGCACATAGGCGTTGTCAGTCGACTCGTAGTGGCTGGCTACCAGCCATTCATAGGCGGTCCAGCCGAGACCGGCGATGACGACGATGCTGGCCAGCGTGATGAGCGCTTTTTTGCGCTTGGGGTTGCTGGCAGCTGGCGTCGGGGTGGTGCTTGTAGGAGTGGTCATGGTGCGAGGGATTCAAATAAATAGGGGTGGTTTACTGTTGGGCGGTGCGTGTCGGCAGGTCGGCTTGGTAGCCGCCGCCCAGAGCACGCAGCAAGGCCACTTGGGTATCAAGTGCGCGGGCGGCCAAATCGACCGCCAAGCTGCGCTGGCTGAGCACCGCAGTCTCAGCATTGAGCACTTGCAGGTAGTTGCTCAGTCCGGCTTCAAAGCGCTGCTGGGCAATCTCATAGGCATTTTCAGCGGCATCTTGAGCGGCGCGCTGCTCGGTTTGCTGGCGCGCAATGGCTTGGGTGGAGGCCAACTGGTCCGACACATCGCGCACAGCGTCGATGACAGCGGCGTTGTAGCTCTCAATAGCGGCGTCCAGATCCGCGTTTTTGCCCCTCAGGTTGGCGCGCAAACGTCCGCCGTCAAACAGTGGCAAGCGCAGTGCCGGGCCGACGCCCCACTGCTCGCTGCCCGCGTCCAGCAGACGGTCCAACCCGATGCTGGAGAAGCCGGCAAACGCCACGAGATTGATGTTGGGATAAAACTGGGCACGAGCATTGCCCACGTCCTGGGTCGCGGCCTCAACCCGCCAACGCGCCGCCGCGATGTCGGCCCGGCGGCCCAGAAGGTCAGATGGCAGCTTACTGGCAGTAGCTATATTTTTAATAGCTGCTTGCGCAGGAAGCACGAGGGCTAGAGGTCGATTTGGCTCTGATACCAGAGCTCCAAGCGCGTTTCGACCCAATACAAGTTGCTCTTGCAGCGTTTCGATCTGCAACCGCGCTTGGGGCAAAGCGCCTTCGCTTTGGCGTTGTTCCAGACGCGTATCGAGCCCGGCGTTGACCCGATCCTGCACCAGCTTCAAGGTGTGGGTGCGTTGGGCCAAGCTGCGGTTTGCCACGCCCAGTTGCTCGCTCAAACGGATCAGCGAGAAATAGCTGCGCACCACGTGGCTGGCCAACAGCATGCGGGCGGCTTCGACATCGGCCTGCGCGGCCTTGGTCTGACCCAGGGCGGCATCCAGCGCTGCACGGTTTTTACCAAAAAAGTCCAATTCCCAACTACCGGTAAGTTGCGCCGTGCCGCTCTCCTGAATGGTGCCGGCCAGCGGTGGCGGCACTGCGCCTTTGGCGGTAAACAATTGCCGCGTGAGCTCTACATTGGCATTCAGTTGCGGTCCGGTCGCCGCCTGGGTCACATCAACACCCGCTTGCGCCCGGCGCAACCGGGCTTGAACGATTTTGAGTGACGGCTGTGTGGCCAGCGCTTGCGCCACCAGCGTGTTGAGCTGCTCGTCGCCAAACTCGCGCCACCAGTCGGCATTGAGCATCACGGTACTGGTATCAGCGGCGGATAAACCTAACGAGGGGGCGTCACGCAGCGTGGCCAGCGCCTCAATGCCGGACAGGTTGGCGCAGGCCGACAAGCCGGTGATGACCGCGATGAGTACGGCGGATTGGGTCAAGCGCAAGCGACGGCCCCGACTCTGAAGTTCAAGCCTCATGCGGGCCTCCTGGATTTAACGGGGTTTGGGATTGGGTGTGGGCGTTATCGAGAATTCGGTTTAAAAACCCCTTCAGGGTTTCAAACTCTGCTTCCGAAAAACCGGCCAAGTGCGCGTTTTGAACCCGACACAGCACCGCCGGGATCCCCTTGGCGGCTTCAACGCCAGCGTCGGTCAACTCAATGTTGACCACACGACGATCATCCAGTGATCGCACGCGACGGCACAGGCCCTTGGTTTCGAGTCGGTCGAGTAATCGGGTCATGGCACCGGCGTCCATATGGCATCCACGCGCCAGTTCAGCCACGGTGGCGGTCTTGCCGATGTGCAGTTTGAAGAGAGGCACCCATTGGGCGTTGGTGAGACCGCTGGGTTCGAGCTGGCGCTCAATTTCCTGCCCCACGGCCATCAGCACCCGCTTGATCAGATAGCCCACGCCAGACTCCGGCACGTAGCCATCGGCGCAGTAAAACTCGATGCCGCCGCACGCCGCATCGTTGCAGTCCGGGTTGGCTTTGTCAGATTTTGGATTTGAAATCATAGGGTGGCATTATTATTTGCTTAGGCAATTAATGTCAAGGCTTTGTTTGGTGAGGCAACCTTTTTTGGAAATTTTGGCTACACTGCCACCATGACTATGACCACCCCACTGCCCACCAAAGCCTCGCCGCGCTCTCTCTCGGGCTTGATGCCGTTCCTCATGCCCTACCGCGGCCGCATTGGCCTGGCGCTGGTTTTTCTGGTGATGGCCGCCGTTGCCACGCTGGCTTTTCCGATCGCCCTGCGCTACCTGATTGATGGCGGCCTGGTGCAGACCGACAAAGGCGCGCAAGTGATGGCCTTGCGGGAGCACTTTGCGGCGCTGTTTGGCGTCGCGGTGGCGCTGGGCCTGTTTTCAGCGGGCCGCTTTTACATGGTGAGCTGGCTCGGCGAGCGCGTGACGGCCGACCTGCGCAATGCGGTCTACGGCCATGTGCTGCAGCAAAGCCCGGAATTTTTTGAGACCACCCAGACCGGCGAAGTGCTGTCGCGCCTGTCGGCCGACACCACGCTGGTACAAACCGTGGTGGGCTCGTCGCTGTCCATGGGCTTGCGCAATCTGGTGATGGGCATCGGCGCTTTGGGCATGTTGATCTGGACCAATCCGTATGTGATGTTTCAGGTCTTGGGGGTGCTGGTATTGATCGTGGCGCCCGCCTTGTGGTTTGGCCGCCGCGTGCGCAAGCTCTCACGCGCCAGCCAGGACCGCATTGCCGATTCAAGCGCCATTGCCGCCGAGGTGCTGAACGCTATTCCAGTGGTGCAAAGTTACACCGCCGAAGGGCGCGAGTCGACCCGCTTTAATGCCTCCACCGACAGCGCCTTTGAAACCGCCGTGCGACGCAGCCGGGCACGCTCGGTGCTGGTGGCGTTCATCATCATCGCGACCTCAGGCGCCCTGTTGTGGGGCTTGTACCAAGGTACGCAAGCAGTGATTGCCGGGCGTATCAGTGCCGGGGACTTGGGCCAGACGGTGATGTACGTGATCATTCTGGCCAGTGCCTTTGCCATTTTGGGCGAGGTCTATGGCGACCTGCTTCGCGCCGCCGGCGCGACCGAGCGCTTGATGGAATTGTTGGGCAATCGCTCCCCCATTACTTCACCCTTAAATCCGGCTCCAGCCCCCGTGCTGTCTGCGGGGAGCGCTATTAATTTTGAATCCATTTACTTTAACTACCCGTCCCGCCCCAATCAGGCGGCACTGACTGATTTCTCGCTTGCCGTACTGCCGGGTCAAACGGTGGCGATCGTTGGCCCAAGTGGCGCCGGGAAAAGCACTGTGTTCCAGCTGCTGCTGCGTTTTTACGATCCAGCCTCCGGTCGCATTGTGCTGGACGGGGTAGCAACCCGCGACATGGCTTTGCACGATTTACGTCAGCGTATCGGCATCGTGCCGCAATACGCGGTCATCTTTTCCAGTAGCGCGCTGGAAAACATTCGCTATGGCAAACCCGACGCCACCGACACCGAGGTCAAGAACGCCGCCAAAGCGGCCTTTGCCGACGAATTCATCGGGGCGCTGCCCGAAGGCTATGACACATTTCTGGGGGAACGTGGCGTGCGCCTCAGTGGCGGGCAACGCCAGCGCATTGCCATCGCGCGTGCCATGCTGAAAAATCCACCACTGCTGCTGCTCGATGAGGCTACCAGCGCACTTGATGCCGAAAGCGAGCGCATGGTTCAAGCCGCGCTGGAATCTGCCATGCAGGGTCGCACCACACTGGTGATCGCCCACCGTTTAGCCACAGTGCAAAAAGCCGATCTGATTGTGGTGCTGGACCATGGGCAGCTGGTGGAGCAAGGCACTCACGCTGAGTTGGTGGCGCATGGCGGCGTCTATGCGGGTCTGGCGGCGCTGCAGTTCAATGCCTGATTGATTTTTAAACACTTCGCTCGTAAACTGACCATTCTTTTCGACAGGAGCCTCTCATGGAAATTTCAGCGGTAAAAACACCCCCCGTTCAACAGACTCAGTCCAACAAACGCGCTGAGGAAGCCAGGTTGGCGCAGAGTGAAGCTGCCAAAACCAAAGCACAAGAGGTCAAGAAAACACCTGAACCCCAACCCAAGCCCGTGGTCAATACACAGGGGCAAAGTATTGGTGGCCGCCTTAACGTGGTGGCTTGACCGGCCGCATCCAACCGTACCGCTGCCATGGTCGCGATTTCCGCTACCAATAGCGCAACACCCTCGCTTCAGTTAGCGCTGGGAAGAAACCGGCTGGTACAAGTCCGCCAGGAAGCAGACCAGGCCGAGGCCAATGCACAAAACTTGCGGCAACAGGCCGACAGTGCGGAAGTGGATGCACAAAAAAGCCAAGGCAATGTGCGTCAGCAGGCTACACGCAACCAGCAACTGGCCGCCACATACGAGTCGCAACTCAAGGGCAACAAGTCAGAAGTTCCTCCCAAAACTCAGGATTTTCTGGTGGGCTTGTACGATGCCACCAGCGAAAAGCGTGCTGCCAGCGGAAACTCTCTCAAAACCGATTCAAACGCAACGTCAATCATGAACACCCAAGGTCAAGCCACAGGTCGCATCCTCAATCTCAGTGCCTGAACTTGACGCCCATCAAGAAGCATGGTTATAAATTTTTTGCATAGATGCAAAGAAACTCTGCCTTAGACAGCCTTGCAGCTACGCATTACAGTCCGAGACTTGATCAACCCCAAAAGGCAAAACTCATGTCTCAAGTCTCTGGCTCACCCGCTTCGGGCCCCTCTGGTTTGATAACGTCCGCGTCGTCGTCATCCATTCCTTCCTACCTGCAAGCCGACAATCTCGGCCCTTGGGGCATTTATATGCAGCAGGTCGACCGGGTCATCCCTTACCTCGGCCATCTGGCCCGCTGGGCTGAAACCCTGCGACGCCCCAAACGTATATTGATCGTAGACGTGCCGATCCAAATGGACAATGGCACGGTGGCGCACTTTGAAGGCTACCGCGTGCAACACAACACCTCACGCGGTCCTGGCAAAGGTGGCGTGCGTTTTCACCAGGATGTCACATTGTCAGAAGTGATGGCTTTATCTGCCTGGATGTCGATCAAAAATGCGGCTGTCAATGTGCCATACGGTGGTGCCAAAGGCGGCATTCGGGTCGATCCCAAAACCTTGTCACGCGGTGAACTGGAACGCATCACACGCCGCTACACCAGCGAGATCGGCATCATCATCGGACCGACCAAAGATATTCCTGCGCCGGATGTCAATACCGATGAGCAAATCATGGCGTGGATGATGGACACCTACTCCATGAACGAAGGATCCACATCGACTGGTGTTGTCACCGGAAAACCGGTTGTTCTGGGTGGGTCTTTGGGTCGGCGTGATGCGACTGGACGGGGCGTGTTTACGGTCGGATCGGAAGCTGCCCGCCACATTGGACTGGACATTGCCACCGCACGCGTTGCCGTTCAAGGCTTTGGTAATGTGGGCGGCGTTGCTGCACGCTTGTTTGCGCAAGCCGGGGCTCGCGTGGTGGCTGTTCAAGACCATGATGGGACCATTTACCGGGAATCAGGATTTGACGTTCCGGCGTTGCTGGCCCATGTGGCGGCAGCTGGAACCGTCGCCGGTTTTGCCCAAGCAGAAGTTTTGGCGAACGACAAGTTTTGGGATGTTGACTGCGACATCTTGATTCCTGCTGCACTGGAGCAACAAATTACGGCTGCGAATGCAGGACGCATCAAAGCAAAAATGGTGATCGAGGGTGCCAATGGTCCGACAACACCCGCAGCGGATGACATCTTGCAAGAACGCAATATATTGGTGTTGCCCGACGTGATCGCCAACGCCGGTGGCGTGACGGTCAGTTACTTTGAATGGGTTCAGGATTTTTCAAGCTTCTTCTGGAGCGAAGATGAGATCAACGCCCGTCTGGTGAAAATCATGAAGGAAGCCTTTGCGGGTGTGTGGGAGGTTTCACAAGACAACAAAGTTAGCCTGAGGACTGCGACCTTCATCATCGCCTGCAAACGCATTTTGCATGCACGGGAACTGCGCGGACTTTACCCGTAATCGAACTATGTCCTGTCACTGCAACTGACCTTTAAGGGCCTCAGGCAGTGGCAAGGACATGATCGAAATGCCCTCTTCAAGCAAGGCTGTCGTTTCGTCGGAGGTAGCCTTGCCGCGAATTCCGCGTTCAGGGATCTCACCATAGTGAATCTTGCGGGCTTCCTCGGCAAAGCTGCTTCCGACATCATCGGTGTTGGCGATGATCTGGCGAGCCACTGACATCCAGGCCGACTGAAGAGACTCATTGTGAGCTGAGGAGTCATGCGCTTGCACATGATGAGTCTCGTTAGTGGAGACCGAGCCAAGGTTCAGGCGGGGGGCACTCAATTTCTTGGTGACGGACGCATCGCCACATACTGGACACTCAATCAAGCCTCGCTCACGTTGAGAAACAAAGTCAAGTTCAGAGGCAAACCAACCTTCAAAGACATGAAATTGGCCGCAATGAAGATCGAAAACTTTCATGCCGATACGATCAGTCAATATCTGTTGCAGTGATTTTTTTCCACGGCAAGGTCCACGCACCCGATAGTACGTTTTGCAGCCAAAGTGCGGCCGTTAGCGTTTTAGCATCTGTCACCTGACCATCACGACACCATTGCATCAAATCATCAGGCGTGGCCGAAAAAACATCAAGAAATTCACCCTGGTCTAGTTGGCGCGGACCCAAAGACAAACCACGTGCAAAAAAGATATCAATGAACTCCGTGGAATAAGAGATAACTGGATGCAACACCCCTGCCCGCGCCCACTCTATGGCACTGTAACCCGTCTCCTCAAGTAGTTCCCGCTGAGCGCACGCCAAGGTAGACTCGCCTGGATCTAGCTTTCCTGCCGGAAACTCAATCATCACGCGTCCCACGGGGTAGCGAAATTGACGCTCCAGAACTACTCGAAACTGGCCAAATTGATCCTCGAGAAGCGGAACAATCATGACTGCACCTGGATGCCTTATGTATTCACGAATGGCTACAGATCCATCTGGAAGTGTGACTTTGTCGCAAAAAGCGTGCAACAAATGCCCCTTGAACATCTCTTCACTTGAGAGTTTCTCTTCAATCAAATGATGGTCGCGCATAAATTTGACAGTACCTAAGTTCTACGTTTGAGCAAATAGCGGAACACAAATCCCGGGAATGAAAACGTTAAAAAAAGAGTCGCTGTGATGGCATAAAACTCCCAAGCTTGAGGTGCAATTTGCCCAACATGATTTTCAAGTAGCAGGGCTAACCCGCCAACCAAAAAATAATAAGACACCATTTCAAACAAACGCACCTGCAACGTCTTCTGTTGAGATACGTTGAAAAATACAAATAATCCACTAGTCGCAAAAGGTAGATTGGCCGCAATAAAAGCGGCCAATACGAGGGAAATGACAGTAAAGGTTTGAGACACGCGTTAAATGTCAGTAACCTAAGATCACGTACCTAACATTTGAACAATGGCATTGGCGCATAAAGTCATCAGACCACCCGGCACAAGTCCGAGAACCAACACCAATGCACCATTCACTGAAAGCAATGCACGAACATCAAATGGTGCCGTTATTTCCCCAGCGCCTACAGGTTGATCAAAATACATCACTTTGATCACACGTAAATAATAGAAAGCACCAATCAAAGACATCATCACTGCAAATACGGCTAAGCCAATATGAACCGCTTGTCCGGAAGCAATCAAGGCTTGAAGTACCGAGAGCTTGGCATAAAACCCGACCATGGGAGGGATACCCGCGAGAGAAAACAGACAAATGGCCATTACAGCAGCGTAAAGTGGACTGCGCTCGTTTAAGCCCGCAAAATCAGAAATCTCTTCACTCTCAAATCCATCACGGGCAAGCAGCATGATCACACCGAAACTAGCCAGTGTCGTCAACACATATGTGATGATATAAAACATGGAGGAACTGTAGGCATTTGCTGCTGAATGTATGTTGCCGTTAACCACACCAGACATCAGTCCGAGTAACACAAAACCCATTTGGGAGATGGTTGAAAAGGCCAACATCCGCTTGAGATTGGTTTGAGCAATTGCCGCCAAATTACCGATCAATAAAGAACCAATGGAAAGCACCATCAGCATTTGTTGCCAGTCCAGTGCTAGAGGCAGCATGCCTTCGACCAGCAAACGAATGAAAATCGCAAAAGCAGCCAACTTGGGAGCGCCACCAATTAGCAAGGTGACGGCCGTAGGTGCGCCTTGGTAGACGTCAGGTATCCACATATGGAATGGAACCACACCAAGCTTGAAGGCAAGACCGGCCACAATAAAGACCAAACCGAAGACCAAAACCTGGTGTTTGATCTGACCAGAATTGATCGCCTTGAAGACAGCGTTGATATCCAAGGAGCCAGTCGCCCCGTACATCATGGACATGCCATAAAGCAGGAAACCAGAAGCCAGCGCACCAAGCACAAAATACTTCATGGCAGCTTCGGTTGCTGTGACGTTGTCACGTCGTAAAGCGACCAATGCATAACTTGCAAGCGTCAGCAACTCAAGACCCAGGTAGATAACCAAAAAGTTATTGCCCGAAATCATGACGAACATGCCAAGAAGCGCAAACATGCTCAAAGAGAACATCTCACCACCACGCAACATATCCCGGTCAGCCGCATAGGGGCGACCGTATACAAGAGTCACCATGACAGCCAATGTGGCAAAGCATTTAAGCCAGTTACCCATTTGGTCACTAACGACCATGTTGCCAAAACCATATAAAGTGGCACCACCGGTGGCATAAGCAGCCTGAAGAGCAGCTACAACAGCAAGTGTGAGCAACGTCAACAAATAAGTTGTCGTTCGGCGTGGGCTCTTGACACCTAGATCGGCCAGCGCAATAACGCAAGCCATGATGAGCAGGATGATTTCAGGGTAAACCGAAATCCAACTGAGTTTGTCGATCATGTTCTATCTCTTAATTCAATTCAATCAATTCGGACTGATCAATTCAGTTTGGACTGCGCCACGTGCTTAAGCAACTCGGCTACAGATGTATCCATCACATCAGTAAATGGCTTGGGATAAATACCCATGTACATCACAGCGATGGCCAACAGTGAAAGCATGACGAATTCACGGGCATTGATATCAACTAGCTCTTTGACATGCTTGTTACCTACAGGACCTAGATATACCCGTTTAAACATCCACAAGGTATAAGCGGCGCCAAAGATCAACGCACTGGCAGCACCGAAACCTAACCAGAAGTTCGATTTCACTGCACCCAGGATCACCATCCACTCACCAACAAAGCCGGCAGTTCCAGGTAAACCACAGTTAGCCATGGCAAACAGCAAGGCAAAGGCAGTAAATTTAGGCATGGTGTTCACGACACCACCATAACTGGCTATTTCACGAGAATGAACGCGGTCGTACAACACACCAATGGACAAGAACATGGCAGCTGATACAAAGCCGTGCGCAATCATTTGAACAATACCGCCGGACACACCCAGATCGTTAAATATGAAAAAGCCTAGTGTTACGAAGCCCATATGAGCCACAGACGAATAAGCTACCAGCTTCTTCATGTCCTTCTGAACCATGGCAACTAGCCCAACGTAAATAACGGCAATCAGGGACAAAGCAATCATCAACCAAGCCCATTCACGAGCAGCATCTGGTGCGATAGGTAACGAAAACCGCAGGAACCCATATGCGCCAAGCTTAAGCATGATGGCCGCTAGGACAGCAGAACCACCAGATGGCGCTTCAACGTGAACGTCAGGCAACCAGGTATGCACTGGCCACATAGGCACTTTTACGGCAAAGGCAGAAAGGAAGGCAAAGAAAAGCAATGTCTGAGTCGTCCCGTTCAATGGAAGTCTGTGCCACAGCGCCAAGTCAAAACTACCGCCTGACTTGACGTATAAGAAGATCAAAGCAATCAGCATCAACAAGGAGCCAAGCAGCGTATAGAGAAAAAACTTGAACGCTGCGTAAATCTTGTTGGGCCCACCCCAAATACCAATGATCAGGTACATGGGAATCAATGTGGCCTCAAAGAATACATAAAACAACATGCCATCGAGCGCGCAAAACACACCAATCATCAAGCCGCTCAAGATAAGGAATGCACCCATGTACTGATTCACACGGCGAGTAATGACTTCCCAGCCAGCAATCACGACAACAACATTGATAAACGCTGTCAACAACACGAACCAAACAGAGATGCCATCGACACCAAGGTGGTAGTTCACATTGAAACGCTCTATCCACGGCGCTTTCTCGACAAACTGCATTGCGGCAGTTCCAATCTTGAAACCGTAATAAAGCGGCAAAGTAACTAGAAAGCTAGCAACAGCACCGATCAGTGCAACCCAACGCACAGAGCGCGCTTGATCATCACGACCTAATGCCAGCAGGACGACACCAAAAACAATTGGTGTCCAAATAGCCAGGCTCAACAAACCCATTTTTCTTATTCTCCTACTTGAGCCAGACGAAATACGTCATAAGCACAAAAACACCCATGATCATGGCAAACGCATAGTGGTACAAGTATCCAGACTGAACCCTGCGAACGACACCCGAAAACCAACCAACCACTTTCCAGGAACCATTCACAATGGTGCCATCAATTAGGAACTGATCGCCCCACTTCCATAATCCGGAACCAATGGCGCGTGCACCACGGGCCAATACGTTTTCGTTGAACCAGTCAAGATAGTATTTATTCTCAAGCAGAGTGTAGATAGGCTGCACACGTGACTTGATGGCTGCAGGCAATGCAGGATTAATCATGTACATGTAGTACGAAGTAACAACACCTGCCAAAGCCAGTAAAAAGGGCAACGTTGTCAAAGCATGCCATGCCATTTGGACAGGACCATGAAACGCTTTAGCAAGCTCTTCCATCGCTGCATGTTTTTCCGAATCAACGAAGATGGCTCCTTTGAAAAACTCACCAAACAACATCGGCTGGATTGTCATGAAACCGATCACCACAGAAGGAATTGCGAGAAGTATTAATGGCACCGTAACAACCCACGGAGATTCATGAGGAACATGTGGTTCGTGATGATGCCCGTGGCTGTTGTCATGGTGAGCATCAGGATTTTGAACAAATCTTTCTTTTCCATGAAACACAAGGAAGTACAAACGGAAAGAGTAGAAAGCAGTGATGAATACACCAGCGAGTACCGCAAACGATGCAAAACCAGCAGCCGGCAAGTGGCTTTCATGAACTGCTTCGATGATGCTGTCCTTTGAATAAAAACCAGCAAAAAATGGCGTACCAATCAGGGCAAGTGATCCTAAAAGAGACGTGATCCAAGTAATGGGCATGTATTTACGCAAACCGCCCATCCAGCGAATATCCTGATTGTGGTGAACACCCATGATGACGGAACCGGCTGCAAGGAACAACAACGCCTTGAAGAAGGCATGAGTCATCAAATGAAATACGGCCACAGAATAAGCGGAAGCACCTAACGCAACTGTCATGTACCCAAGTTGAGACAGAGTTGAGTAGGCCACCACACGTTTGATATCGTTTTGTATGATGCCCAGAAAACCCATGAACAAAGCAGTTATGGCACCTATCACCATGATGAAATTCAGTGCTGTCTCGCTCAGCTCAAACAAAGGCGACATACGAGCCACCATGAAAATACCCGCAGTCACCATGGTTGCAGCGTGAATTAAAGCTGAAATAGGCGTAGGACCTTCCATGGAATCTGGTAACCACACATGAAGAGGAAACTGCGCCGACTTGCCCATGGCACCAATAAACAGGCAGATACAAATCACTGTGATCAGCATCCAATCTGTACCAGGAAAGCTCAATTTAGAAAGCTCTCCAGATTTGGCAAATACTTCGGAGTAATTCAGTGTTCCTGTAAAAGCAACAATCAAACCAATACCAAGAATGAAACCAAAGTCACCAACGCGGTTGACGAGGAAGGCTTTCATATTCGCAAAAATGGCTGTTGGCTTATTGAACCAAAATCCAATCAGGAGATATGAAACCAGTCCAACGGCTTCCCAGCCAAAGAACAACTGCAACATGTTGTTGCTCATGACGAGCATCAACATAGAAAAGGTGAACAATGAAATGTAGGCAAAGAAACGGTTGTAACCTTCGTCCTCTTCCATATAACCGATGGTGTAAATATGAACCATCAATGAAACAAAAGTCACGACGCACATCATCATGGCAGTTAAACCATCGACGAGGAATCCAACTTCCATTTTCAGTGGTCCAACGACCATCCAGGTGTAGAGAGTTTCATTGAATCGTGCCCCATCTTGCACGACGCTTAACAGTGTCATGACAGAAAGCACAAATGAAACCAACACACCAAGAATAGTCAACGAATGCGACATCTTGCGACCAAGCCAGTTGCCACCAAACTTGGTACCAAGAACGCCAGCAAGCACAGCACCGACAAGTGGTGCCATAGGGACCAGTAGAAGTGCCGAAGCTGAAAGGGTTTGACTCATCTTATTAACCCTTCAATGTATTAAGTTCATCCACATTGATACTTGCCTTATTGCGGAACAAGAGCACCAAGATGGCGAGACCAATTGCAGATTCAGCAGCAGCAACTGTCAATATAAAGAACACAAATATTTGACCGTGCATATCGCCCAAATAATAGGAGAAAGCAACGAAATTAGTGTTTACGGCCAAAAGCATCAATTCAATCGCCATTAACAACACGATTAAATTTTTACGATTGAGGAAAATGCCAATCACTGACATGGCGAACAACATCGCCCCTAATGAAAGAAAATGTCCGAGAGTAACTGTCATACCTTAGTCTCCGCATCAGTGGCGTTGGTTAAATCTTCAACCAAGGTGGGTTTAGTAGCCGCCATTTTGTGAACAACCATCCGATCTTTAGACTTGACACGAACCTGGTCTGACGGACTCACGTACTTGCTATCTTTTCTTTGACGTAAGGTCAATGCGATGGCGGCAATCATGGCAACCAACAAAATCGCAGCAGCTACTTCAATCGGGTAAAGATATTGTGTGTATAAAAGCTTGCCCAGTTCTTTGCTATTAGAAATCTCAACAGCTGCATTACCTGCGACAGCTAAAGCATGCGGTTCTTCTATGACTCGGAAACCACCCATCAAGACTGCAGCCATTTCCAAAGCTATCAAAACGCCAACAACAGCAGCCAAGGGGAAGTTCTTCCAGAAACCATGCCTGATGCTATCGACGTTGATATCCATCATCATCACAACAAACAGGAAAAGAACCATCACTGCACCAACGTAAACGAGGACCAAAGCAATGGACAGAAACTCTGCCTTAAGTAACATCCAGACCATAGCGGCCTGAAAAAATGTAAGTACTAAAAAAAGTACTGCATGCACTGGGTTGCGGGCGGTAATTACCCGAAACGCAGAGAACAGCAACACTGCTGAAAATACGTAGAACAAACCAGACTTAACATCCATATCGATTATTTCTTTCTTGCAATGGATCAGCGGTATTTGGCATCTGCTGCTTTATTGGCAGCGATTTCATTTTCAAAACGGTCACCGACAGCCAAAAGCATTTCTTTTGTGAAGTACAAATCACCCTTTTTTTCTCCGTGATACTCAAGAATATGAGTTTCAACGATCGAATCTACAGGGCAACTCTCTTCACAAAACCCACAAAAAATACATTTTGTCAGATCAATATCGTAGCGACTTGTGCGTCTTGATCCGTCTGAACGAACCTCAGACTCAATGGTGATCGCCATTGCCGGGCAAACTGCTTCGCATAATTTACAAGCTATGCAACGCTCTTCCCCGTTTTCATAACGGCGCAAAGCATGCAAACCACGAAAACGAGGAGATAGAGGCGACTTTTCCTCTGGGAACTGAATTGTTACTTTTCGACGAAAAAGATAACGTCCGGTTAATGCAAGTCCCTTGAATAATTCCAACAGCAGAAAGCTGGTGAGAAAATCCTTGAGAGAAAAAGGAGCCGGTTTAGAGACAGAAGTAATTGTGGACATCATCAACTCCTGTTATTTCCAAATATTAAAGGAGGTTTGCATCCAGGCACCCACTACCACTAACCATACCAAAGTGACGGGTATGAACACCTTCCACCCTAAACGCATAATCTGGTCATACCGAAAACGAGGGAAGGTAGCACGTACCCAAATAAACAAACTAACTACTGCACATGTCTTGATACCTAACCATATCCAACCAGGTATCCAGTTGAACAATGCGCTATCAATAGGAGAAATCCATCCACCCAAGAACATGACCGTTGCCAAGATGGAAACTAGCCACATATTTGCATATTCAGCCAAATAGAACATGGCATAAGACATACCAGAGTATTCAACCATGTGCCCAGCAACAATTTCAGCCTCACCTTCAACAACGTCAAAGGGGTGTCGATTCGTTTCAGCCAGACCTGAAATGATATAAACCACAAAAATCGGCAACAGCGGTAACCAGTTCCAGGATAAGAAATTTAATCCCATGTGCGCAAAGTAACCCTTGCCCTGCCCTGTGACGATATCTGTCATGTTCATACTGGCTGAAACCATTAAGACGATAACAAGACAAAATCCCATGGCCAGTTCATAACTCACCATTTGAGCGGACGCGCGCATGGCTCCCAGGAATGAATACTTGGAATTTGATGCCCAGCCTGAAATCACAACGCCGTAGACTTCCATTGATGTGATCGCCATAACGAACAACAAACCAGCATTGATATTGGCTAGAGCAAGATCAGGACCAAATGGAATTACCACCCAAGCTGCCATGGCGGGCATGATCGTCAAAATTGGACCGATAAAGAACAGGCCTTTACTGGCTGCTGTCGGCATAAGAATTTCTTTACCCAACAGTTTCAAAGCGTCAGCAATTGGCTGCAATAAACCCAAAGGCCCCACACGATTTGGTCCGACACGAACTTGCATCCAACCCAGAAACTTTCGTTCCCATAATGTCAGGTAAGCCACGGCGCCCATTAAAGGCAAGACTACGACCACGATCTTGACTAACGTCCAGATGATCGGCCAAGCAATTGCAGTCCACCAAATTGCATCCAGCAATCCCAGACCGAAGGCATAAATCATGTCAATCATGCTGCCACCTCTTCAACCGATTTGTGGCTTTTGCCATCTACTGTCGCCTTCAGTGCAGGAGCTCGACGAACGATGCTGTCCAACTCATAAATACTTGCAACTACAGGCTGCACTGAGGAAGGAGATAGATCAATGTTGGCTTGTGTTGCATTGCTTAATAATCCCGGTAGTACCTGGATATCTTCCGACGTTGATAAGCCAGGAATAGCAGCAAGCACAGCCTTAGAAGAATCAAAATCAATACTTGGAATACTCAGCATATTGGCTAGCACGCGGAGCACTTTCCATGCAGGACGTGCATCCCCAAGTGGCTTCACAACTGCATGGAAGCTTTGAACACGGCCTTCAGCATTAATAAACGAGCCTGAAGTTTCTGTAAAAGGAGCAATGGGTAACAAAACATCACTAATTGCCATATTGGCCTTGAATGGGCTCAGCGTCACAACCATCTGAGCATTCATCAGACCAGATACAGAATTAGTGCCTGCTGCTGAATCGAATTCAGGTTCAGTATTCAACAACAACACTGCTTTAAGTCCACCACCAAGCATTTCTGATGCGTTGAGACCCTTAGCACCAGGAACTGCTCCTGCAATCTGAGCGCCAACTGTATTTGCAGCTTCAGTCAAATAACCAACAGTGGCACCTGCTGCATCAGCAATCCAATTAGCAAGAGCCAAAATACTGGAAGCCTTGGCGTGATGCGCAGCAGCATTGCCTAGTAAAACGGACTTCCGCTCGCCGCCTAACAGCGACTTTGCAATAGTTTGGGCTGACTCAGTAACAGTTCCATTCGCTGGAGAAGTCACCCCTTTTTCCACAGCTAATGCAGTTGCAATATCTGCAAGTGCTTGCACCCAGAAATCAGCGGAGCACAAAAGCGTGTTGGACACAGGCATGGCCCAATCTTCTACCGCAGATTGAACAACGTTGACCACACAACCCTTGCGAGCTGCCTGACGAATCCGCTGTGCGAACAGTGGGTGATCTTTACGAAGGCTTGATCCAATAACCAAAACACGTTGTAGATCGGACAAAGAAGCAATCGACGTCCCGAGATAATGAGCACCTTCTGACATCTTGAATTCAGAATTGCGCAAACGGTAATCTACGTTTTCACTACCTAAGCCGCGAATCAAATTACTTGCAAGATAGGCTTCTTCAAGCGTGCTATGTGGACTAACCAAAGCACCAATGCTCGATGCGCCATGCTCAGTACGAATGTCTTTCAAACCATTGGCAATGTATTCCAGTGCAGTCTGCCATTCGACAGACTTCCATTCACCGCCCTGTTTGATCATCGGGGTAGTTAAACGCTCATCGCTGTTCAATGCCTCGTAAGAAAAGCGGTCGCGGTCAGCGATCCAGCATTCATTGACTTCTTCATTTTCTAGTGGGACAACGCGCATGACCTTGTTATTTTTGACCTGAACGATCAAATTTGCACCCGTGGAATCATGCGGGCTGACAGACTTGCGGCGTGATAATTCCCACGTGCGCGCACTGTATCTGAAGGGCTTGCTTGTCAATGCGCCAACAGGACAGATATCAATCATATTGCCAGAGAGTTCAGAATCAATGGACTGACCAAGAAACGTTTCAATCTCTGCATGCTCGCCACGGTTAGACATGCCCAGTTCCATGACGCCGGCCACCTCTTGACCAAAGCGAATGCAGCGTGTGCAATGAATACAACGACTCATTTCTTGCATGGAAATCAAGGGGCCTACGTCCTTGACAGCAACAACGCGTTTTTCTTCTTCGTAGCGTGAAGATGAGGCGCCGTAACCGACTGCTAAATCTTGCAACTGGCACTCTCCGCCCTGGTCACAAATTGGACAATCAAGGGGGTGATTAATCAGCAAAAATTCCATCACTGATTTTTGAGCCTTGATTGCTTTATCGCTTTTAGTGCGAACAATCATGCCCTGCGTTACAGGCGTTGCACAAGCAGGCATCGGCTTGGGCATTTTTTCAACATCAACCAGGCACATGCGGCAGCTTGCTGCAATGCTTAGTTTTTTGTGGTAACAAAAATGCGGGATATAGGTGCCGGCCTTGTCAGCGGCATGCATGATCATGCTGCCTTCAACAATATCAACCTTCTTGCCGTCGAGTTCAATTTCAATCATCTTAGGACTCGCTCAAACGTAGGCAGGGACCATGCAGGTCTTGTGCTCTATGTGATATTCAAATTCATGCCGGAAATGCTTGATCATGGCGCGAACTGGCATAGCAGCCGCGTCACCCAGTGCACAGATTGTCCGCCCCTGTATGTCTTCTGCCACTGAATTCAGCAGGTCCATGTCAGATACTTTTCCATGCCCTTCTTCAATTCTGTCAACCAAACGGGACAACCACCCTGTGCCTTCTCGGCATGGTGTGCACTGTCCACAGGATTCGTGCATGTAGAAATAACTCAAACGTTGAAGGCTCTTGACCATACAACGACTGTCATCTAAAACGATGACGGCACCTGAACCAAGCATAGAACCGGCTTTGGCTATGGAGTCGTAATCCATAGTGCATTCCATCATGATGCTGGCAGGCAAAATAGGCGAAGATGAACCACCAGGAATAACGGCCTTCAGTTTGCGGCCACTTCGTACGCCACCGGCAAGTTCTAGCAACACGGAGAACGGTGTCCCCATGGGAATTTCATAGTTTCCAGGAAGCTCTACGTCGCCGCTTACAGAATAGATCTTGGTGCCACCGTTGTTTGGCTTGCCGGATTCCAGATAAGCTTTGCCACCGTTTCGAATGATCCAGGGAACAGCTGCAAAAGTTTCGGTATTGTTGATGGTGGTCGGCTTGCCGTATAAGCCAAAACTAGCAGGGAAAGGAGGCTTGAAACGTGGTTGTCCTTTTTTACCTTCCAGCGATTCCAGTAGCGCGGTCTCTTCACCACAAATGTAGGCTCCGAAACCGTGCGCAGCATGCAACTGAAATGAGAACGCGCTTCCTAAAATCTTGTCACCCAAATAACCTGCGGCACGGGCTTCTTCCAAAGCTTCTTCAAATCGGTCATAGCTCTTGAATATTTCGCCATGGATGTAGTTGTAGCCTACCGTTATGCCCATGGCATAAGCTGCAATGATCATTCCTTCAATAACAATGTGAGGATTGAATTGAAGAATATCGCGGTCTTTACAGGTTCCAGGCTCGCCCTCATCCGAGTTACAAACCAGGTATTTTTGCCCGGGAAACTGGCGGGGCATGAAGCTCCATTTAAGCCCCGTTGGAAACCCAGCGCCACCGCGTCCGCGAAGCGATGATTCTTTAACAACCGCAATGACTTGGTCTTGGGTCAGACCCTCGCCACCGTCGGTGCCAAGTATTTTCCGAAGTGCCTGATAGCCACCGCGCGATTCGTAGTCTCTTAAACGCCAGTTGCTACCGGTCAAACCCGTCAAGATCTGAGAGTTTATATGCCGATCATGAAAGCATGTTTGTACGCCAGTGGCTTGAAACTGAGCGAGAATTTTCTCAGCCATCATTGAGGGTCTCCTGCAGCACGCAAACCATCCACCAATTGATCAAGTTTGTCATTGCTCATGAAACTGCACATTGTTCTGTCATTTACCAATAAGACAGGCGAATCTGCACAAGCACCTAAACATTCACATTGTTGAAGTGTGAACAAACCATCTGGTGTGGTTTCTCCCATGCTAATGCCTAACTTCTCTTCAAGATGTTGCAGTGCCCGACCGCCATCACGCAACTGACAAGGTAAGTTTGTGCAAACGTTGAGCTTGTACTTGCCACAAGCATGTTGGTTATACATGTTGTAGAAAGTAGTCACTTCGTGAACAGCAATGGGTGCCATGCCGAGGTAATCTGCGATTACTTTTTCACTTTCCGCACTTACGAACCCAGCTTCTTGCTGCACGATCGCGAGACACGCCATAACAGCCGATTGTTTTTGGTCATCCGGATATTTAGCAACTTCCTTGGCAAAACGTGCCAAGGTCTCTTGAGTAACAATTTCTGAGATCATCGGTCAATCTCTCCAAACACAATGTCCATTGTCCCAATTACGGCGACAACGTCCGCAATCATGTGACCACCCGCTAACTCATTCAGCCCAGCCAAATGTACATAACCAGGTGGACGAATTTTTAACCGGTAAGGCTTGTTGGCGCCATCGCTCACAATGTAAATACCGAACTCTCCCTTGGGATGTTCTGTCGCTGCATAGGCCTCGCCTTCAGGCACATGAAAACCTTCGGTGAAGAGTTTAAAGTGATGAATAAGCTCTTCCATGTTTGACTTCATGGATTCGCGGTCTGGCGGTGCGACTTTATGGTTATCGGTAATCACTGGACCTGGATTGACGCGCAACCAGTCGATACACTGTTTGATGATGTTATTGGACTGCTTCATCTCTTCCATACGGACGAGATATCGATCGTAGCAATCGCCGGTCACACCCACAGGAACATCGAACTCAACTTGATCGTAAACATCATAGGGTTGTTTTTTACGCAAATCCCACGCGACACCTGAACCCCGGAGCATGGCGCCAGAGAAGCCCATGTTCATTGCACGCTCTGCCGTCACAACACCGATATCAACCGTACGTTGTTTCCAAATCCTGTTTTCTGTGAGCAGCGTATGGTATTCACCCAAATACGTTGGAAAACGGCGAGTGAAATCTTCAATGTAATCAAGCAACGAGCCTTGGCGATTGCTATTCAACTCAGCGACGCCCTTGGCATTTCTTATTTTGCTAGCTTTGAACTGGGGCATTGTCTCGGGTAGATCCCTGTAGACACCCCCTGGACGAAAGTAGGCAGCATGCATGCGAGCACCGCTAACGGCCTCGTACATATCAAAGAGATCTTCTCGCTCGCGAAACGTGTAAATCAGAATCGTAGAGCTTCCGCAGTCATTCCCATGTGACCCCAACCACATCAGGTGATTCAAGAGTCGGGTGATCTCTGCAAACATCACCCGGATGTACTGCGCACGCACAGGCACATCAATGTCCAGCAACTTTTCAATGGCGAGACAATAGGCGTGTTCATTACACATCATCGACACGTAATCAAGACGATCCATGTACGGCAATGATTGAATGTACGTTTTGCTTTCAGCCAGCTTTTCGGTCGCGCGATGCAATAGCCCGATATGCGGGTCAGCACGCTGAACTACTTCGCCATCGAGTTCGAGAACCAAACGCAATACGCCATGAGCAGCTGGATGCTGTGGCCCGAAGTTAAGTGTGTAGTTTTTTATTTCAGCCATAACCAAGTCGCCTAGTGCAGGCCTCCGTAATTGTCTTCACGGATGATGCGCGGAGTAATTTCTCGCGGTTCAATCGTTACAGGCTGATATACGACACGTCGACTTTCAGCGTCATAGCGCATCTCGACATGACCGCTTAAAGGAAAATCTTTTCTGAACGGATGACCAATAAAGCCATAGTCAGTAAGAATGCGCCGCAAGTCGTTGTGACCTTCGAAAACAATTCCGAAAAGGTCAAAGGCTTCGCGTTCAAACCAGTTCGCAGAATTCCAGAGTTCCATCACGGAAGCAACTACTGGGAAATCATCATCTTCAGCGAATACTTTTAATCGTACACGCTGGTTTAAGCTGACAGACAACAGATGAAGCACAGCACAAAAACGGAAGCCATCTTGACCTACGCCCTTGTAATCCGAGTAATCTACGCCACACAAATCCATCAATTGTTCAAAACAGCAATCTGGAGCATCGCGTAAGGTTTTAGCAGCACTCAGGTAATCAGCAGCAGCCACCACAACAGTGACCTCACCAAGAGCGACATTGATGCTTTTAACTTTATCACCCAAGGCAGCAGCGATTGTCTTTTTCAAGGCCTCGGCATTCACAGCAAATACAGTCATTACCAATCCTTTATGCCCGTGCAATCGTTTGCGTTCTACGGATTTTTAACTGCAACTGCATGATTCCGTAAATCAACGCTTCAGCAGTTGGAGGACAACCAGGCACATAGACATCGACCGGAACAATTCTGTCGCACCCACGCACAACGGAATAACTGTAGTGGTAATAACCACCACCATTGGCACAGGAACCCATACTAATGACCCAACGCGGCTCCGACATCTGGTCGTAGACCTTGCGCAAGGCCGGCGCCATTTTATTGCACAAAGTCCCAGCAACAATCATCAAATCTGATTGACGAGGACTGGCGCGAAATACTTCAGCGCCAAAACGACTAATGTCATATCGCGCTGCTGCTGCATGCATCATTTCAACCGCACAGCAAGCCAAGCCAAACGTCATTGGCCAGACTGAACCAGTCTTAGCCCAATTCATCACCGAGTCGTAACTTGTGGTGACAAAGCCTTCTTTTAAAATGCCTTCGATCATCGCATTACTCCCAGTCAAGGGCCCCTTTTTTCCACATGTAAACAAAGCCTATGACAAGAATGCCCACAAACTCCATTACCGTCCAGAATCCAAGAATTCCTATCTCCTTGAGCGCTACAGCCCACGGAAAAAGAAAGGCGATTTCAAGGTCAAACAAAATGAACAAAATGGCCACCAAGTAGTAGCGCACATCGAATTTCATTCGCGCATCTTCGAAAGCTTCGAAGCCGCATTCATACGGGGAGTTTTTGGCCGGATCTGGCCGATTCGGGCCAAGAATATAGCCCAGAATTTGAGGAACAACGCCTACTGCAATGCCCACCAAAATGAACATAAGGACTGGCAAGTACTGATCAAGGTTCATCTTAGTATTCTGATCAAAGTCTTACCTGATGCATACAAATACACCAAGCTTGTTAATTTGGTGCCGTCGGCGAGACTCGAACTCGCAAAGCTTTCGCCACTACCACCTCAAGATAGCGTGTCTACCAATTTCACCACGACGGCGGTTTTCTAATACCTGAATTTACGAATGATCTTCGTAGATCAAGCTTTCCAAACAGAACTAGAGTTTACCCTGAAATTCCCTGATTTAGAGCATGGAATTAGGCAATTTAACGCGTAAGTCAGGTACGGTTATTTTGATGGAATTTGAGCTGCACCTGAAGCGGGCACCACAGGCACCACAGCGGCAGGAATAGGTGCTGCAACGGTCGAGCTTTCAAGCACACTGCCTGAACTTGCTGCAGGACGAGCCGCACCAAAATAAGCCAGCATCAGTGTGCACACAAAGAAGATCGTGGCTAACACTGCCGTTGTTCGCGACAAAAAGTTGGCACTACCACTGGCACCAAAAAGACTACCGGAGCCACCACTGCCAAAGGCTGCTCCCATGTCAGCACCTTTGCCGTGCTGAACCAGAATCAGACCTACCATGCTCACAGCTGCAATCATCTGCACGGCGAGAAGGATCGTTAAAAAAACACTCATTGAAAACTCCAAAATTTGTTGCAGCTAAAAACCCAGAATCAAAGGGCTGAAGCAATAATTGATAAAAAATCTGCGGCTTTAAGCGAGGCCCCGCCAACCAAACCCCCATCTATATCCGGTTGAGCCAATAACTGCGCAGCGTTAGCAGCATTCATGCTGCCACCATAAAGGATATGAATACGATCTGCCTGTGGGGTTGCTGCTTTTAATTGAGCACGCAAAACAGCGTGCACCTGTTGTGCCTGCTCGACGCTGGCAGTTTTACCGGTGCCAATCGCCCAAACAGGCTCATACGCCACCACGATCTCGCTGATGCAATGACCATTGGTATGTATAACTGCAGCCAGTTGACGCTTGACCACTTCTTCAGTTTTACCGGCCTCACGCTCAGCCAGTGTTTCGCCAACACAAACGATTGGCGTAATACCGCAAGCCAGCGCACGCTGCGCTTTAGAAGCTACCAGCGCATCTGTCTCAAAATGGTATTGACGGCGTTCAGAATGCCCAACCAATACATACCGTGTTCCAAACTCATTGAGCATGGCACCAGATATTTCACCGGTATAGGCGCCAACCTCATGCGGGGAAACGTCCTGAGCCCCAACATCGATAGCGCTTCCGTTTAGCAAAGCTTGCATTTGCGCCAGATAAATCGATGGTACGCACAGTGCCACATGGCAAGCTGGAGAACCTAGACCCGCTAACAGACCTTTAACCAAAGTCTCGTTGCCCGCCAGACTGCCATTCATTTTCCAGTTGCCTGCGATCAGTTTCTTTTTCATGCATTTCCCCAAGTCAAAACTATTTTTCCAACATGCTGGTTTGATTCCATCAGGGCGTGTGCCTTGAAAGCATCGTGCGCCTCGAACGTACTGTGAATAACCGGTTTGATGCGACCACCCTCAATCAACGGCCAAACATTTTTCAGACAAGCCTGTGCAATCGCCTCTTTAAAGGCAATAGGCCTTGGCCGCAGGGTTGAACCTGTGATGGTCAAGCGCCGACGCAGTACCAAGCCAGCATTTATTTCACACTTTATGCCACCCTGCACCGCAATGATGACAAGACGACCATCTTCACTTAAACACTCAATTTCTTTCGCGACATAGCTGCCGGCGACCATGTCAAGAATGACATTGACACCCTGCCCGCTCGTCAGTCGCTTGACCTCGACCTGGAAATCATGTGTCTTGTAATTGATGGCGTGGTCAGCCCCCAAGGCCAGGCAAGCGGCGCATTTTTCATCGCTGCCGGCCGTGACGATCACCTTGGCACCCATGGCTTTGGCCAACTGAATGGCGGTCACACCAATGCCGCTGGAGCCACCCTGAATCAACAGCGTTTCGCCCGACTGCAGATGAACCCGGTCAAACACATTGCTCCAGACCGTGAAAAATGTCTCTGGCAGCGAGGCTGCCTCAACATCCGTCAAGCCTTTGGGAACTGGCAGGCATTGGCCCACCGGCGCCACACAATATTGGGCATAACCACCACCGGCCACCAGCGCACAAACCCGGTCACCCCGTTTGAAGCCTGCCCGCAAGAGTTCTTGAGCATCGCCCTGTTCGATCACGCCTGCCACTTCGAGCCCAGGAATATCCGAGGCCCCCGGTGGCACCGGATAGTTGCCGGTGCGCTGCAAAACATCGGGGCGATTAACCCCGCTGGCCGCCACGCGGATCAGCAACTCACCTACACCCGGCACTGGCACAGGCCGGTCCGCCAGTCGCAAAACGTCTGGCGCACCGAACTCGCGAATCTCAATTACTTTCATGGTCATTTCAGGCAGTAGCTCCCGTGCAGCAAGCGTGAGTAGCTATTAAATTAATAGCTACTCAACAATCAGACTTGCGCCGGACGGTCCATCAAAACCTTCATGGACAGCTTGATACGGCCCTTTTCGTCGGTTTCCATGACCTTGACTTTGACGATCTGACCTTCGGTCAGGTAATCAGAGACTTTTTCGACACGCTCATGCGCGATCTGGCTGATGTGCAACAAACCGTCTTTACCCGGCAGCAAGTTGATCAGCGCGCCAAAATCGAGAATCTTGGTGACGGGGCCTTCGTAGATCTTGCCGATTTCGACTTCAGCGGTAATCTGTTGAATGCGGCGTTTGGCTTCTTCGGCCTTCGCTGGATCAGCGGACGCGATGGTGATGGTGCCATCTTCGTCGATGTTGATCTGGGTACCGGTTTCTTCGGTCAGCGCACGAATGACGGAGCCGCCTTTGCCGATCACGTCACGAATCTTCTCGGGATTGATCTTCATGGTGAACAGACGCGGCGCAAAGTTGGACACTTCGGTCTTGGCTTCAGCCATGGCTTCGGTCATTTTGCCCAGAATGTGCATGCGCGCTTCCTTGGCCTGAGCCAACGCCACTTGCATGATTTCTTTGGTAATACCCTGGATTTTGATGTCCATTTGCAGCGCGGTAATACCGTTGGTGGTACCGGCTACCTTGAAGTCCATGTCGCCGAGGTGATCTTCGTCACCCAGAATGTCGGTCAGCACAGCAAAGCGGCCTTCTTCCTTGATCAGACCCATGGCGATACCGGCCACGTGGGCTTTCATGGGAACGCCAGCGTCCATCAAAGACAAGCAACCGCCGCAGACCGAAGCCATCGACGAGGAACCATTGGATTCGGTGATTTCAGACACCACACGCATGGTGTACGGAAAGTCTTCTTTGCTTGGCAACACAGCCATCAAAGCGCGCTTGGCCAAACGGCCGTGACCGATTTCGCGACGTTTTGGCGTACCCACACGACCGGTTTCGCCAGTGGCGAACGGAGGCATGTTGTAGTGCAGCATGAAGCGGTCTTCGTACTCGCCAGCCAAAGCGTCAATGCGTTGTGCATCGCGCTCGGTGCCCAGCGTGGTGACCACCAAAGCCTGGGTTTCGCCACGGGTGAACAAGGCCGAACCGTGGGTGCGGGGCAGCACGCCGTTGCGGATTTCAATGGCGCGAACGGTGCGTGTGTCGCGACCGTCAATGCGGGGCTCGCCGGCCAGAATCTGACTGCGAACAATCTTGGCTTCGATGTCAAACAACATACCTTCAACCGCCACGCTGTCAAACGGCACGCCGTCCAGCTTCAGGTCGGCCATGACAACGGCGTAGGCTTCGCGGCAAGCGCGGGTGCGCGCTTGCTTGTTGCGGATTTGGTAAGCAGCGGCGAGTTTCTCACCGGCCAGTGCGCCCACTTTGGCAATCAGGGGTTCGTTCTTGACGGGGGCTTTCCAATCCCACATCGGTTTGCCGGCGTCACGAACCAGGTCGTGAATCGCGTTGATGGCGATAGCGCCTTGCTCATGGCCAAACACCACGGCGCCGAGCATGATTTCTTCTGACAATTGCTGGGCTTCAGACTCAACCATCAACACGGCCGATTCGGTACCTGCCACCACGAGGTCCATGATGGAACCCTTGCGAGCCGTTTGACCTGGATTGAGCACGTATTCGCCGTTGACATAGCCCACACGAGCCGCGCCGATAGGGCCGCTGAATGGGATGCCGCTGACCGACAGCGCCGCGCTGACAGCGATCAATGCCGCAATGTCAGCATCCACTTCAGGGTTCAACGACAGCGTGTGAACCACCACATGCACTTCATTGAAGAAACCTTCTGGGAACAGGGGGCGAATGGGGCGGTCGATCAGGCGACTGGTCAGCGTTTCAAACTCGCTGGGGCGGCCTTCGCGCTTGAAGAAGCTGCCGGGGATCTTGCCTGCAGCGTAGGTTTTTTCAAGGTAATCAACGGTCAAAGGGAAGAAATCCTGACCGGCTTTGCCTTCGGTCTTGGCAACCACAGTGGCCAACACGACGGTGCCGTCCATGTCCAGCAGCACAGCGCCGGTGGATTGGCGGGCGATTTCGCCGGTTTCCATGGTGACGGTGTTTTGACCCCATTGGAAGGTCTTGGTAACTTTGTTGAATATGCTCATTTGTGTTTCCTGGTTCAATTTAAAAAACAGTTGCAAGGTGCTGGCCACCTCGCCCAAGCCCGGATTGAGCTCACAGAACACGATGCCATTCCAGGAAAATTCGGTCTGAATTCATCTGGAATGACACAGCTTCGCTCCGTTATTGCCTACTCCGAAGTAAAAAACGCCTGAGCTAGTAACCTAACTCAGGCGTTCATCATTCGATTTAACGATTACTTGCGCAGACCCAACTTGGCGATCAGGGCAACATAACGCTCGTGGTCTTTGGAATTGAGGTAATCCAACAGTTTGCGGCGACGGCTCACCATGCGCAACAGGCCGCGACGACCGTGGTGGTCTTTGGCGTGGGTCTTGAAGTGAGGAGTGAGTTCGTTGATACGGGCAGTCAACAAAGCCACTTGGACTTCAGGACTACCGGTGTCGCCGGCTTGGCGTGCGTTGTCTTTAACGACAGCGGCTTTAATGCTGGATGCGATCATTTTTTATTTCCTGTTTGATTTAAAACTTGCGTCAGGCGCTGGAACTGCCCCTGACGTGTGACTCTGCGGAGTGCAAAGCCGTCGGATTATAACCACGGCCGCCGACCTCAAGAATCACGAGCCAATTAACCCGCCTTCACTACGCTATATGTTTAATAGCTGCTTACGCTTACTGCACGGGGGCTAGAGCCTGTTTAGATCATATTTAACGGCCAACGCGGCTTGACATCAAATGCATAAACCTCGCTGGCTGTTTGTTGACCGGACTGCAAACGCATGGCCGCAGCCATGGCGATCATGGCGCCGTTGTCGGTACACAAATGCAATTCGGGGTAATGCACGCGCACCCGGCGCTTGGCACATTCGGCATTGAGTTGCTCGCGCAGGAGTCGATTGGCGCCCACGCCACCGGCCACCACCAAGCGATTCAAACCGGTCTGACTCAAGGCGGTCAGCGACTTTTTCACCAACACTTCGACAATCGCCGCTTGCGTGGAAGCGGCCAGATCGGCCAACTGATTCACGGGCAAGGCTTCCACCCCACAGTCTTGCGCCGTAGCGAGTTTCTTGGCCTGCACCATCACCGCCGTTTTCAAACCCGAAAATGAAAAATCGAGATTGCCACTGTGCAGCAAGGGTCGCGGCAACTTGAAGGCACCCGGGTCTCCCAACAAAGCCAGTTTTGACAATGCTGGACCACCCGGATAACCCAGACCCAGCAACTTGGCCGACTTGTCAAACGCCTCGCCAGCGGCATCATCAATGGTTTCACCCAGCATTTCGTAGCGCCCTACCCCATCGACCCGCATCAACTGCGTGTGCCCACCTGAGACCAGCAACGCCACAAACGGAAATTCAGGCGGATCGGCACTCAAAAACGGCGACAGCAAATGCCCTTCAAGATGGTGCACGCCCAGCACCGGTTTACCCAAAGCGGCGCCCAGCGCGCAGGCCACACCCGCGCCCACCAGCAATGCACCCGCCAGCCCGGGACCACGGGTAAAAGCCACCACATCAATGTCTTCCAGCGCCCGCCCCGAGGCCGCCAACACCTGCTCCGTCAAAGGCAGCACTCGGCGAATATGGTCGCGACTGGCCAACTCAGGCACCACGCCCCCGTAGGCCTGGTGCATTTCAATCTGGCTGTAAAGCGCGTCGGCCAACAGCACGGGCACCCCATTGCCGCGCACCTCAACCAGCGCGACCCCGGTTTCATCACACGAGGACTCAATCCCCAACACTTGCAAGTATTTCGTCATAGCGAGCGAGTTTAGGGGAAGGGCAGCGCCAATCCCAACAAGAACCGAAGTAAATGGCGTGATTCTTGCATCCAATTTATTTATGAACCAAGCCCTGAGAATCGTTGTCGTCGCCCCTGATCTGGCCATTGAAGACCAGACGGATGACTACGCCATCCACCAGGCCGAGCGCTCGCGCAGCCTGCGCATTGGCCTGCTGGAAAATGGCTTTAATCTGGTCGCCAGTTTGCCGGCTGATGTATTTTTAACCGAACGACTGGCCCAGTTGCAGCCCGACCTGATCATCGTGGACGCCGAAAGCGAGGCGCGCGATGCCCTGGAGCACGTGGTGATGGCGACCCGCGATGCGCGCCGCCCTATCGTCATGTTCACCAACGACAGCGACACCACACACGTCAAAGCCGCCGTGGCGGCGGGCGTGTCGGCTTACATCGTGGCGGGTTTGTCGGCCGAGCGCATTCGCCCGATTCTTGACGTCGCGATGGCCCGTTTTGAGCACGAGCAGGCGCTGCGCCAGGAGTTGGCCGACACCAAAACCGAGCTGGGCGAACTCAGCACCGAGTTAAAAGACCGCAAAGTGATTGACCGGGCCAAGGGCTTGCTGATGCAGCGTCAGGGCTTGAGTGAACCCGCGGCTTTTGCCAAACTGCGCAAAGCCGCGATGGACAAGGGTTTAAAACTGGCCGACGTGGCTCAGCGCATGCTGGACATGGCCGACTTGCTGGGCTGACATCAAGCCCAGGCCGACCAAGTAGGTGCAAACCGCAGCTTCTGCCACCACCACCAACTCAAACGAGGTCGGCGCCAGTAACCAGGTATGAATCAACCCCACCACCAGCGCATGCAAGCCTTGCGCGGCCACCGCAGGCGGCATCGGCAAGGGCGTGGCGCGTCGCACGGCGGCCTCTTCGAGACTGCGCTGCATCTGGCTAACACCCTCCACATAGCACTGTAGATGGCGCGCCTTGACCGCCAACAGTTCATCCACGTACTCCACTTTGAGTGTCGCCACCTCAAACACCCGCCGGGTCCGCTCGTCCAGGGCAATCTTGCGCATGGCATCGAGAATTGCCCGCTGCAACTCGTCCAAGGGGTCTTGCCCGGCATCGTGCCCGATCTGCTGCAGAGCATCCTCCATCGGCAAGGTCGTGCGGTCCATCATGGCGTTGAACAGATCCGCCTTGTTCTTGAAATGCCAATAAATCGCCCCCCGGCTCACGCCCGCTGCTTCAGCAATGTCATGCAAGGAAGTGCGGGACACCCCTTTTTCGGAAAACACCAGTTCAGCCGCATCCAGCAACCGGTCTCGGGTCGCAAGCGCTTCTTCTTTGGTGCAACGGGCCATGGTGGGTACTTTCAGACAACAACAAAAACAATTCCCCATTTTTTCATACATTCACGACTGTATGTATAATTTTTACATATTATTGCCACCCGCTACGATGGCGTAATTTCTGATCATTTGACTTTATTCTGGGAAACCACCATGTCTTCACCGTGCGCTCGCCATTCCAACTCAGCCCCCGTTTTACAGCGCTCTTCTTTGACTGGCCGACTGGCCTTGAGCTCACTCAGTCTGGCGGCTTTGCTCGCAGGCTGCGGCCCGAACACGGCGCCACCCGCTGGCCCACCCGGCGGCATGCCGCCGGCTGAAGTCGGTGTTGTAACCGTCACGCCAGGCGAAGTCGGCCTGATCAACGAACTGCCCGGTCGTCTGGAAGCTTCGCGCCTGGCACAAGTGCGGGCGCAAGCCACCGGCATCCTGAAACAACGACTGTTCCGTGAAGGCAGCGATGTCAAAGCCGGACAGGCTTTATTTGCCATTGACCCGAGCCCCTACCAGGCTACTTTTGCCAGTGCCGAGGCCAGCCTGGCCAAAGCCGAGGCCAACCTGATGCAAGCCAGTGCCCAAGCCAACCGCTACAAACCCCTGGCCGAAGCCAAAGCCATTAGCCAGCAAGAGTATGTGAGCGCACAAGCCGCCAGCAAACAGGCCGAAGCCGACGTCGCCATCGGCAAAGCTGCGGTACAAACTGCCCGCATCAACCTGAACTACGCCACCGTCAGCGCCCCGATTTCAGGCAGCATTGGCCGCGCTTTGGTCACTGAAGGCGCACTGGTCAGCCAGGGTGAAGCGACACAACTCGCCGTCATCCAGCAGATTGACCCGATGTACATCAACTTCACCCAGTCGGCCTCCGAGGCGCTCAAGCTCAAGGCAGGTCTGGCCAATGGCAAGTACAAACAGGCCGGCAAAGGTGCTGCCAGCGTCACCATCGTCATGGAAGATGGCAGCACCTACGCCCACACCGGCCGCCTGCTGTTCACCGACCTGACGGTAGACGCCACCAGTGGACAAGTCACACTGCGCGCTGAAGTTCCGAACCCCGAGAAGCAACTCTTGCCCGGTCTGTATGTGCGCGTCAAGCTGCAGCAAGCGCAAGTCAGTGGTGCCATCCTGCTGCCACAGCAAGCCGTCACCCGGTCTGCGCAAGGCGACTCTGTCATGGTGGTTGGTACCGACAACCGCCTGACCCCACGCCCGATCAAACTCGGCCCCGCACAAGGCAACACCTGGGTGGTGCTAGAAGGCCTTAAAGCTGGCGAACAGGTGATGGTCGATGGCTTCCAGAAACTGCCTCGCGGCAAGCCCGGCGACCCCATCACCGTCAAACCGGTGCCTTGGCAAGCACTGGGCAGCAAGCCCGCTGCAACCGCAGCAGCTACTGCCGCCAGTGCCCCTGCCGCGCCCGCCAGCGCAGCTTCCAGCGCCGCTCGCTAAGGAACCCGGTTCATGGCTAAATTTTTTATTGAGCGCCCCATCTTTGCGTGGGTGATCGCCATTTTCATCATGGTTCTGGGTGCTGTCTCGATCAAGCAGCTGCCAGTGGCCCAGTACCCCACGGTCGCCCCGCCGACCATTCAAATCTCGGCCGCCTACCCCGGCGCCACCGCGCAAACCCTTGAAGACAGCGTGCTGGCTGTGATTGAGCGCGAAATGAACGGCGCCACCGGCCTGGCCTACATGGAAACCACAAGCCAGGCCAATGGCACGGGCATGATCTCTCTGAGTTTTGAGCCCGGCACCGACCCGGCCATGGCGCAAGTGGACGTGCAAAACCGCTTGGCCCGGGCCACCCCGCGCTTGCCGGCAGCTGTTACACAACAGGGCGTGCGGGTTGAGAAAGCGCGCTCCAACTTCTTGCTGTTCGCCATGCTCTCGTCCAAGAGCCCGGACGTCAGCATCGACATGCTCAATGACTATGCCGCCCGCAACATCTTGCCCGAACTGCAGCGGCTGGCAGGCGTCGGCACCGTCACGCAATTTGGCTCCGAGCGCGCCATGCGGGTCTGGATTGAACCCGCCAAACTAAAAGGCTTCAACCTATCAATTGACCAGGTGAATGCCGCTATTCGTGCGCAAAACGCGCAGATTTCGGCCGGTAATCTGGGCGACCTGCCCAGCGCCGCCAACCAGACCGTGACCGCCACCATCGTCGTACCGGGTCAGCTGACCTCGATCGCCGAGTTCGGCAATATCCAGCTGCGCGCCAACACCGACGGTTCGTCGGTGCGCCTGAAAGATGTTGCCCGCATCGAACTGGGGGCTCAGAGTTACGCCACCAGCGCACGTCTGAACGGCCAGGCGGCAGTCGGCATGGGCGTGCAACTCACGCCCACCGCCAACGCACTGGCCACCGCAAAAGCAATCAAGGCCAAACTGGCCGAATTGCAGACCTTCTTCCCGCCGGGCGTGAGTTACGCCATTCCTTACGACAGCTCGATCTTTATCACGGTGTCTATCGGCAAAGTGATTGAGACCCTGCTGGAAGCCATCGTGCTGGTGTTCTTGGTGATGTACCTGTTTCTGCAGAACATCCGCTACACCATCATTCCGACCATCGTGGTGCCTGTCGCCCTGCTGGGTACTTTCGGCGCCCTGCTGGCCATGGGCTTCTCGATCAATGTGCTGACCATGTTCGGCATGGTGTTGGTCATCGGCATCGTGGTCGATGACGCGATTGTGGTAGTGGAGAACGTCGAGCGCATCATGAGCGAAGAAGGCCTGCCCCCGTTGCAGGCCACGCGCAAAGCGATGGGCCAGATCTCGGGCGCCATCATCGGCATTACCGTGGTGCTGATCTCGGTGTTTGTGCCGCTGGCCTTTTTCGCCGGTTCTACCGGCAACATTTACCGTCAGTTCTCCGCCACGATGGCCACCTCAATCGCCTTTTCGGCCTTCCTGGCGCTGTCTTTGACCCCGGCCCTGTGCGCCACGCTGCTCAAACCGGTTGAGGCGGGGCACCATCTGGAAAAAACCGGCTTCTTTGGCTGGTTCAACCGCAAGTTCAAGTCCACCGCCAAAAACTACGAGACCGGACTCGCCAAGCTCCTCCCGCGCGCGGGCCGGATGATGATCGTCTACGCCCTGCTGATCGGCGTCGTCGGACTCATTTACGTCCGTTTGCCGACTTCTTTCCTACCCAATGAAGACCAGGGCTATATCCTGGCCAATGTGCAACTGCCGCCCGGTGCTTCCCAGGAACGAACCCGTACCGTGCTGGAACAGGTCGAAGGCTACATGCTCAAGCAACCCGAGATCGCCAACATCGTCACCGTGGCTGGCTATTCGTTCTCTGGACAGGGACAAAATGCGGGCTTGGCATTCATCATGCTCAAGAACTGGGACGAACGCAGCGGTGACGAACATTCAGCCCAGATGGTGGCCAAGCGCGCTTTTGGCGCGCTGATGGGCCTGCATGACGCCTTCATCTTTGCCCTGAGCCCACCGCCGATCCCCGAGTTGGGCAATGCGACCGGCTTCACGTTCCGACTGCAGGACCGCGGCAGCAAAGGCCACGCGGCCCTGTTGAATGCGCGCAATATGCTGCTCGGTATGGCCAGCCAGAGCAAAGTGCTCGCCGGCGTGCGCCCTGACGGCATGGAAGACGCACCGCAGATGCAAATTGACATCGACCGCAGCAAGTCCAGCGCACTGGGCGTTAGTTTTGATGCCGTCAACAGCGCACTGTCGACCGCCTTGGGCTCCAACTACATCAACGACTTTCCCAACGATGGCCGCTTGCAGCGCGTGATCGTCCAGGCCGAGGCATCCGCTCGCATGCAGCCCGAAAGGATCCTTGAGTTGCCTGTGCTCAACAGCAGTGGCCAATTGGTCCAACTCTCCGCCTTCGCCAGCACCCGCTGGATCACCGGACCGATGCAAACCGTGCGCTACAACGGCTACCCGGCCATGAAAATTTCCGGCGATGCTGGCCCCGGCTTCAGCACCGGCGACGCCATGGCGGAGATGGAAAAACTCGCCACCAAGCTGCCGGAAGGCTTTGGTTTTGAGTGGACCGGTCAGTCGCGAGAAGAAAAACTCGCGGGCGCACAGGCCATGGTGTTGTATGGCTTCTCACTGTTGGCCGTGTTCCTGTGCCTGGGTGCGCTGTATGAAAGCTGGTCGATCCCATTCGCGGTGCTGCTGGTGGTGCCGCTCGGCGTGCTCGGCGTGGTGCTGGCCACCCTGCTGCGCGGCATGTCGAATGACGTTTACTTCCAGATCGGCCTGATCACCATCATCGGTCTGGCTTCCAAGAATGCGATTCTGATCATTGAATTCGCCAAAGACCTGCAGGCCGAAGGCAAGAGCCTGATGGCGTCCGCGCTGGAAGCTGCCCACTTGCGCTTTCGCCCCATCATCATGACCTCGATGGCGTTCACCCTGGGCGTGCTTCCACTTTACCTCGCCGTTGGCGCCAGTTCGGCCAGTCAGCGCGCCATTGGCACCGGCGTGATTGGCGGCATGATCACCGGCACGGTGCTGGCCGTCACATTTGTTCCCGCCTTCTTTGTGCTGGTGCGCAGTTTCTTCAAGGGCAGTCAGCGCCAGCACGAACACGATGCCAAAGTGGTCAAGCAACACCACGAGGCTGAGCATGAATAACACCCCCAACCCCACACTGCTCATGAAGACACGTCAAAACTCCTTCGCCCGGCAAGTGCCGTTCAGCCTGGCCTTGGCTGCGGTAGCCGCAGTCGCCTTGCTGGCTGGCTGCTCAATGATCCCGACCTACGAGCGCCCGGCAGCGCCAATCGAGGCGCAGTGGCCCGGTTCCACGCTCAAAACTGCCCCGGCCAGCCCTGCGGTGGCAGACGTCGCCTGGCAAGACTATTTCACCGACGCCACGCTGCGCCGCCTGATCGACACCGCCCTGGCCAACAACCGCGACCTGCGTGTGGCAGTGCTCAACATCGAACAAGCTCGCGCACAACTAGGCATCAAGCGAGCGGACCAGTTCCCCACTTTGAACGCTGCGGTCACCGGTTCGCGCACGCCCAGTAGCAACGGTGGCATTACCAGCGTCTACAGCGCCGGCTTGCTCGTCACCGCCTACGAGATTGATTTCTTTGGCCGCGTCGCCAGCCTTAAAGAACAGGCGCTGGCTCAATACCTAGCCACCACCGAAGGCAGCCAGACTGCCCAGATCAGCCTGATTGCCACCGTCGCTCAAAGCTGGCTTGGTTTGCTGGCCGACGAGGAACTGCTGGCCCTCACGCAGCAAACACTGGCGACCCGCGAAGCCTCCTACAAACTGGTGCAACTGCGTTTTGACATCGGTGCCTCGTCCGAACTGGACCTGCGCCTGGCCCAATCGCTGGTGGAAGCCGCCCGTGTCACACAGGCACAACAGCAACGCCAGCGCGCACTGGATGAAAATGCCCTCGTTCTGTTGCTGGGCCAAGGCCTGCCAACTGACGTGCGCGGCCTCCTGCCAAGTACAAAGCTCACCTCAATGCGCTTGGCGGAACTGCCCGCCGGGTTGCCCTCGGACCTGCTCACGCGCCGCCCCGACATCCGTCAGGCCGAACAACAACTGATTGCGGCCAATGCCAATATTGGTGCCGCACGGGCCGCCTTCTTTCCGCGCATCTCGCTGACCGCTGGTTTAGGTTCGGGCAGCAGCGAACTGGCGGGACTGTTCAAAGACGGTTCTTGGGGCTTCACGATGGCGCCGCAACTGTTGCTGCCGCTGTTCGATGCCGGGCGCAATCAGGCCGGGCTGGATTCCGCCAAAACCGGGCGCGCGATTGCCGTGGCCCAGTATGAGAAAAGCATCCAAAGCGCCTTCCGTGAAGTGGCCGATGCACTGGCCGGGCGCGAGGCACTGGATCGCCAAGTGCAAGCCACCCAAGCACAACTGGATGCCGAAAGCACCCGCTTGCGTCTGACCAACCTGCGCTATGAGAACGGCGCCGCCAGCCAGCTTGACTGGTTGGACGCCCAACGCTCGCAATTTGCCGTGCAGCAGGCGCTGGTGCAAACCCGGCTGGCTTATTTACAAAACCAGGTGGCGTTGTACAAAACGCTGGGCGGCGGTGCCTCCGCGACGAAGTAAATCACTCAGGAGGTTGACGACAGCCTTGCGGTCGCAAATTCCTGCAAGGCGGCCACCACATCGTTGACGACAGCGTTCCAGTCGCCGGGCTGGGACTGACGAAAAATTCGCATGACGCCGGGGTACCACAAGGAACCGGCACCTTCACTTCCCCATCGCCAGTCGGTCATGTAATCTGGCAGCAACAACCAGCATGGTTTGCCCAGCGCCGCCGTCAAATGCGCCATGGCGGTGTCCACGCAAATCACCAGGTCAAGTTGAGCCACAATGGCCGCCGCATCGGCAAAGTCCGTCATCTGGGACCCCAGAGCCAGCAGGGAAAGTCCGGTCGGTGGCCGCAAAGCCTCGTCTTCACCTTCGCCTTTTTGCAGACTGATAAAGCAAGCCTGTTTCACGGCTCCCAAAGGCGCCAGCAGGTCCAGACTCGCCAGCGAACGATCGGCGTCATTTTCAAATTTCGGGTTGCCTTTCCAAACCAGACCCACCCGCAGGCTAGCGTCAGGTAACGCGTCACGCCACTTCGGCATCAACCCCGCGTTGGCTTGAAGGTAAGGAATCTCGGCTGGAATATTTTCGGCGCGTGTCTGGCAATAGTAGGGAATGCTCATCAATGGCGTCCAGAAATCCCAGCCAGACTTGGGGATGTTCTCGTCATAAGCCATGACCGCATCCACACTGTCCAGCGTCATCAGCAGCGTCTTCAAGGCCGGGTGACACAACAGCGTGATGCGGCCCGCACCTTGCGCCTTGAGCGCCTTCGCATAGCGGCAAAACTGAATCATGTCGCCATGACCGGCCTCATAACCAATCAGCAGGGATTTGCCAACCAGCGATTCGCCTTGCCAGCGTGGACACGCCAGATAGTTCGCCAGTGCGGTGTACCAATCTCGCGCCTCCAGACTTCGCAAACCTTCCTCAAAACGGCCCTGGCGCAACAACAGATAGCTTAGATTGAAATGTGCTTTGGCATAGGAGCCATCCAGCTGAATCGCTTTTCGCAAACAACTCTCGGCTTCCTCCTCACGCTTCATGCCCGCAAACAGTGCCCCCAGGTTTGACCAGGCGGCCGGTGATTGTGGTTCATGAAAAATGGCCTCTTCGTAGGCTGCCTGAGCCTGCTTAAATCGTTTCTGGCTGGCCAGCAGCGCCCCAAGATTCAGGTGCAGCGTCGAACTCCCCGGGTCCAGCGCCAAGGACTGCCGATAGCAGTCTTCCGCTTGCACGACGTCCCCTTGGTGGTCCATGACGAAACCAAGATTGCCATAGGCTTCAGACAAATCAGGAGCCAGTCGGATGGCTTGTCGAAAGCAGTTTTCGGCGGCGTCGAAATTGCCGGCCGCCATGTGCCGATTGCCCTCGAAAAATTGTGCTTCTGCGTCAATGCGCTGTTGGTTTTGCATGTCGTTCCACAGTGTACAAAATATGCGAACTCCGCAAAGTTAGTAGCTCTCTGGCCTACGCCAACCCTGAATTGGTGCACCGCACAACAACAGTGCTTGGCACAAGGTTAAGGATATAAATGGCGTGTAGCCCACATACCACCTGCGTAAACAGCTATTAATTAAATAGCAAATGAGTCTTTCATAAAACTGGCACAGTCATTGCTTAGATAACTCCGTAACCCGCAAGGGCCAAGCGAGGGTTCGGGTCCAACGGCGGATTCGGAACTTCGTAACCGGACAAAGGCGTCCCCACGGCTTCATCGCGCGAAAGCGTTTTGAAGCCTGTGTGGACGCCTTTTTTATTTCTGAAACCTTGCGGGACATTCCCCAACACTTTAAGGAACGTTGCCATGACTGATCTTCTTAAATCCAGCCTCAGCCGCCGTGCGGTATTGCAAACGGCAGCCATCGGCACAGTGGGCATCAGCCCGGCCCTGCGCTCGGTTGTTTACGCGGGCGGCTCCGATGCACCCGAAAAGACCGAGGTCAAAATCGGCTTCATTCCGCTGACCGATTGCGCCAGCGTGGTGATGGCCTCGGCGCTCGGCATCGACAAGAAATACGGCGTCAAAATTATTCCTACCAAGGAAGCTAGTTGGGCTGGTGTGCGCGACAAACTGGTCACTGGCGAACTCGATTTTGCCCACGTCTTGTACGGCCTGATTTACGGCGTGCATCTCGGGGTCGGTGGTGCCAAAAAAGACATGGCCGTGCTGATGACGCTGAACCAAAACGGCCAGGCCATCACGCTCTCCAAAAAACTCGCCGACAAGGGAGCCGTGGACGGTGCCGGCCTCGCCAAACTGATGGCGGCCGAAAAGCGCGAATACATTTTTGCCCAGACCTTTCCGACCGGCACCCACGCCATGTGGCTGTACTACTGGATGGCGGCCAACGGCATTGACCCGATCAAGGGCGCCAAGGTCATCACCGTGCCACCACCGCAGATGGTGGCCAATATGCGAGTCGGCAATATGGACGGTTTTTGTGTGGGCGAACCCTGGAACCACCGCGCCATCATCGACGGCATCGGCGTCACGGCGGCCACCACGCAAGACATCTGGAAAGACCACCCCGAAAAGGTGCTCGGCACCACCGGCGACTTTGTCAAGAAATACCCGAACACGGCGCGCGCTGTGACGGCAGCCATTCTGGAAGCCGGACGCTGGATTGACGCAGGTCTGGCCAACAAAAACAAAATGGCCGAGACCATTGCCGAAAAGTCCTATGTCAACACCAGCGTCGACGCGATCAACCAGCGCATCATGGGCCGCTACCAAAATGGCATGGGCAAGACTTGGGACGACCCGAACTACATGAAGTTCTACAACGACGGCGCGGTCAATTTTCCATACCTGTCAGACGGCATGTGGTTCCTCACCCAGCAAAAACGTTGGGGCTTGCTCAAGGACCACCCTGACTATCTGGCAGTGGCCAAGCAGATCAACCAGATCGACATCTACAAGCAGGCCGCGACTGCCAGCAAGACACCTATCCCGAAGGATGTGATGCGCTCAGCCAAGCTGATGGACGGCGTGGTGTGGGATGGCAAAGACCCCAAGAAATACGCCGACGGATTCAAGATCAAGGCCTGAAACCGCCCTCACCCCCAACCCTCTCCCACAAGGAGAGGGCGCTAACCCCCTCAGGAGAACACCATGACCAGCGCCGTTTTTCATTCCCCGCTCGAAAATCCGGTGGCGCCGACAACGCCTGCCGCCGACATCAGTCAGAAAAAAACAGCCGGTGGCGAGCATCACCAACGAGCACGAGGCCGCGACTTCGTGGCTGTGGCGGTCAAGCAGTCGTATGACCGACGCGCTTTCTGGCTGGCGGTGCTGCCGCCGATTTTCGGCTTGATGCTGCTGATTGGCGTCTGGGCGCTGGTGTCGATCTCGACTGCCAGCAGCATCCCGTCGCCGACCGAGACCTTCAAACAAGCGGTCATCATTTTCAGTGACCCGTTCTACCGCAAAGGCCCGAACGACCAAGGCGTGGGCTGGAACATTCTGGCCTCGCTGGAGCGTGTGGCGGTCGGCTTTGGTTTGGCGGCAGCGGTCGGTATTCCGGTTGGTTTCATGGTCGGCCGGTTTGAGTTTTTGAGCCGCATGTTTAACCCACTCATCAGCCTGTTGCGCCCGGTGTCCCCACTGGCCTGGTTGCCGATTGGCTTGCTGGTTTTTAAAGGCGCCAACCCGGCAGCGATCTGGACGATTTTTATCTGCTCGATCTGGCCCATGATCATCAACACCGCGGTCGGTGTGCAACGTGTGCCGCAGGATTACATGAACGTGGCGCGGGTGCTGAACCTGTCCGAATGGAAGATCGTCACCAAGATTTTGTTCCCCTCGGTGCTGCCCTACATGCTGACCGGCGTGCGCCTCGCGGTCGGCACCGCGTGGTTGGTGATCGTCGCCGCAGAAATGTTGACCGGCGGCGTCGGCATCGGCTTCTGGGTGTGGGACGAGTGGAACAACCTGAACGTCAAAAACATCATCATCGCCATCTTTGTGATTGGCATCGTCGGCCTGATTCTGGAATACGCCCTGATCAAAATCGCCACCGCATTCACGTTTGAAGAGGTCAAGTCATGAACACCAATTACATTGAAATCTCTGGCGTTGAGCAAGTTTTTAAGACCCGAAAAGGTCCCTTCTGCGCGTTGCAATACGTGAACCTGAATGTGGCCAAAGGCGAGTTCGTGGCGCTCATCGGCCACTCAGGTTGCGGCAAGTCCACCTTGCTGAACCTGATTGCGGGTTTGACCCTGCCTACGCAGGGCCACTTGCTCTGTGCCAACCGCGAAATCGCTGGCCCTGGCCCTGAGCGGGCGGTGGTGTTTCAGAACCATTCTCTCTTGCCCTGGTTGACCTGCTTCGAGAACGTGTACCTCGGCATTGAGCGCGTCTTTGGTGCGGCCAACAAAACCACTGGCGCCTCGTCCGAGAACAAAGCCCAGCTCAAGACCCGCACCGATGCCGCGCTGGCCTTGGTCGGTTTGACCGCTGCCGCGCAAAAACGCCCTGGCGAAATCTCGGGCGGCATGAAACAGCGCGTCGGCATTGCCCGGGCCCTGGCGATGGAACCCAAAGTGCTGCTGATGGACGAGCCCTTTGGAGCGCTCGACGCCCTAACCCGCGCCAAACTGCAAGACGAGTTGCTGCAAATCGTCGCCAAGACCCAAAGCACGGTTGTGATGGTGACGCACGATGTGGACGAAGCGGTGCTGCTGTCAGACAAGATTGTGATGATGACCAACGGCCCCAGCGCCACCATCGGCGAGGTGCTCAGCGTCGATCTGCCACGCCCGCGCAACCGGGTGGAGTTGGCCGACAGCGCCCAGTACCTGCACTACCGCAAGGCCGTGATTGACTTTCTCTACACGCGCCAGTCGCATGTAGAGAAAGCTGCGTAACCAACACCGAACAGGAACCATCATGGACATGCGCGCAGCCCCCAAAACCAAACAAAAACTCGTCATGATTGGCAACGGCATGGCCGGTGTCCGCACGCTCGAAGAGCTGCTGAAAATAGCGCCCGACCTGTACGACATCACCGTCTTTGGCGCCGAGCCACACCCCAACTACAACCGGATTTTGTTGTCGCCCGTGCTGGCTGGCGAGCAGACCATTGACGAGATCATTTTGAACTCATGGGACTGGTACAAAGACAACAGCATCACCCTCCATGCAGGCTGGAAAGTCACCGAAGTGGACCGCATCAAGCGCCTGGTGCATGCCACCAACGCAACGGGCGAAACCATCAGCACCGGGTACGACCGCCTGCTGATGGCCACCGGCTCTACTCCTTTCATCCTGCCCATTCCCGGCAAGGATTTGGCAGGCGTGATTGCCTACCGTGACATTGCCGATACCAACGCGATGATCGACGCTGCGACCAAATACCAGCACGCGATCGTCATTGGTGGCGGCTTGCTCGGACTCGAAGCAGCCAACGGTCTGATGCTGCGTGGCATGACGGTGAGCGTGGTGCATGTGATGCCGACCCTGATGGAGCGCCAACTGGACAGCGTGGCCGGCAAACTGCTGCAAAAATCTCTGGAAGAACGCGGCCTGAAATTCCTGTTGGGCGCACAGACACAAGAGTTGGTGGGCGGGCCGGAGGGTCGCGTCACCGCCATCAAATTCAAGGACGGCACCGTGGCGCCCGCCGACCTGGTGGTGATGGCCGTGGGCATTCGTCCCAACACCGCATTGGCCGAGTCCATGCGCTTGCACTGCAACAAGGGCATTGTCGTCACCGACACGCTGCAAACCGTGACCGATGCCCGCATCTACTCGGTCGGCGAATGTGCGGCGCACCGCGGCATAGCCTACGGGCTGGTCGCGCCTTTGTTTGAACAGGCCAAAGTAGCGGCCAACCACCTGGCCGAGTTCGGCATTGGTCGCTACCTGGGCTCGCTGACTTCGACCAAACTCAAGGTCACCGGCATTGATTTATTCAGCGCTGGCGAGTTCATGGGCGGCGAGAACACCGAAGAAATCGTGATGAGCGACCCGTTTGCGGGCGTCTACAAAAAGCTGGTCATCAAGGACGATAAGTTGATCGGCGCCTGCCTCTACGGCGACACGGTGGACGGCAGCTGGTACTTCAAATTGTTGCGCGATGGCCGCTCAATTTCTGACATCCGCGACAAGCTGATGTTTGGCGAGTCCAACATCGGCGATGTCGGCCACCAAGGCCACAACAAGGCCGCAGCCATGGCGGACAGCGACGAAGTTTGCGGTTGTAACGGCGTCACCAAAGGCACCATCTGCAAAGCGATCAAGGACAAAGGGCTGTTCACGCTGGACGAAGTGCGCAAGCAGACCAAAGCCAGCGCATCGTGCGGCTCCTGCACCGGGCTGGTGGAGCAACTGCTGATGTTCACGGCGGGTGGCGACTACTCGGCCACGCCCAAGACCAAGGCCCTATGCGCCTGCACCGACCACGGCCATCAGGCGGTGCGCGAAGCCATTCGAAACAACAAGCTGCTGACTATCGACAGCGTCTATAAATTCATGGTATGGAAGACGCCCAACGGCTGCCCAAGCTGCCGCCCGGCGGTCAACTACTACGTCACCAGCAGCTGGCCCAAACTTGCGAAGGACGACCCGCAAAGCCGCGCCATCAACGAGCGCAGCCACGCCAATATCCAGAAGGACGGCACCTACTCCGTCATCCCGCGCATGTGGGGCGGTGAGACGAACGCCAGCGAACTGCGCCGCATTGCCGACGTGGTGGAGAAGTACAACATTCCTACGGTCAAGGTCACCGGCGGCCAGCGCATCGACTTGCTGGGGGTGAAGAAGGAAGATTTACAAAACGTCTGGAAAGACATCGGCATGCCTTGCGGCCACGCCTACGCCAAAGCACTGCGCACGGTCAAAACCTGCGTCGGCTCGGAATGGTGCCGCATGGGCACGCAAGACAGCACGCAAATGGGCAAGGACCTGGAGCGCGCCATGTGGCGCATGTATGCCCCGCACAAAGTCAAATACGCGGTCAGCGGTTGCCCGCGCAATTGCGCCGAGGCCGGCATCAAGGACGTCGGCATCATCGGCGTCGACAGCGGCTGGGAGATGTATGTGGCGGGCAATGGCGGCATCAAAACCGAAGTGGCGCACTTCTTCGTCAAGCTCAAAACCAGTGCCGAAGTACTGGAGTTCACCGGCGCGTTCATTGAGTTGTACCGGCAAGAGGGCTGGTACCTGGAACGCACCGTGCATTACGTGAACCGCGTCGGTCTGGACTACGTCAAGAAGAAGATTCTGGACGACCACGAAGGCCGCCAAGCGCTGTGGGAGAACCTGCAGTTTGCACTGGACGGCGAGCCCGATCCGTGGTTTGAGTTCGACAAAGCCGAGGTCGATACCCGGCAGTTCGACAAGCTGGCGATCCCGGCCTGAACGCTATATATTTATAAGAAATAAGCCTCTAGCCCCCGTATTACTTGCGCAAGAAGCTATAAAAAATATAGCAGAAAGATTGACAAATGAGCAACTGGAAAAAAATCTGTCTGGTATCGGATATCCCGGTTTTGGGTGCCCGCTGTGTGGCGCGTCCGCAAGGCATGGACGTGGCGGTGTTTCGCAACGCCCAGGACGAGGTGTTTGCCCTGCTCGACCGCTGCCCGCACAAGGGCGGCCCGTTGTCGCAAGGCATTGTGTTTGGCAGCAGCGTGGCCTGCCCGCTGCACAACTGGAACATAGGCATGTGCACCGGCCAGGCAGCAGCGCCTGACGAGGGCTGCACGCCCAAATTCAGCGTGAAGGTGGAAGACGGTGCGGTGCTGCTGGATGCGCATGAACTCGCCAGCCACGCGCTGGACCTCACGACGCCCACCGCCGGGCCGGCTTGCAAAGCAGCGTTGACGACCTGACCCACACGCTGATGAAGGCTGCCATGATGGAAACCAAATCTACCTGCCCCTACTGCGGCGTCGGCTGCGGCGTTGTCATCGAAACCGCTGGCAACCAGATCACCGGGGTGCGCGGCGACCCCGATCACCCGGCCAACTTCGGGCGACTCTGCACCAAGGGCGCCACGCTGCACCTCACAGCCAGCGCCAGCGTCTCGCAGCAAACCCGGTTGCTACAACCGATGCGCCGCCTGCAACGCGGCGTGGCACCGCAGCGCCTCGGTTGGGACGCCGCGCTGAACCTGGCCACCGACAAATTCAGCCAAGTCATCACCGAACACGGCCCCGATGCGGTGGGTTTCTACATCTCTGGCCAGTTGCTGACCGAGGACTACTACGTCTTCAACAAACTGGCCAAAGGCCTGATCGGCACCAACAACATCGACAGCAATTCGCGTCTGTGCATGAGCAGCGCGGTGGCTGGCTACAAGCAGACGCTGGGCATGGATTCGCCCCCCACCTGCTACGACGATGTGAACCATGCAGGCACGATTTTTATCGTCGGCTCCAACACCGCCTACGCGCACCCGATCCTGTTTCGCCGCATCGAAGATGCCCGCCGCGCCAACCCCGCTTTGAAAATTGTGGTGTGCGATCCGCGCCGAACCGACACCTCCGAGATTGCTGATTTATTTCTACCCATCCAACCCGGCACCGACGTGATGCTGTTCAACGGCATGCTGCACATCATGCTGTGGGAAGGCTGGATAGACACCGCCTATCTGGGCGCCCACACCACGGGTTTTGATGCTCTCAAAGCCACCGTGCGAGACTGCACGCCGGAAGTGGTGGCGCAAACCTGCGGCATCGCCAAAGAAGATTTATTCAAGGCGGCTCAACTGTTTGCAGGGCTGCAGGGCACAGCCAATTTGCCAGATGGCACGCAAGGCACCAGCTTTGCAAATACCAGCCGCACACCGACCCTCAGCCTCTACTGCCAGGGCCTGAACCAGTCCAGCAGCGGCACCGCCAAAAACACCGCGCTGATCAACCTGCACCTCGCCACCGGGCAGATCGGCAAACCCGGCGCCGGACCCTTTTCACTGACCGGCCAGCCCAACGCCATGGGCGGACGCGAAGTTGGCGGCATGGCCAACCTGCTGTCCGCGCACCGCGACCTGAGCAACCCTGTGCACCGCGCCGAAGTGGCGGCGCTGTGGGGTATCCCCGACGTGCCCGCCAAACCGGGAAAAACGGCGATTGAGATGTTCCAGGCCGCCGCCGATGGCGAGATCAAAGCGCTGTGGATTGCCTGCACCAACCCCGCGCAATCCATGCCCGACCAGACCACCGTGCGCCGTGCTTTGGCGCGCGCCGAGTTCGTGGTGGTGCAAGAAGCCTTCGCCACCACGGCCACTTGTCGCTACGCTGACCTGTTGCTGCCCGCGACCACCTGGGGCGAAAAAGAAGGCACGGTGACCAATAGCGAACGCCGCATCTCCCGCGTGCGCGCCGCCGTGAGCGCCCCCGGCCAAGCACGCCACGACTGGCAAATCGGTGTCGACTTTGCACACCGGCTCGAAGCCATGGGGATCGGACCGAAGCACACCCTTTTTCCCTACCCAACCCCGGAATCCATCTGGCACGAGCACCGCGAATCGACCCGGGGCCGCGACCTCGACATCACCGGCCTGAGTTACGCCGCGCTGGAGGACTCACCCCAACAATGGCCGATGCCCGAAGGCGCAAGCCACGGCCAACCAAGGCTATACCAAGACTGTATTTTCCCCACCCCCGACGGCCGCGCCCGCTTCATCAACGCCACCTACCAACCGGTGGCCGAGCCGCGTGAGTCACGCTACCCGTTCTCGCTGACCACCGGGCGCCTGCGCGACCAGTGGCACGGCATGAGCCGCACTGGCACGCTGGGCAAGCTGTTTGGTCACGTCAGCGAACCAGCGCTGCAAATGAACCCGCAAGACATGGCACGCCGCCTTTTAAAAGAGGGCGATTTGGTGCACCTCACCAGCAAGCGCGGCTCCATTCTGGTGCCGGTGCAAGCCAGCCCGGAACTGGGCATGAGCCAGGTCTTCATGGCGATGCACTGGGGCGAGGAATACATCAGTGGTATCAGCGCCACCGGCCAGCGGTTGGCGGGCGTCAACGCGCTCACGACCTCGGCCTTTTGCCCGGTCTCCAAACAGCCTGAGTTCAAACACGCCGCCGTCAAGGTCCTGAAGGCCGAACTGCCCTGGTCGCTGCTGGCCGTGGCCTGGCTGCCGGGCGACCATGTGCTGGCCGCGCACTCCGAGCTCAAGCCCTTGATGGCGCAGTTTTCTTTCGCAAGTTGTGTGCCTTTCTCCAGCCCCACGTCAGAGCGAACCGGCCTGTTGTTTCGCGCCAGTCACACCGAGGCACCAGACGACGCGCTGCTGGCGCAGATCGAATCGCTATTGAATCTGGACAACCCTTATGTGGTCCGCTACGCCGACAAAAAACGGGGACAGCGCCGGGCCGCGCTGCTGCAACGGGGCGAGGACCACGCCACGCTGGAAGGTTTCCTGTTGGCCGGAGACACCCGTGCTCAAGGCTGGATCACCACGCTGCTGCAAGACGAGCTGCCGGCCCAAGACTATGGCCGCGCCCTGCTCCTGCCCGGTGCCAATCCACCGGTGCAAGTGGTATCGCGCGGCAAGTCCGTGTGTGCTTGCTTCAACGTGACCGATATGGCGATTGAGGCGCACCTGGACCAAGCCCAGGGCTCAGCCCCCGAACGCCTTGCCTCCCTGCAAAGCGCACTGAAATGCGGCACCCATTGCGGCTCCTGTGTGCCGCAACTGCAGCGAATGGTAAAGGCCTGCATCGCGGCACCCCAAACCGCCTGAGTGCAGGGCATTCAGGGTTGCATAAACCGTGAATGCCCTTGTTCTACTTCATGGAAAACACGGTGCATACCCCGGACAATCCGGTTCACGCCAAGTCAGCCCCGTGCCGGGATGCCCCCGGATTAACCGAGATCATTTCCATGACCCTGAAATTGAACCGCAGAATATTCGTAGCCTGGGCTGCCTCGACGGCCTTGGCGGCACCGGCTCAGGTAAGCGACATGAACGACGCCATCAACAAGGCCGGACGCCAACGCATGCTGTCACAGCGCATGGCCAAAGCCTATTTATGCCTGGGCCAACAAGTCCAAGTCCCCGCCGCCGCCAAGGTACTGGACCAGTCCCTGGCCCTTTTTGACCGGCAGTTGGTTGAGCTCAAGTCCTTCGCCCCAGCCGGCCCGGTGCGCGACACCTACACCCAGCTTGAAAGCGAGTGGTCGGTCTACAAATCACTGTTGGTGGGCACCACGCCTGCAGCCACTAAAGCCGCAGAACTGTTAGTGCAGGACGCGAAGGTGCTGGCGCTGGCCAACAAGGGCACCGGGCTGTTGGAGCAAATGTCGGGCAAGCCGGTCGGTAAATTGGTCAACATCGCGGGGCGCCAGCGCATGCTGTCGCAACGCATGGCCAAGTACTACCTGTCGATGGCCTGGAAGATTGACACCACCACCTCGAGCGCGGAATTGAGCAAAGCCCGCACTGAGTTCGTCGCAGCACTTGAAACCTTGCGCAACGCGCCAGAAGCGAGCGCCGAGATCAAGCAGGAGCTGGTGCTGGCGGATGCGCAATGGCTGTTTTTCGACACCACCCTGAAGACCCACGCCACAAGTAATGGACGGGGAGCCAGCGATGTCTTTGTGACCAGCGAAAATCTGCTTCAGGTCATGGACAAAGTAACCACTTTGTACGCCCGTATCAACAAGTCATAGGAACACATGGGCATCAGTCACTACATCAAGGAAATTGGGCGCGGCAAAGACGGCGCCCGTTCTCTCAGCCGCGAACAAGCCGCAGACCTGTTCGGGCAAGTGCTCGACGGCTCGGTGACTGATTTTGAAATAGGCGCCTTTTGCGTGGCCATGCGCATCAAAGGCGAAACGCCTGAAGAGATGGCCGGTTTTCTGGACGCCACCCATGCCCGGCTGCACAAAATCCCGACACAAGGCCGCACTGCCGTGGTGCTGCCAAGCTACAACGGTGCACGCAAACTGCCGGTGCTCACGCCCTTGCTGGCCTTGCTGCTGGCACGCGAAGGCCTGCCGGTGGTGGTGCACGGCATGGCGACTGAATCCAGCCGGGTTTCAACACAAAATGTGCTTCTAGCCCTTGCCGTACCTGCGCAAGTAGCTATTGAAAAAGTAGCACCTGGCACGGTGAAATTTGTGCCCTCAGGCCTGTTACTCCCCGGATTGCAGCGCTTGCTGGACGTGCGCCGCGTGATTGGCCTGCGCAACCCGGCGCACAGTCTGGTCAAGCTGATGAACCCCTGCGAAGTTTCGGCCGTGGTGGTGAGCAGCTACACGCACCCGGAATATGCCGAGTCGATGACTGCCACCTTCCGTCTGGTGCATGCCACTGCCCTGCTGCTGCGCGGCACCGAAGGCGAACCAGTGGCCGATGCCCGCCGCACGCCTGCGATGGACGCTTTTTATGACGGTCAGGCCACCCGCGTGCAAGAGGCACAAAGTGGCTCGCTTACCAGTGTGCCGGGCCTGCCCGCGCCGGATGCCCAGAGCACTGCGACCTGGATAAAAGCGGTGTTGGACGGGCAAGAACCAATTCCAGCCCCCATCGCCTTGCAAGTGGCACACATCGTGCAACTGTCCCAGCAAAAGAGGACGACACCATGACACAAAAAATACCACCCGCCCAGGTCCAAGGCCAAGGCAGCTGCACGCTCGTCGGCGCGGGCCCGGGCGACCCCGAGTTGCTCACCATCAAGGCCCTGAAAGCGATCCAGATAGCCACCGTGCTGCTGGTGGACGACCTGGTCAGCGAAGCCATCGTGGCACTCGCCTCGCCCAAGGCCCGCATCATCCATGTGGGCAAGCGCGGCGGCTGCAAGTCAACCCCGCAAGCCTTTATCGAGAAGCTGACCATCATGGCCGTGCGCGAAGGCGAAACCGTGGTGCGTCTCAAAGGCGGCGACCCGTTTGTCTTTGGCCGTGGCGGTGAAGAGGTTGAACATTTGCAAGCCGCAGGCATTGAAGTCACCGTGGTCAACGGCATCACTGCTGGCCTAGCCGCCATGACCTCGCTGGGCGTGCCCCTCACCCACCGAGAACACGCTCACGGCGTGGTGTTTGTAACCGGCCACGCCAAGCCCGGATCGACCGGCACCGACTGGAAAGCACTCTCCGCCACCGCCCACCAGGCCCGCCTTACGCTGGTTATTTACATGGGCGTGAGCGGTGCCGCCCACATCCAGAGCGAGTTGCTGCACGGTTTGCCCGGCAGCACGCCAGTTGCCGTCATCCAGAGCGCCAGCCTGGCGACTCAGCACCATGCGGTCTGCACACTGGGTGAGTTGTGCGCCACCATTGAGCGTGAAGACCTCGCCAGCCCCAGCGTGATTGTGGTGGGCGATGTATTGAAGGGCCTGCTCGCCTTGCAGCAGCCACTGCAAACGCTTCAAACGGCTTACGCCTGAGCGAAGCCCGGCCGGGGCAGCGGCGTCTAAACTTCGCCCCATGCAAAATTTTGATGTGGTGATTGTGGGCGCCGGTGCGGCCGGTTTGTTCTGTGCGGGCGTGGCGGGGCAACTCGGCCTGAAGGTGCTGGTGATCGACCACAGCGACAAGGTGGCTGAAAAAATCCGCATCTCAGGCGGTGGTCGCTGCAACTTCACCAACCGGGGCACCACGCCGGCCAACTTTCTGGGCGACAACCCTAACTTTTGCCGCTCGGCCCTGTCGCGCTACACACCGCGCGACTTTGTCGCCCTGCTGGATAAACACCAGATCCCGTTCCATGAAAAGCACAAAGGCCAGCTGTTTTGCGACCGCTCCGCCGAAGACATCATCCAGATGCTGCTGGCCGAATGCGCTGCCGGCGGCGTCACGCGCTGGCAGCCCTGCAGCGTTAAAAATATAAGGTTTTTGGCCTCTAGCCCAAGTGGATCCAGCGCAAGCAGCTATGAAATCGATAGTTCCATGGGAACCATCCAATGCGCTGCCGTTGTGATCGCCACCGGGGGTTTGGCGATTCCGAAAATTGGCGCCACTGATTTCGGCTACCGCATCGCCCGCCAGTTTGAGCTGCCCGTGGTCACGCCGCGCCCGGCGCTGGTACCCCTGACTTTTGATGACGCAGCCTGGGCGCCGTTTGCCTCCTTGTCGGGTTTGTCGCTGCCAGTGCAAATTGCCACCGGCACCAAGAAAACCAGCACCACTTTCTCGGAAGACCTGCTGTTCACCCACCGCGGTTTGAGTGGCCCCGGCGTGCTGCAAATATCGAGTTACTGGCAGACCGGCACGCCAATTCGCCTGAATCTGGCGCCGGGCACGGAGGTGAGTCAACTCCTGAGTCAAGCCAAATCCATCTCACGCAAGCTGATTGCCAACGAACTGGCCGCGCTGGTGCCGTCCCGTTTGGCCGACACCTGGGTCGCACAAGGCGCAGCGCTGGGTCACAACTGGCAGCGCCCCATCAGCGAGGCCTCCGACAAGACCTTGAATGCACTGGCCGAGCGCCTGACGCGCTGGGAGCTCACCCCGACCGGCACCGAAGGCTACAAAAAAGCCGAAGTCACCGCCGGTGGCGTAGACACCAAAGCGCTGTCCGGGCAAACGATGGAATCCAGGCAACCCGGCCTCTATTTCATTGGCGAAGTGGTCGACGTCACGGGCTGGCTGGGCGGCTATAACTTTCAGTGGGCCTGGGCCAGCGGCTTCGCCTGCGCGCAGGGCTTGGCGGCTAAATTGCGCCCTGCTTTGGCGCCGGCCTAAAATCTGGCTTGACAAAAGTCATTTCACCCGATTGAAGTACCGCTATAATCCAAGGCTTTGCTGGCAAACCCCCGCTGCCTGATCAACTTTAAAGCGGGGAAAATCGCATGATGTTCGTCAAACGGCTCGATCTCCTTTTGATAGAAGTCTGCACAATCTGGATAACTTTACGTAATGACAACGATCCGTGTTAAAGAAAACGAACCCTTCGACGTAGCGCTTCGCCGCTTCAAACGCACCATTGAAAAATTGGGCTTGTTGACTGACTTGCGTGCGCGCGAGTTCTATGAAAAGCCAACCGCCGAGCGCAAGCGCAAGAAGGCTGCTGCCGTCAAGCGCAACTACAAGCGCATTCGCGCCATGCAGTTGCCCAAGAAGATGTACTAAAAATACATGAGCCTTGCGAGACAGACCCTCGTTACCTGTAACGAACCCGTTCTGCCCTCAACAGCTTAGAGCCTGCAAAGGCTCAAAAAAAGCCCACCGGGGACGCTCAGGTGGGTTTTTTTACGTCCTATCACTTTTCACCCCTCACGCAATAAGGACCTCTCCCAATGTCACTTAAAGACCAAGTTACCGAAGACATGAAAAACGCCATGCGTGCCAAAGACAGCGAGCGCCTGGGCACCATCCGCCTGCTGCTGGCCGCGGCCAAGCAAAAAGAAGTGGATGAACGCATCGTGGTGGACGACGTCACCATGGTCGCCATCGTAGACAAACTCATCAAGCAGCGCAAAGACTCGATCACCGCGTTCACGCTCGCCAACCGCATGGACCTGGCCGACAAGGAAGCCGCCGAGATCAAGGTGCTGGAGGTGTACTTGCCCCAGCGCCTGAGCGCCGACGAAGTGGCCACTGAAGTCAAAGCCATCGTGACGGAATTAGCCGCTGAACTAGGCCGCAACGCAGGCCCCGGCGACATGGGCAAGGTGATGGGCGCCGCCAAGGCGCGCCTGGCCGGCAAAGCTGAAATGGGTCAGATTTCAGCCGCAGTCAAAGCAGCACTCGCAGGCTAATTAGCTGCCTGCCACCTTCATGCGGTTGATCAGGATCGAACCAATGGTCTTGGCGCCGTAGTTGTAGGTGTCCGCCCCCACTGCTTTGATGCCTTTGAGCATGGCCTTCATGTTGCCGGCAATAGTGATTTCATGGACCGGATAGGCAATGCGGCCTTTTTCGACCCAGAAGCCGCTGGCGCCGCGTGAATAGTCGCCGGTGACGTAGTTCACGCCGCTGCCCATCAACTCGGTCACAAACAAACCGGTGCCGAGTTTTTCGAGCATGGCATCCAGATCGTCGCCGGGACGGGTCAGACGCGATGTCAAACTCAAATTGTGCGAACCACCCGCATTGCCGGTGGTCTTCATGCCCAGCTTGCGCGCCGAGTAGCTGCCCAGAAAGTACCCCTGCACACAACCGGCTTCGACCACTTGACGCGCCTTGACCCGGACGCCCTCGTCGTCAAACGGCGAACTGCCTTTGCCGCGTTTGACAAACGGGTCTTCCAGAATATCAATGTGCTTGGGCAACACCTGCTTGCCCAGCGAATCGAGCAAGAACGAACTCTTGCGGTACAAGGCACCGCCGCTGATGGCTTGCACAAAGCTGCCCAGCAAACCGGCCGCCAGTGGCGACTCAAACAAAATCGGGCACTCGGTGGTGGCAATCTTGCGCGACTTCAGTCGACTCAAGGCGCGCTCTGCGGCGTAGCGCCCCACGGCGACGGGGTCGGCCAGGTCATCGGCGTTGCGCATGGAGCTGTACCAGGCATCGCGCTGCATGTCGCTGCCCTTGCCAGCAATCGGTGACACCGACAGCGAATGGCGCGAACTGGCATAACCACCGCGAAAACCGCGTGTATGGGCGCTGAAAAAATGTGATTGCTGCGCCGACACGCTGGCGCCTTCGCTGTTGGTGATGCGTTTGTCGGTTTGCAGGGCAGCCGCTTCGCAGACCATGGCCAACTGGGCCGCCTGCTCGCTGTTGATGGCCCAGGGGAAGAACAGATCGAGGTCAGTACGTTGTTTGGACTCGGGTGCCACGTCTTTGGCGCTGGGCAAACCCGCCATCGGGTCGGCGGCGGTGAAACGCGCAATGTCGTAAGCAGCCTGCACCGTTTGCTGGATGGCCGCATTGGAAAAATCTGACGTACTGGCATTGCCGCGACGCTTGCCCAGGTACACCGTCACGCCCAGCGACTTGTCGCGGTTGCGCTCAACGTTCTCCAATTCCCCCTTGCGCACCGAGACGCTCAGGCCACAGCCTTCAGAGGCTTCTGCACCGGCATCGGTGGCACCCAGCTTCTTCGCATGGGCCAAGGCGGTGTCCACCAGCCCCTCAAAATAGGGGCGGCTGTAGCTGAAACCGGCGTCAGCGGTGGACGGTGTAGGGGTCGTTTTGGATTTTTTCATATCGGCGGCTATGATACTTGGCTCTGCGGCACGCTGTGCCCGTCTCTCTCATTTTCCCTACCATGTCACGCAAATTCAAAAAAGGTTACTTCGTCAGAGGTGAATTCGTCGCCGAAGGCAGCGAACGCGACCTCGAGCTCAAACGCGAACTCAAAGGCACCGACGACCAAAGCCGCACCGATCTCAAACGCGAAAGCCTGGAACTGCAAAAGCTGGGTGAAGACCTGCTGACATTGCGCGCATCCTGGATGCAGCGCCTGCCCTTGACCGAAAAACTCAAGGATGCCGTGGTCGAAGCGAACCGCATCACCAACTTTGAAGGCAAACGCCGCCAGATGCAGTTCATCGGCAAGCAAATGCGCCTGCTCGACCCCGAAACGCTGGAAATTGTGCGCGCCGCCCTGACCGATCAATTCAGTGGCTCCGCGCATGACAACCTGGTGTTGCACCTGGCCGAAACCTGGCGTGACCGCCTGCTGGCCAATGATGACGCGTTTGGTGAGTGGATTCTCAAGTGCCCCGACACCGATTCTCAGCAACTGCGCGCCCTGATTCGCCAAGCGCGTAAAGACGCTGTGCCAGAGAAACCCGGTGAGGCCGTGCGCCATGGCCGGGCGTACCGCGATATTTTTCAAATAACGCGTGAACATCTGGCGAACGAAAAACCTGCCGAGTAACTCCCTGATTCAGAAAATAGCGATGAACACACCCATCACGGCGATCTTTGACGCCGTCAAAATTGGCATCATCTCGGTCAGCGACCGCGCTTCTACCGGTGTCTACATTGACAAAGGCTTGCCCGCCCTGCAAGACTGGCTGACGCGCGCCTTGAAGAACCCGGTGCAATTTGAGCCGCGCCTGATTCCTGATGAGCAAGCCACCATCAGCGCCACCTTGATTGAACTGGTGGATGCGGGTTGCTCGCTGGTGTTGACTACCGGCGGCACCGGCCCGGCCCTGCGCGATGTGACGCCCGAGGCCACGCTGGCGGTGGCGCACAAGGAGATGCCGGGGTTTGGGGAGCAAATGCGCCAGATCAGCCTGAAGTTTGTGCCTACCGCGATTTTGTCGCGCCAAGTGGCCGTGATTCGCGACCAAAGTCTGATCATCAATCTGCCGGGACAACCGAAGGCGATTGCTGAAACTCTTGAAGGTTTGCGTGACGGCGAAGGCAAGTCGGTCATGGCCGGTATTTTTGCTGCTGTGCCCTATTGCGTCGACCTGATTGGCGGGCCGTACCTGGAAACGCATGATGAGGTGTGCAAGGCGTTCCGTCCTAAAACGGCGATTCGACAGACGCCCTGACTTGGTCAAGAAATGATGTCGGGTGACGCTGCGTTAACCCGACCTAATAGTCAGGCGTTATTTTCCGACCAGTTGATTGAGCTTATCGGCCTCAAAGTGCTCACTCAGGGCGGCATCGCCAGGCACGCAATCTGTCGCTGAGCGGTTGCCCTGTAGCGTTTCAATCGCTTTCCAGAGCAACGAAATCTGGTGCTCTTGCGAGCCAGCGTTGTCAATCAACCCGCGCATCGCCTGGCTCAACGGATCGTCATTCTGAGTGACGCCATACGCTGAAAATCCCATTTTGGAAGCCGCTTCTTCGCGCTTGACGTCCAGTTCAGCCTGAATGATGCGTGCCGGGTTGCCGACAGCGGTAGCGCCTGCAGGCACCGGCTTGGTAACCACCGCGTTGGAACCCACCTTGGCACCATCGCCCACCGTGAAGCCGCCCAGGACTTGCGCGCCCGCCCCCACCACCACGTTACACCCCAATGTCGGGTGTCGCTTGGCGCCTTTGTAGAGCGAGGTGCCGCCCAGCGTAACGCCCTGGTAAATGGTACAACCATCGCCAATTTCGGCGGTCTCACCCACCACTACGCCCATCGCATGGTCAAAGAAAACCCGCTCGCCCACCTTGGCGCCGGGATGAATTTCAATGCCGGTCAAAAAACGGGCAACATGGGAAATAAAACGGCCGAGCCATTTCAAACCATGAAGCCAGCACCAGTTGGCTTGCCGATGAAAAATCACGGCGTGCAGACCGGGATAACAGGTGAGCACCTCCCAGCGCGTGCGCGCCGCCGGGTCACGGTCAAGAATGCATTGAATGTCGGAACGGAGTCTTGAAAACATCGGCAGAGTCTAGCCTTTTGAAGGTGTTGCTGCAGGCGCCAGGGACTTTTCCGGCGCGGCCGTCTGGTCCATCATTTTGGCAATACCGCGCAAGATATGAATCTCGCCCTGTGTGAGGCCAGCCCGGTTGAACAGCTGATTCAGTCGGGGCATGAGTTTCTTGGGGGCCTGCGGGTCCAAAAAGCCAATCGAGATCAGGGCGCGTTCCCAATGCGCCAGCATGCCTGCCATTTGACTGGCATCGGCCAGCACATCAAAGCGGGCATGGCCCGTGGGCGCCTGAGCCTCCTCAAGCAACGCTGGAGGCGCAGAAGCAGGCGCAGCAAAGCCGCCCAAAGCCAGTCGCCACTCATAGGCCACGACCTGAATCGCCGCGGCCAGATTGAGCGAACCAAACTTGGGGTCGCTCGGAATGTTCAAAGCCACATGGCAGCGGTAGACGTCTTCGTTGCTCATGCCAAAACGCTCGCAACCAAACAAAAATGCGACGCCTTGTTGAACCGCAACTTCAGCACCAAGTGCGGCGCCATCCTCTGAATTATTAGCCAAATCAGCCTCTAGCCCCCGTGCTGCTTTCGTAAGTAGCTCTTTTTTAGATAGCACCTCAAAATGCTCGCGGGGCGTCACCGTGGGCGGTCCAAAGTCACGCGGCGTCATGGCGGTGGCGCACAAATGGGTCATGCCCTCAAGCGCCTCGTCCAGCGTGCCAACGATGCGCGCATTTTTGAGGACATCAAGCGCCCCACTGGCGCGCTGGATGGTTTCTTCGCGGTTCAGCACATTGGCCCAGCGCGGTGCCACCAGCACCAGATCGGTGAACCCCATCGTTTTCATGGCGCGGGCAGCCGCACCCACATTGCCGGCGTGGCTGGTGTTGATCAGGATAAAACGTGTTTGCATGGCTGAAATTTTGAGAATTGACCGGGGCGGTTAAAATCCCACCATTGTCGCTGCCCGCATCGCCGTGCAGCTCCTCCCCCTTGTTCCTGGTTCGTTGCTTGCAGACCTCACCGTCTGCATTACAAACATCTAAAAATTTATGGCATCCCCCAATCTTCACCCAATGATCAACGTGGCCGTCAAGGCTGCCCGCGCTGCAGGTTCCATCATCAACCGTGCCGCGCTCGACGTCGAAGCGGTTCGCATCTCGCAAAAGCAGGTCAACGACTTCGTCACCGAAGTGGACCAGGCCGCTGAAGCCGCCATCATCGAGACGCTGCTCACCGCTTACCCCGACCATGGCATCTGGGCTGAAGAATCTGGCCGCGAACACGGCGATCAAAGTTCAGAATTTATCTGGATCATCGATCCGCTGGACGGCACCACCAACTTCATCCACGGCTTGCCGGTGTACTGCGTCAGCATTGCACTGGCGGTCAAGGGCAAGATCGAACAAGCGGTCATTTACGACCCAAGCCGCAACGACCTGTTCACAGCCTCCAAAGGCCGGGGTGCCTACCTGAATGACCGGCGCTTGCGCGTTTCCAAACGAGTGCGCTTGCAGGAATGCCTGATTTCTACCGGCTTCCCGTTTCGTCCTGGTGACGATTTCAACACCTACCTTCTCATGATGGGCGACATGATGAAGCTCACCACCGGACTGCGTCGCCCCGGTTCTGCTGCACTGGACCTGGCCTATGTGGCTGCAGGTTATACCGATGGCTTCTTTGAGTGCGGCCTGCAACCTTGGGACGTCGCTGCGGGCTCGTTGCTGGTGACCGAGGCCGGTGGCTTGGTGGGCAACTTCTCAGGCGACTCCGACTTTCTGGAACAAAAAGAATGCATGGCCGGCGCACCCCGCATTTATGGTCAGATGGTCAGTGTCTTGGGCAAATACAGCAAGTTTGCAAGTGCTGGCGAAAAAGCCACGGTGCGCCAGACCTTGCGTTCGCCGTCAGCTCAGGCTGAAGCCGCACCGGTGGTTGACAGCCCCGACAGCGACGCTGACAACACGGCGGCTGACGCGCCGTTCTAAGACCCTGCAGCGCCTTGGCAAGGCGCTGGCGTCATAAAGTTGCTTGTGACGACAAATCACCCAATTGCAGCTGCTCAATGGGTACCGGCTTGCCAAATAAATAGCCCTGAAACAAGGTGCAGCCGTTTTGCTTCAAAAACTCGCACTGCCCCACTGTTTCTACGCCCTCGGCGACCACTTGGAATCCCAGACTTTGCCCGAGTGCCAACACAGTTCTGGCAATAGCTGCATCATTCGGGTCAGTCAACACATCACGAACAAACGACTGGTCAATCTTGAGTTGTTGCAGCGGCAGCAACTTCAGATAGGATAAGGATGAATACCCGGTTCCAAAGTCATCCAGCGAGAAACGCACGCCCACACCACGCAGTTCTGCCATACGCAAAATGGCGTCCTGCGGATCGGTGAGCAACAAACTCTCGGTGAGTTCCAGTTTCAACAGATGCGGATTAGCGCCGGTCTGGCGCAACAAGGCCAGCACTTGCGGCACAAATTCTGCGTGCCTGAACTGTCGTGCACTCACGTTTACTGCCATGGTCAGGCGCGCCGTGTCGGTCTGAGTTGACCAACTCACCAGTTGCCGACACGCCACGTCCAGCACCCAATGCCCCAACTGCAAGATCAGCCCGGTCTGCTCTGCCATGGGAATAAATTCAGCAGGAGACACCATACCGCGCCGGGGATGCTGCCACCGCACCAGCGCCTCCACCCCAACCACATGGGCACTCATGTCCACCACGGGTTGGTAAAACAAGCGCAACTCCTGGCGTTGCAGGCCTTGGCGCAATTCCATTTCAAGCGCGGTCCGCTGGGCCACCAGCGCTTGCATAGCAGGGTCAAAAAACCGCAAGGTATTGCGCCCGGCGGCCTTGGACTCGTACATAGCCAGGTCAGCCTGCTTGAGCAATTCATCCATCGATTGGTGATGCCCCTCAAACAGGGTGACCCCGATGCTGGGCGTGCTGTGGTGCTCCTGCGACCCCAGCAGGTAAACCTGATTGAGCAATGCCATGATTTTCTTGCCGACCTGCACCACCTGCGCGGTCGCAGCAGCCATGCCACTGTCCAGGTTTTGCAACATCACCACGAACTCATCACCGCCCAGGCGGGCGACGGTGTCGATCTCGCGAACGCAGGTCACAAGGCGTTGCGCCACCTGCTTGAGCAGCAAATCACCTAAATCGTGACCCTGCGTGTCGTTGAGATCCTTGAAGTTATCCAGATCGATGAATAACAAGGCGCCAGTTGCCTTTTCGCGATCGCTGACGGCGAGTGCTTTTTGCAGACGGTCCATCAACAAACGACGGTTGGGCAACTCGGTGAGCACGTCGTAAAACGCCAACTGCTCAATTTTTTCTTCGGCCTGTTTACGGGCTGAAATGTCTCGACCCACACCGCGATAACCCTTAAAGCGGCCTTCTGCGTCAAAAATGGGAGTACCACTGATGGCAACCCACATCAAGGAACCATCGGCGCGCAGCCGCTGCATCTCAAAATCATGAAAAGTTTCGTGCGCCAGCATCCCAGCCCGGTGCGCTGCCCATTGCGCCGGACTCACACCTTTGGCATCAAAGTCCCATCGTGTATTGCCGATGTAACTATCAGCGGACATGGCATTGGTCGATGTCAAATTACCGTCCACCCGCGTGAACCGGAACTGCTCATCTTGCTCCAAAAAACCAGTCTGACGAGAGTTCGGTCAGGGCCCGAAAGCGGGCTTCGCTCTCACGCAAAGTAGCCTGTGAAGCCTTGTGGTCGGTGATATCCGTGACCGAGCCGTAGGTCATGAACTGACCATCGGTTTCGCGCGCCGTAATGGCTTTGCCAAACACCACCCGAGCACTGCCGTCCTCAAACTGAAGTCTGAACTCGTGGGCCCATGTCATGCCATCGCCACGCGCATCGCTGATGGACTGAAGCACCGTGGACAAATCATCTGGATGAATACGCCGAAAAATAGACTTGGAATTGCTTTGTGCCTCTTGCGGACTTACCCGGAAGATAGACTGAACTGCTTCACTGACAAAAACAAACTCGCCGCTTTGAGCAGAGTGTTGCGAAAATTGAAACACCATTTCAGGCAAGCGACGGGTGAGCTGCTGAATCAGGTTCAGGCGGTTTTTCAAGATCTGATCGGCCAGGTACTCTTCGGTGAAATCCTGCACCACCCCTAAATCGGTGTAGGAACCATCGCTATTGGTCAGCCGGCGCATTTGGGTCCGAATCCAGTGATAGCGCTGGTCAGGAAACAGCCAGCGATAGTTCAATGTCGAGCCATCCAATGCCCGACGTTTGGCCAGGTAGGCATCCAAGTCGTCTGGATGAATACGATCCCGTGCCTCTTCGATCGGGAATATTTTTCCGCCGGGCTCTTGGGTAAGTTGGTACAGGCCCTTGGACCACATAAAAAGTGGCTCGTCGGCGGGATTGGACATCCAGTGCCCGGCCTTGGCCAAGCTCTCGACCAGCTCAAACATTTCAACTTGACGGCGGAGTTTCTCGATTGTTTGGGCCAGCACCCTTTCACCCGCCCGCAACGCCTCTTGCGCGAGTCGTTCGGAGGTCACATCATGCAGGGTCATCACGATTACGGGTTCACCCTCCATGACGACCAAAGACGCATTCAGGCGCACCAAACGCGCGGAATGGTCCTTCATCAACAAAGTGACATCCGCATCCTTGACCCGGCCACAAGTCTTCAAGGGCGCCAGCAGCAACTCAAGTGCGTCCAGTTGATCGGGCCAGTGCCCAAACTCCAACGCTGTTTGCCCGATCACATCCAGACGCGAAAAACCAGTCAACGAGACCCACTCTTCGTTGACATCAATGATTTTCCCGTCTTGCGCGCTCGCCAGCACCATCGCTTCAGGATTTTTGTGAAAGATAGTCTGAAAAAAATCGTTGGCACCAGCAACCTTATCAAGCAAGGGTGTCACCACATTGACCCCAGGAGGGTCGTTGTACGGAATTTCAGGGTTTTTCTTCACAGGTGGGTGGTCAAGGCATTGCAATATAGCGATTGCACATGATAGGGCCTGAATGTGGCACGCCCAGTTTCCTCTGGAAAAGTTTGGAAACTTCTAACATTTATCAACAAAATTGATTGCCCTAGTTGGCTTCGCCGATGGCATCACTTCTGACGTAACGGACATTATTTTTTAATTTATTGAATCTGGTAATAATGTCAGCAGAAATGAAAAAACCCTAAGTGAATCAATCACTTAGGGTTTTCATTTGGCGGAAACGGAGAGATTCGAACTCTCGAGGATATTTAACGTACCCTACTCCCT
>NZ_JBAWYV010000007.1:0-68101 GCF_037143375.1 Rhodoferax sp. | reverse complement strand
CTAGGATTGAAACCGCCGCCGTAGTTCAGCAGTCGAACCCCAAGATAGATTGACAGCATGTGACACGCTGCGTCAATGACCACTGAAATATGCGTGTCATTCCCACAGAGCCCACCGAAAAGCGCGCCGAAAAATACAGCGGGCAGCATCCCATAACCGCCTGAATTGACAACGACGAATGCCAAGCCACTGGCCAGCCACAAAAAATCGATAACAAGGCTTCCGGCGAAGAAATAGGCCAGCAATTTGGCCAGCAATATGTACAGTGCAACCAAACCAACAGACGCGAAAATTTTCCGCAGCTTTAACGAATTCGACATGAGCCGCTCCATTGATTTGCGAATTATTGACGGGAAACTGGGCGCTTTTTAACTATTTGTTGTCGCCAGCGTACCTGCGCACCCCATAGCTTCCCGTGGCATGATATCCGGCAGTTTTGATGAATCGCCCAAGGAGAAATGCATGAACGCCCGAGTCCCAGAATCCACATTGAACGCAGCCCAGGTCTTGAGCGAAGTGAGCCAAGCCTGGGACGACGACATCGTCCACCGGCTGGAAGACTACATTCGCATCCCCGCCAAGTCGCCTATGTTCGATGCCGATTGGGTCAAAAACGGCTTTATCGACACCGTCGTGTGGGACGCCGCCACCTGGGTCATGGCGCAAAAAGTGGACGGGCTGACGCTCGAAGTTATCCGTCTGGAAGGTCGCACGCCAGTGCTGTTTTTTGAAGTGGCGGCCTCCTCCGGTTCAGGCGCTGCGGAAACCAACATGGCGGCCTCAAAACAGACCGTGCTGATGTACGGCCACCTCGACAAGCAACCCGAATTCACCGGCTGGCGCAGCGACCTCGGGCCGTGGACGCCCAAGTACGAGGACGGCAAGCTGTACGGCCGCGGCGGCGCCGATGACGGCTACGCCATTTACGCCAGCATCGCCGCCATTCAGGCGCTCAAAAGCCAGAATATGCCGCACCCGCGCATCGTCGGCCTGATCGAAACCTGCGAAGAAAGCGGCTCGTATGATTTGCTGCCCTACATCGACGCACTGGGCACACGGCTGGGCGACGTGGCGCTGGTGATTTGCCTCGACTCCGGCGCCGGCAATTACGACCAGCTCTGGCTCACCAGCAGCCTGCGCGGCATGGCCAGCGGCGTGTTAAAGGTCGAAATTTTGACCGAAGGCGTGCACTCGGGCGATGCCAGTGGGCTGGTGCCGTCAAGTTTTCGCATCATGCGCCAGGTGCTCGACCGGCTTGAAGACAGCGCCACCGGCCGCCTGTTGCCCGCCTCGTTTCATTGCGATGTACCCGCCGACCGCATGGTTCAAGCCCGCGCGACAGCGGCGATATTGGGCGACGAGTTGTACAAGCGTTTTCCGTGGGCGCACTACGACTGCGGTGGCTCCACCCAGTTTGCCCTGCCCACCACCACCGACCCGGTGCAGGCGCTGCTCAACCGCACCTGGGCACCGACGCTGAGCGTGACGGGCGCCGAAGGTTTCCCCGACTTCAAAAACGCGGGCAACGTGCTGCGGCCGTACACCGCGTTCAAACTCAGCCTGCGTTTGCCGCCGCTGATCGACGCCGCCGTAGCAGTGCAGCAACTCAAAACCCTGCTGCAAGACAACGCGCCGTACCAGGCCCGCGTCACGTTTGAGGGCGAGGGCAGCGCCACCGGCTGGAACGCACCCAGCACCGCGCCGTGGTTTGAGCACGCGCTCAATGGCGCCTCGCAAGATTACTTTGGCGCACCGTGCGGCTACATCGGCCAGGGCGGCACCATTCCACTGATGAGCATGTTGTCCAAGGGCTTCCCCAAGGCGCAAATGATGGTTTGTGGCGTGCTCGGCCCCAAAAGCAACGCCCATGGGCCCAACGAGTTCTTGCATGTGCCCTATGCCAAGAAGTTGACGGCAGCGGTGGCGCAGGTCATTTCGCAAGTTCCCTGACCGAGACCGCCCGAAGATGGACAGCGTGCTCACTACCTTTGTCGCCCTTGATGGCGACAACATCGCCGTGCAGGACTGGCCGCTTGACACCGACCAGCACATGCGCGGTGTGGTGCTGCTGGTACATGGTCTGGGCGAGCACGCGGGACGCTACGACGCCTTGGCGCGCCAGTTGAACGACTGGGGGTTTGCCGTGCGCGGTTACGACCAGTATGGGCACGGCGAGTCGGGTGGGGTGCGTGGCGGCCTGCCCACTGACACCCGTTTGCTCGATGACTTGGCCGACATCGTGGACAGCTCCCGGGTTCGCATGGCCCGCGAGACCCCGTTGATCCTGCTCGGGCACAGTCTGGGGGGCGTGGTGGCAGCGCAGTTTGTGGCGCTGGCCATTCGTCCGGTTGATGCGCTGGTGCTGTCGTCTCCGGCACTGGACGCGGGTCTCAATCGGTTTCAGAAATGGATGCTGTCGGTATTGCCCAAAATTGCGCCTAATTTACGGGTCGGCAACGGCTTGAATCCCGCCTTCCTGTCGCACGACCCGGCGGTGGTGGCCGCTTACCAGGCGGACAAACTGGTGCATGACCGAATCTCGGGCCGGTTGGCCCGTTTTATTGACGACACGGGCCCCGCTATTTTGGCGCGTGCCGCAACCTGGTTCATGCCCACGCTGCTGTTGTATGCAGGCGCTGATCGGCTGGTCAACCCGGCTGGTAGCAGAGCCTTTGCCGAGGTCGCTCCGAAGCAGACGGTGACCACGCGCTGTTTTGAGAGCCTGTATCACGAGGTCTTCAATGAGCCCCAAAGTGCGGCAGTTTATGCAGAACTAAAGAAGTGGCTTGATGCCCGGTTTTAAGGCCTCTGCCGTGACAGTACGATCGGCCTGCTTTTGACTTGATCCATCATATTTTTTATAAGGCGAAGAGCGGTTAAAGTAAACAGGCATTAACAATACATCTTTAAAGGCCTCCCCATGACCGTCACTTCTGCCAGCACCCTTGACCTCCGCCAGATCGCGCCACCTCAGCGCCATGCCTTGATTTTCAGCACCTTCGAAGCTTTGCTGCCGGGTCAGTCCCTGGAGTTGATTAACGACCATAACCCCCAGCCCTTGAACAGCCAGTTTGAGATTCGCGCTGCCGGTCAATTCAGCTGGGACGCCCTGGAGAGTGGCCCAGAAGTCTGGCGCGTCCAGATTGGAAAAACCGTCAAAGCCAAGAGCGCTGGCGGGTGCTGCGGTGGTTGTTGCGGCGGCTAAAAATAGTGTGTTCTGGCGGACTGAGGCATCCTCAAAACGCCGTCTTGCTTGACATGGATCAACTTATTTTCGGCGGGGTCTGATAACTTCGCCGCATATAAATTTGCTTGCCTTTCGGGGCAATCTTTGACACACCTGAGCACTTTGGCTTGGGTGGCTCACCTCCAAGCCCACGATGAATATCACCGCTGACCGTTCTCTCGCTCCCCCGGAGAGCGCCTTGCCAATCCCCTTGATGGAACTGGTTTGCCCGGCTGGCAGCCTGCCAGCGCTCAAAGCAGCAGTCGACCACGGCGCCGATTGTGTCTACCTCGGATTTCGCGACGCTACCAACGCCCGCAACTTTGCCGGTCTTAACTTTGACGAAGCCGCCATCAACACCGGCATTCGTTACGCGCATGACCGGGGCCGCAAAGTGCTGCTGGCGCTGAACACCTACCCGCAGGCCGCCAGTCCGGAATTGTGGCAAAAAGCCATTGACCGCGCGGCCCACAGCGGCGTCGATGCGGTCATTCTGGCGGACCCTGGTTTGATGGCTTACGCCGTTAAACACCACCCCAGCTTGCGCCTGCATTTGTCGGTGCAGGGCTCGGCGACCAACTACGAGGCGATCAATTTTTACCACCAGCACTTTGGTATTTCACGGGCCGTGTTGCCGCGCGTGCTGTCGATGACGCAAGTCGAGCAGTTGCTGGAAAAAACGCCAGTTGAAATTGAAGTGTTCGGTTTTGGCAGCCTGTGCGTGATGGTTGAGGGGCGCTGTGCACTTTCGAGCTACGTCACCGGCGAAGCGCCCAACACCAACGGCGTGTGCTCGCCCCCCAAAGCGGTGCGCTGGACTGAGACGCCGCAGGGCCGCGAATCGCGCCTGAACGGTGTGCTGATCGACCGCTACACCCCCACTGAAAACGCCGGCTACCCCACGCTGTGCAAAGGCCGCTTTGATGTGGGGGATGAGCAAAACTACTACGCCATTGAAGAGCCGACCAGCCTCAACACGCTCTCCCTGTTGCCCCAACTGATGGCGATGGGCGTGCGCGCCATCAAGATCGAAGGGCGCCAGCGCAGTCCAGCCTACGTGGCACAAGTCACCAAAGTCTGGCGTGAAGCCATCGACAACTGCCGCGACAACCCGCACCGCTACTCGGCCAAACCGAGCTGGATGAGTGATCTCAACAAGATCGCTGAAGGCCAACAACACACGCTGGGCGCCTACCACAGGTCATGGAAATGAAACTCTCTCTCGGACCCCTGCTGTACTACTGGACGCGCGATGCCGTGTTCAGCTTTTACGAAACCATCGCCGCCTCGCCGGTCGATATTGTGTATTTGGGCGAAACTGTGTGTTCCCGCCGCCATGAGTTGCGCCAAGCCGACTGGCTCACGATTGGTGCTCGCCTGCGCGACGCTGGTAAAGAGGTGGTGCTGTCGACCCAGGTGCTGATTGAGTCCGGCGCCGAAGTGACGGTGCTGCACAAAATTGCCGCCAACGGCGACTTCACGGTTGAAGCCAATGACATGGGGGCGGTGCATTGTCTGGAAGGCAAGGCGCCTTTTGTCGCCGGACCGCACCTCAATATCTACAACGTGCCGACGCTGGCGTTGCTGGCCGCACTGGGCATCAAGCGCTGGGTGATGCCGCTGGAGATGGGGCAAAAAGATCTGGCGCTGTTGCAAGCAGGCCGCCCGGCGGGCTTGGAGACGGAAGTCTTCGCCTATGGCCGCATGCCGCTGGCGTTTTCAGCCCGCTGCTTTACCGCGCGCCACCATAATTTGCCCAAGGACGACTGCCAGTTCAGTTGCATCGCCAACCCCGATGGGCTGCTGATGCGTACTCGTGAAAACGAAAGCTTTCTTGTGCTCAACGGCACGCAAACCCAGTCCGCCAAGGTTTACAACCTGCTGCCCGAACTGGACGCCATGCAGGCGATGGGCGTGGATGTGGTGCGCATCAGCCCGCAGTCCGAGCACACCACGGACATCATTGATCTGTTTCACGGCGTGTTGACCCAAAAGTTAGCGGTCGCCGACGCCATGAAAAGCATGACGGGCTTGATGCCCGACCAATCCTGCAACGGTTACTGGTATGGCAAACCGGGGCTGGAGCAACTTGCCGCCGCCGCAGAGCTTGTATAACTGCCAGCCCATCACTTCCTCGCGAGCCATCAAAGGAAACCAACATGCAAGCCAGTCCATTTCTGATGCCCCCCCCGGTGGCGAGCCTCTTGTCTCACCTGCCCGCTTATCCGGGCTCGCTGTTGTTTGTGACCGGCCTGAACCTGGCCTTGGCCAAGAGCCTGGCGCCCGATGTCACGCAGATGCTAGTCGGCAAAAAACTGCGTTTGCGCGTGACCGACACCCAGTGGACCTTTGACTTTGAGTGGGCCAACGGGCGCTTTGTCGCCTGCACCAACAAGGATGCGGCTGACCTGACCCTGAGCGCCAGTGCCTATGATTTTGTCTTGCTGGCGCGCCGTCAGGAAGACCCCGACACGCTGTTTTTCAGTCGCCGCCTCTCCATGGAGGGCGACACCGAACTGGGCTTGCTGGTCAAGAACACGATGGATGCGATCGAGTTACCGATGCTCAATCTGGAACAGTTCAAGCCCAGCAATGTGCTGGCGCGCCTTAAGGCACGTTTCACGCGCCATTAAGTTCTCCCACGCTGCCAACTCGTGCATCTCGCTGCATCTTCCCCAGCAAAACGCATCATCGTCGCCATCTCGGGCGCCAGTGGTGCCATCTATGGTGTGCGCTTGCTGCAAGTGCTGCGCGGCTTGGGCAACGTGCAAACCCACCTGACCGTGTCCGACGCCGGCCTGCTGAACTTGCAGCAGGAACTGGACATGAGCCGCGCGCAAATCGAAGCCTTGGCTGATGTGGCCTACCCGGTGCGCGAGGTCGGCGCTGCGATTGCCAGCGGCTCGTTTCAGTGCGACGGCATGGTGGTGGCACCGTGCTCCATGCGCATGCTGGCGGCGGTGGCCCACGGCTTGTCCGATAACCTGATGGCCCGCGCTGCCGATGTGACGCTCAAAGAGCGCCGCCGGCTGATTCTCATGGTGCGCGAAACGCCTTTGAACCTGGCGCACCTGCGCAACATGACCAGCGTCACCGAAATGGGCGGCATCATTTTCCCGCCCGTCCCCAGCTTCTATCACCGGCCCCAGACCCTGGCCGAGATGGTGGATCACACGGTCAGCCGGGTGATCGATTTACTGGGGTTGCCACAACCCCAGGCGCCGCGTTGGAGCGGCCTGCAGAAAGTTCCGAATGGCCTACCGTGACCTGAGGGATTTCATTGCCCAACTAGAGCAACTGGGCGAACTCAAACGCGTCAGCGCCGAGGTCTCGCCGCACCTGGAAATGACGGCCCTGTGCGACCGTACCCTGCGCGCCGGTGGCCCAGCCCTGCTGTTCGAGAACCCGACTGGCCACCGCATGCCGGTACTGGGCAATTTGTTTGGCACCACGCGCCGCGTCGCCTTGGGCATGGGTGTGAATGATGTGTCGGAGTTGCGCCAGTTTGGTCATGTGCTGGCGATGCTCAAGGAGCCCGAAGCACCCAAGGGCTTCAAAGACCTGATGGGCCTGGGCAGCATGGTCAAAACCCTGTGGAACATGGCGCCCAAAGAACTCCGCAGCGCCGCCTGTCAGGACGTGGTGTGGGAAGGCAATGAGGTTGATCTGGCCCGCCTGCCCATTCAACATTGCTGGCCCGGCGACGTGGCACCACTCATCACCTGGGGTCTGGTGATTACGCAAGGCCCGCATAAGGCACGCCAAAACCTGGGCATTTACCGCCAGCAAGTCTTGGCGCGCAACAAGGTCATCATGCGCTGGCTGCCGCATCGGGGCGGCGCGTTGGACTTCAAGGAACATGGCGCAATCAACCCCGGCAAGCCCTACCCGGTGTGCGTGGCGCTGGGCGCAGACCCAGCCACCATTCTGGGTGCGGTGACGCCGGTGCCGGATAGCTTGTCGGAATACCAGTTTGCCGGCTTGCTGCGCGGTAGTCGCACGGAGTTGGTCAAAGCGCTGGGCAGCGAATTGCGCGTGCCGGCCAGCGCCGAGATCGTGCTGGAAGGCCATATCAACCCCGATGCTACGCACGCCAGTGGTTTTGAGCACGCGCTGGAAGGCCCGTACGGCGACCACACCGGGTACTACAACGAAACCGCCGAGTTCCCGGTGTTCACCATCGACCGCATCACGCTTAAAAAAGAGCCGATCTACCACTCCACCTACACCGGCAAGCCGCCCGACGAGCCCGCCATGCTGGGGCTGGCGCTGAACGAGTTGTTTGTGCCGCTGCTGCAACGCCAGTACCCCGAAATCAGCGACTTCTACCTGCCGCCCGAAGGCTGCAGTTACCGCATGGCGGTGGTCAGCATCAAGAAGTCGTACCCCGGCCACGCTCGCCGGGTGATGTTCGGCATCTGGAGTTTTCTGCGTCAATTCATGTACACCAAGTTCATCGTGGTGGTGGACGAGGACATCAACGTGCGCGATTGGACCGACGTGATCTGGGCCATCACCACGCGTATGGACCCGTCGCGCGACACGCTGCTGGTGGACAGCACGCCCATTGACTACCTCGACTTTGCCTCGCCCGTGAGCGGCCTGGGCAGCAAGATGGGCATGGACGCCACCAACAAGTGGCCCGGCGAAACGAACCGCGAATGGGGCCGCACGATGACGATGACGCCCGAGGTGACAGCCAAAGTCGATCAGGTCTGGCAGACGCTGGGTTTATAAGGTAAATCAGCCCGTAGCCCACATAGAATAAGCGCGTCGACTAATAAAACTATAGCGTAAGCCTTTTAATATATGCGGATTTGCAAGCCACTATCCACCAACGCTAGCGGCAAAAACCGTAAACTTCTAAGCCCTTAACCCGCTGGCGTAACGCATGGAATTTCTTCTCGACTCCAATATCTGGATTGCATTTTTCATGCTCGCGGCGCTGGAGATCGTGCTGGGTATAGACAACATCATTTTCATCAGCATTCTGGTGGGGCGCCTGCCCGCCAAAAGTCGGGACAGGGCGCGCCGCCTTGGGCTGGCGTTTGCGATGGTGTCGCGCATTGGTCTGCTGTTCAGCCTGTCGTGGGTGATGACGCTCACCAGTCCGTTGTTGTCGCTCTTGGGTCATGAGATCAGCGGTCGCGACCTGATTCTGTTGGGCGGCGGCTTGTTCCTGCTTTACAAGGCCTCCAACGAGATATTCATTGAGGTCGAGGGCCACCACAAGCCCGAAGAAGCCAGCAACCCGGCTCACGCCGTCAAGACCGGCGCCACCCTGTTTTGGGGCACGATTGTTCAAATTGGCGTCGTCGATATTGTCTTTTCGCTGGACTCGGTCATCACCGCTGTCGGCATGGTGGACAACCTCAGTGTCATGGTGGCCGCCGTCGTGGCATCCGTTGCGGTCATGATGTTTGCCGCCAAGCCGATTGGCGAGTTCGTAGACCGGCACCCTTCGATCAAGGTGTTGGCGCTGTCGTTCCTGACCATGGTGGGCACGCTGTTAGTGGCCGAAGCTTTTGGCGTCCATGTGCCCAAGGGATATGTGTACACGGCCATGCTGTTTTCCCTCTGCGTGGAAGCACTGAATATTCGCGCGCGCGCCAAGCGATTAGCGTAGCCAACCGAACATTGACAAATGTCATACGGGTTGGAGTTCGGGCGCGGAAAGAACCACTTGTACGAACTGATCACTGAAAACGACTTGACTTGATTCCCTTGACAAGCGTCAAATGCAGAACGAAAAGCATAAACAAGTTCTGCGCTCAAAGGGGGTCAGCCATGATCAAACCATCAGTCTCATTATTCGGTGTTTCCAACGTCTTTGCACTCGAATTCTTCTCACTTGTCACAACCGTTGACGCCATCAAAGTGAGTCATCCCCTCCGCCAGATTTTGTTGCAGTAACGATCGGCTTCGCTTCACCGCCTGCAACAGGCTTCAAGTGTTGCGCATGCCTCTTATCCCCAAATTGTTGTTTCATGAGTCGGGGTACCTAGCCCTCGACTCAACGGAGTCCAACCATGCTTCCTTCTTCTTTTAAACAGCGCCTGGGACGTGTCCTGGGTCTGGCCTGTTTCGTAAGTGCAACGCTGTTCACACTCCTTGTTGAAGCCCAGTCGCTCGACAACGCAAGTTGCCTCAGCTGTCATGACGGAAAAAAAGGAGCGCTGGAGGCGGTTGCCAATGAAGGAAGCAAACGCACGCTGCACAGCGTGGCTCCCGATAAGTTTGGCCAAAGCGTGCATGCCAAAATGACCTGCGTGGCGTGCCACATCGACATCAATGACAACGCGGAAAAAGACAACGTCCACGTCAAAAAAACCAGTGCACCGCTGAAAAAAGTAGATTGCGCCAGCTGTCACCAGGCGCTGTGGAAACAAGCGCAAGACAGTGGTCAAAGCGCGGAGAAACCCCGTCTGGGTGTGGTGGCCAAAAACATCGAAGCCTACAAAGCCTCGTTCCACGCCCGCCCCAACACCGACGACAAAACCAAACCCAATGCCTCGTGCGACAACTGCCACGACACACACAGTTTCAATGTGCCAACGAAGGATTCACCGGCCTACACCGCTTGGCGCTTGAGTATCGCCAACACTTGCGGGAAGAGTTGCCATGAGGACCAGTTGGAAGCCTACGCAGGCTCCATTCACGGCAAGGAAGTGCTCGAGAAAAACAACCCTAAATCGGCGGTGTGTTCCGATTGCCATAGTGCGCATGCCGTGGGAAATTCATCGGGCGATGCCTTTAAACAATCGATTACCGCCAGTTGCGGTTCGTGCCACACCGAAAACTACAAAAGCTACAAAGCCACTTATCACGGCCAGATCAGCACCCTGGGCTATGTCTACACCGCCAAGTGCTACAACTGCCACGGCAGCCACGACATTCTGAAGGCGGATGACCCTAAATCCAAAGTGCATATCGACAACCGCCTGAAAACATGCGAGACCTGCCACGACGGCAAGAAGCAGTTGGCCAAGGCCCCGGTCGGCTTTGCCAGCTACCAACCGCACGGGCATTCCAATGACTTCAAGCGCTACCCGCAAATCTGGATTGCGTGGCAAATCATGGTGCAGTTGCTGGTGGGCACCTTTGGTTTCTTCTGGTTGCACACGCTGCTGTGGTTCTACCGTGAGTGGAAAGAGCGCAAAGTGCGCAGCACGCAGACGCACATCAAGGCTGACGATCTGCTGGTCAAGTACGCAGGCAAACATATTCAGCGCTTCAGCCCAATCTGGCGGTTGGCCCACATCACGTTTGCCTTGAGTCTGATGATTCTGACGCTCACCGGCATGCCGCTGTTTTACCCGTCTGCACCCTGGGCATCGGCCCTGATGACGGCCTTGGGTGGACCGCACATTGCGGGCCTGATTCACCGGGTCAATGCGGTGATCTTTGCGGCGGTGTTCTTCTGGCACCTGTTCTACATGGTGTGGGGCATCGTGCGCGACTGGAAGAATTTCAAGTTCTTTGGCCCCAACTCCATGATCCCGAACCTGAAGGACGGCATGGACATGCTGGGCATGTTCAAGTGGTTCTTTGGCAAAGGTCCACGGCCACAGTTTGACCGCTGGACCTATTGGGAAAAGTTTGACTACTGGGCACCGTTCTGGGGTGTCACCATCATCGGCGTCAGTGGCTTGGTGATGTGGCTGCCCAATGTGTTCGGCGCATTCCTGCCGGGCTGGGTGTTCAACGTGGCGGCCATCTTCCACGGCGAAGAGGCGTTCCTGGCGGTGGTGTTCCTGTTCACGGTTCACTTCTTCAACAACCACTTCCGCCCCGACAAGTTCCCGTTGGAGGTGGTGATGTTCACCGGTACCTTCTCGCTTGAAGAGTTCAAGCACGAGCACCCATTGGAGTACCAGCGCCTGGTTGATAACGGCGAGTTGGAGAGTCGCTTGGTTGATGCGCCGTCAGCGGCCAAGATGAGCGCGTCCCGAGTGCTGGGCTTCACGCTCATTGCCATCGGTCTGATCCTCTTGACGGGGGTCGGTATTGGCTTCTTCACCAGCCTGTAATGGCCGGTGAGGCTCAGATCTGAAAATTGGTATTCACACCAGTGAAGGAAAGAAAAACATGGAAATAGTCAACGTAGATGTCGCCATCGTGGGCGCGGGCGGCGCGGGTTTACGTGCTGCCATTGCCCTCGCACAAACCGATCCCATGCTGCGCATTGCGCTGATCTCCAAGGTCTACCCGATGCGCAGCCATACCTGCGCGGCCGAGGGCGGCGCAGCGGGAGTGATCAAGGCTGACGACAGCTTTGACATGCACTTTGACGACACCGTGGGCGGTGGCGACTGGCTGTCGGACCAGGACTGTGTTGAATACTTTGTCAAGGAAGCGCCCAAGGAGTTGACCCAGTTGGAGCACTGGGGCTGCCCCTGGAACCGCGAGGCCGATGGTTCGGTGGCGGTGCGCCCCTTTGGCGGCATGAAAAAGCAGCGAACCTGGTTTGCTGCCGACAAGTCGGGTTTTCACATCCTGCACACGCTGTTTCAGACCACGCTGCAGTTTGAGTCGATCCAGCGTTTTGACGAGTACTTTGCTTTGGACTTGCTGGTGGACGAGGGCCGCTGCCAGGGTCTGACGGCCATGGAAATGCGCAGCGGCATGGTCAAGCAGTTCAATGCCAAGGCCGTCATCATTGCCGGTGGCGGCGCCGGGCGGATCTTTCCGTTCAGCACCAACGGTGCCATTAAAACCGGGGACGGCATGGCGCTGGCTTACCGCGCCGGGGTGCCCCTCAAAGACATGGAGTTTGTGCAGTACCACCCCACCGGTCTGCCCAATACCGGCAGTTTGTTGACCGAAGCCTGCCGGGGTGAAGGGGGTGTACTGCTCAACAAAGACGGTAGGCGTTACTTGCAGGATTACGGCATGGGCCCTGAAACGCCGATGGGTAAACCCCAGCTCAAAACCATGGAGCTCGGCCCACGCGATCGTGTCAGCCAAGCCTATTGGCACGAACTGCAAAAGGGCAACACCGTCAGCACCCAATGGGGCGAATGCGTGATGCTGGACATGCGCCATTTAGGCGAAAAAGTCATTAACGAGCGCCTGCCACTGGTTCGCGAACTGGCTATTGCTTACCTCGGTGTCGACATCGTGACCGACGCCGTGCCGATTCGCCCGGTGGTGCATTACATGATGGGTGGCATCTCCACCAATACGCAGGCCGCCACCACGCTGCCGGGCTTGTTTGCTGCGGGCGAATGCGCCTGCGTCAGCCTGAATGGTGCCAACCGGTTGGGCTCCAACTCGCTGGTGGAATTGTTGGTGTTTGGCAAGTCGGCGGCCCTGTCTGCCATCGCCCATTTGCGAACGCAACCGCCACCCAACACCGCAGCGCTTGAGGCGCGCGCCAAAGCGTCGCAAGCGCGCATTCGTGAACTCTTTTCGCGCACCGACGGCACCGAGTCGATGTCGGGCCTGCGCAAGGAGATGATGGACACGATGGAGAAAAACGTAGGCATCTACCGCACCGAGGCGGGCCTGCAAGAAGCCGTCGCCAAGATCCATGAGTTGCGCCAGCGCTACCAAAAAGTGGTACTCAACGACAAGAGCAATGTCTTCAACACCGACTTGTTCCAGGTGCTCGAATTGGGCTCAATGCTCGATTGCGCCTCTGCCCTCACGGTCGGTGCTTTGGCGCGCAAAGAGTCACGCGGCGCCCACCAACGGCTGGATTATGTGCAGCGCGATGACCAAAACTACCTGCGTCACAGCATGGCGCATTTCCAGGGCTTGGCACTCCCCACGGTGGATTATCTGGACGTGGTCATCACCAAGTCCCCGCCCGGTGTGCGGGACTATTCGGGAGACCACAAATGAAAGAACGACTGGTTCAACTGGAGGTGATGCGCTACGACCCGGAGGGCGACACCGAGCCGCATTTTCAGCGGTATGAAGTGATGTGCAAGGATGAGTGGGTGGTGCTGGATGCCCTTAACGCCATCAAGGAAAGCCTGGACCCCACGCTGGCTTATCGCTGGTCCTGCCACATGGCGGTGTGCGGTAGCTGCGGCATGATGATCAATGGTGAGCCCAAGCTCTCGTGCCATGCTTTTTTGCGCGACTACCCCGGCGTGATCCGCGTCGAGCCGCTGGCTAATTTCCCGATTGAGCGCGATCTGGTCACAGTGGCCGATGACTTCATTGACAAGCTCAAGCGTGTCAAGCCCTACCTGATTCCCAAGGAAAAGAAAACCCTTGCCGAAGGCGAGTACAAGCAAACGCCGGCACAGTTGATGAAGTACCGGCAGTTCTCCATGTGCATCAACTGCATGCTGTGCTACGCCGCCTGCCCGGAATATGCGCTGCAGCCGAAGTTCCTCGGGCCGGCCGCCATCACGTTGGCGCACCGCTACAACCAGGATTCGCGCGATGGTGGGCGTGACGAGCGTCAGGAGGTCATCGCGACCAACGAGGGCGTCTGGGAATGTTCGTTTGTCGGGGCCTGCTCCGAAGTTTGTCCCAAGGCGGTAGACCCGGCAGGGGCGCTGCAGCAGGTCAAAGTTGCCAGCACGCTGGACTGGTTCAAGGAGCACTTGTTGCCTGGAGGTAGCCCAAAATGAGTCGCAAACCCTATGTTCGCCCGGTCTCCAAAACAGGCTGGTACTTCAAACACCCGCGCTACCTGCGCTATATGTCGCGCGAGGTGACGTGCATTTTTATCGGAGCCTTTGCCTTGCTGATGGTGTGCACGCTGGAGCGCCTCTCCAAAGGGCAAGCGGCCTTTGATTCGTTCATGGCGGCCCTCACCGGGCCGTGGAGCGCGCTAGGCCTGTTGGTGATCCTGGCATTTGCCGTGCACAACGCCACCAGCTGGTTTAATGTCACGCCCAAGGCATTGCCTGTGCAAATGGGCGAAGAGTTCTTAGCCGGCAAATACATCATTGGCGCGCACTACGCGGTGTGGTTGGTGACGACCGTGTCGGTATTGTTGTTTGCGGGGGTGTTTTAGCCATGGCCAAGTCCAATAAGCCAATCTTCTGGAGCCTGTTTGCTGCCGGTGGCACCTTGGCGGCTTTTCTGGCCCCGGTGCTGGTGTTGCTGTTTTTGTTGGCAGCTTGGGGCCATGCACCGAGTGTCCTGAGCTATGCCAACCTGCACGCCTTTGCGGCCAACTGGCTGGGTAAACTGGCGCTGCTGGGTGTGATTACCTTGTTTCTCTGGCATGCGGCACACCGCTTGCGTGTGACTTTGCATGACTTTGGACTGCGCCAAGATGGCCGGGTGGCACTGGTGGTGTACAGCGTGGCGTCAGTGGGGACGGTGCTGACTTTGTTGTACCTGATTCGCATCTAGCAAATTTTTAATATAGTGCAACTTGTTTGGGTCGCTTTGAGCACCTCTTGGCGGGGGCTCAAAGTGCCTGCTATTCATTTGAATTTCAAAGGTTATTTATGCCGTCTTGGTTGATGTATGTGGCGTACGCAGTTGTTTTTTTGCTTTCGAGCACCGCTCTGTTCTTTTTTACGCTGACGCGCGGCGCCTTGTTATTGCGCAGCGTTACGGGCCGTTCAGCAAACGACGATGCCCATATTTATCCGATCTATTCCGACATGCGGCTGATCAAGCTGATCGATTTCCAACCCCTGATTGCTGCCATCCTGTTGTTTCAGTACGACCGTCTGGTCTCGGCCATTACCCACGGCCTCGGACTCATGAATCTGCTGGAGAAAAAGGTGCTGATCACCTCCTGTGCCTTTGGTAACGTCATTCCGCGAGTTGTCAAAGCGTCCATTGAGTCGGGTGTACACAGTGTTTTGATTGCAGACATCATCAAAAATGAGCTTGTAAACGCGCATGACAAGACCAGCGAATACGCCGGACAAGTGGTGTTTCTGGAAGAAAACGCCATTGCCATGAAGCAAGCCGATGAGTCGGTGGCGGCCAATGTAATTTTCTTCTTGCTCCACGAGTTGCCCCACCCGCTCAAGGCGGAAGCCTTGAAGGAAGCTGTGCGGGTTCTGGAGCCGGGCGGTCAACTGTTTCTGGCTGAATTTCACCGGCCAGATGTCTGGGTCTTGCGGGCCCTCAGCTGGACCTACTTCAAGGTTTTCGAGCCCCTGGGGCTTGCGCTCTGGAGTACCCATGATCCCGTGAAGCAGCTGGAGTCGTTTGAAGGGATCACCTGCAAGCGACGCACCGTATTCTTTGGGAATTTCCAGGTGATTGTTGCGACCAAGGCAGGGGCCAAATGATGACGGGACGCTCGCTGTGAAAAATGTCCACAAATCCGTGTTGCTTTCTTACAGCCCGGAGGAAATGTACCGGCTCGTGACCGAGGTGGATCTCTACCCCAAGTTCTTGCCCTGGTGCGCCAGCGCCCGCGAGGTCACGGTGGACGAGAGCAGTACGGTGGTCGAAATGGGCATTGCCTTTCATGGCGTTGGGCATATTTTTACCACCCGAAACCACCATATTCCAGGTCGCCAGGTGACCATGACGCTGGTGGATGGCCCTTTTTCCCGACTGGATGGCGAATGGAACTTCATCCCTTTGGGCGATGGCAGTCAGCGGGCTTGCAAGGTGGAACTGTCACTGACCTATGGGTTTAACCATGTGACGCTGGAGAAATTCGTGGGCTCGGCGTTTGACCATATCGCGTTGAGCATGGTGGATGCCTTCGTGCGGCGCGCCGTTCAGGTTTACGGAGAATGACGCGCTCCTGAAAGCTTGCCGTGACTCTATGCGGCTAAACCAGCAGCGCAGCCAGCGCCACCAGCGCCGCGGTCTCGGACCGCAGCACCCGCGGACCCAGGGTGACTGGCGCAAAGCCGCAGGCCAGGGCCAGTTCTTCTTCGTTAGCGCTTAAACCGCCTTCGGGGCCCGACAGAAAAGTGATGGCTTCGAAGGTGTTCCCGGTGGTTTGATCCAGTGTGCTGACGACCGTGCGCAAACTTTGGGTACCCGTGCGCAAGGAGAGCAGCAACGATTGCCCGGCCAGTGTGGGCTGCGCCACCTGTGTCAGCGCCCGGGCTTTGGTCCAGGCGGCAAGGCTCATCACCTCGTGAATCACCGGCACCCGGTTGCCGCCGCATTGCTCACAGGCGGCAATCGCCACGCTTTGCCAGTGCGCCACTTTCTTTTCAGCCCGTTCACCGCTGAGCCGCAGCACGCTGCGTTCAGTCATGACCGGTTGCAGGCTGGCCACGCCCAACTCGGTGGCTTTTTCGACCAGCCAGTCCATGCGATCGTTGGCGGGCATGCCCACCACCAGATGAATCGCACGCGAGGCTTCGCGCTCTACTGGGACATGCGCGTCGATCTGCACCTGCACATCGCTGCGGCCCATGCGGGTCACGGTGGCTTCGAATTCGCCGCCACTGCTTGCCAGGCCCGGTCCGCCGTTGAACAAGGTGATGCCGTCACCCGGCTGCAGGCGCAGCACCTGCACATGGCGGGCGGCTCCGGCGGGCAACTCAAGCGATTCACCGGGAATCAAGGGGGTGGGGCAGTAAAAGCGGGGCATCTTAAAACGCTATGAAAATAGTAGCTGCTTACGCAAGTGGGACGGGGGCTAGAGCCTGATTAGGCTTAAACTTTACCAAAAGAGTAGCCATTGGCCACTTCAATGCCTTCGATGCGCTCGATCAGGCGCAGCAGTGGTTTGAGTTCGCGGTAGCGTTCGCAGGTGGCGCGGATGTAGTGGATGAAGCGCGGCGTGTCTGCCAGGTACTGCGGCTTGCCATCGCGCAGGGTCAGGCGGGCGAAGATACCAGCCACTTTCAGGTGGCGCTGCAGGCCCATCCACTCGACGCCGCGGTAAAACTCGCCAAAGTCGTCACCCACGGGCAGACCGGCTTTGCGGGCTTTGTCCCAGTAGCGGATGGTGATGTCCAGGCAAAAGTCTTCGTCCCAGCTCAAAAACGCGTCGCGCATCAGGCTGGCGATGTCGTAGGTGATGGGGCCATAAACAGCGTCCTGAAAGTCCAGTACGCCCAAACGGGCACCAGGAGCGGCCACCATTAAATTGCGCGGCATGAAATCGCGGTGCACATAGACGCTGGGCCAGGCCAGATTGCGTTCAATGATGACTTTGAAGGCGTCATCCAGTATCCGGCGCACATCGCCTTCTACCGCCACGCCCCGGTGCCGGGCTATATACCAGTCGGGGAATAACTCCAGTTCACGGCGCAACAGGGCTTCGTTGTAAGGGGGCAGCACACCCGGGGTGGAGGCCAGTTGCCAGGTAATCAGGGCGTCCACCGCTTGCAGATACAAGCCTTGGTTGGCAGCGGCGTCGTCCGGGTTGATGACCTGCATCATCGTCTGCGCACCCAGGTCGGTCAGCAGCATGAAACCACTGGCTTCGTCCCAGGCCAGCACTTCGGGCGCATGGATGTGTGCGGCCTGCATCAGCTGGGCGACCTTGGCGAATGGGCGGCAGTCTTCCTTGTCGGGTGGTGCGTCCATGATGATGAGGCTGGCTTGTTCGCCATCAACACGGAAATAACGCCGAAAGCTGGCATCGGCCGATGCGCTGCGCAGCGTGTCCAAACGCAGACCATAGGCCGGTGCCAGGGGGCTCAGCCATTTATTGAAATCGGCTTCACGCTGTGCGTCGGACCAGACGGGGGCGATGAAGGGGGTGGGTTCGGGGGTAGGTGCTTGGCTCATGGATAATCCATTCTACAAACCCGAACACACGGGCGTTCCTTCTAACCCGCTCCCTCACCCAAGACTGCCCTGCACGATGCGATTTTTGATGCGCGACCTGAAACACAGAGCGTCCACTTTCAGTTTTGCACCCACCCCAATCACGCTGGTTGCCTGGGTTGTGATGCAAGCCACCGCCCTCAGCGCGCAGGAGTTGACTCAAGGGGCAACGCCGCCGGTGCAGGATGTAGCGCCAGTCGTACTCAAGAGCAGTTCTTTACTGCAGGAGCAGATTCCTGACGATCAACGCAGCGCCTTGCCCACCTTTGTCTATGGCGAGCGCATATTTGGTCGACCTGACCTGGAAACGGTGGTCGAAGGCAACGCCATGCTGCGCCGGGGCGACATGGTGATCAAGGCCGACCGGCTCGAATACGACCAGCCCACCGATCTGGCCAAAGCCACCGGACAGGTGCGCATCAACCGTGCCGGCAATGTGTACGAAGGCCCGCTGCTGGAGCTCAAGCTGGAGGCCTTTGAGGGCTTCTTCAATCAGCCGCGGTTTTACTTTCTTAAAAACGACATGAACGGCGAGGCTGACAGGGTCGACTTTATTGATGATCAGCGCGCAGTCATTACCCATGCCAGCATGACGACCTGCCGCCGCTTGCCCGGCCCCGACTGGATGCCAGACTGGATTTTGCGAGCCACCAGCATCAGCATGGACAACGAAGAAGACGTAGGCACCGCGCAAGGTGCGCTGCTGAGCTTCAAGGGCGTGCCGCTGCTGCCCATTCCGTACCTCACCTTTCCCTTGAGTGACAAGCGCAAGTCAGGCCTCATGCCGCCCACGCTGGGGTTGGACAACGTCAACGGGGTCGAGGTATCGGTTCCTTACTACTGGAACATCGCGCCAAACCGGGATGCCACCCTCACCCCCACGTTCATGAGCAAGCGCGGCGTCAACCTGGGCAGCGAGTTTCGCTACCTGGAGGCTGATTATTCGGGCCAACTGCGCTTGGATCTGATGCCCTCTGATCTGCTGCGTGACAGCAACCGCTGGGGCCTGTCATATGCGCATCAGGCGACGCTTAAAAGCGATCTCACCAACTACTTCTCAGCCAGCGGCATGGCGCTGAGCCTCAACCTGAACCGGGTCAGTGACGATAATTACTGGCGTGACTTCACCCGTTCCGAGGCCTCATTGACGCAACGCCTGTTGTCCAACGATGCTGCGCTGACCTGGAGCAATGGCAACTTCTCGAACAGTGTGCGCATGCTCAAGTGGCAGACCTTGCAGGATGTCACGGCCCCGATCGTGCCGCCTTATGACCGCGTACCGCAGTTGGCCACGCGCTACGCCCGCAGCAATGTCAACGGCTTTGATTTTTCGGTGGACGCCGACTACACGCAGTTTCAGTCGAACAGCACACTCACCCTGCAACCCAATGCCCAGCGCGCTTTCTCGCGCTTGAGCGTGAGCCACCCCTGGTTGGCGCCCGCCGGTTTCTTCACGCCCAAGCTGCAATTGAACGCCACCCAGTACCAGTTTGACACGCCGTTGACCAACGGTGACAGCGCGGCAAACCGTGCGCTGCCGACTTTCAGCCTGGACACCGGGCTGGTGTTTGAGCGCGACGCCAACTTCTTTGGTCGGGCTTTGCGCCAGACGCTGGAGCCGCGCGCCTTTTACGTCAACACACCTTACCGCGACCAGAGCCTGTTGCCCAACTACGACTCGGGTAGCAACGACTTCAATTTCGCCACCATCTGGGCTGAAAACGCCTTTGTCGGCAATGACCGCATTTCGGACAGCAACCTGCTCACGCTGGGCCTGACCACGCGTCTGCTGAACCCGGATACCGGCGCGGAAGTGGCGCGTTTTGGCGTAGCCCAGCGGCTGCGCTTTACCGACCAGAACGTGACCTTGTTAAAAACAGATGCGCCTGCGGTCAGCGGTATCAGTGATTTGCTGTTGGGTGCCGCCGTCAACTGGGACCCCAAATGGGCCTTTGACGCCACCGTGCAATACAACCCGACCACCCGGGAGTCGGTGAGCTCAACCCTGGGTGCGCGCTACAACCCAGGCCTTTACCGGGCCCTGACGGCCGCTTACCGTTTCCAGCGCGTTGCCAGCGCGACGGCCATTGCCAGTGAACAAATGGATATTGGCTGGCAGTGGCCCGTGAATGATCTCTGGGGCGACAAAGGTCAGGATCTGGGGGCCGGACGTGGCCAGGGCGAGGGCCGCTGGTACAGCGTTGGCCGCCTCAACTACAGCATGGACGAGGGTCGCCTAGTCAATACCCTGCTTGGCTTTGAGTACGATGCGGGTTGCTGGCTGGGTCGAGTGGTGTTGGAACAACTGCAGGTCAGTACCACTGCGGCGACGCAACGCATCATGTTCCAGCTTGAGTTTGTCGGTTTTACACGCTTGGGCGTGAGCCCCCTGAAGACATTGAAAGACAATATTCCAAGTTACCAGTATCTGAGAGAGCAAACCAGCCCTCCCAGCCGTTTCAGCAATTACGATTGATCCATCATGACTCATCGACTTTTGGCCTTGACCGCGGCCAGCCTTGCCCTCTGTGCAGCCCTGAGTACGCAAGCCCAGGGGTTGAAACCCCTTGCCGCGCCAAACATCCGGCTTCAGCCCACGGCCACGCTTCAGGCCGATTTCATCGTGGCCGTGGTCAACTCTGAACCCATCACCAACAACGAAGTACGTGCCGAGATGCAGCGGCTTCTGCAACAACTTGCTCAGCAGCGCCGGGCACCGCCGGACAGCAAACTGCTGGCCGCGCAAGTGCTGGAGCGCCTCATCAACGACAAGGCGCAATTGCAGTTGGCACGCGAGTCCGGGGTGCGTGTGGACGACACAGCAGTTGACCTGGCAGAGCAAAACATAGCACGGCAAAACCAGATGGAAGTGGCCGAATTGCGCCGCCGCATCGTGGCTGACGGCATGGTGCTGAGTCAATTTCGCGACCAGTTGCGCGACCAGCTCATGTTGACCCGTCTGCGTGAACGTGACGTTGAGCCGCGTGTGCGGGTGTCTGACCTGGAGGTCGATCAATACCTGCGGGAGCAGCAACAGTCAGCCACTGTTGACCCCGCTTCCCTGGAAATCAATTTGTCGCAAATCCTGGTGGCAGTGCCTGATGCCGCTACCCCGGTGCAGATAGCCGCCTTGCAAACCAAGGCCCAGCGCGCCTTGGACCGGGCCCGAGCCGGTGAAGATTTTGTCACGCTGGTGCGAGAGTTCTCGGATGCCACCGACAGCGCCAGCCGTGCCAATGGCGGCCAGCTTGGCCTGCGCACGGCAGACCGTTACCCACCGTTGTTTGTGGAAGCGACTCAAGCACTGAGCGTGGGCGATGTCTCAGCGGTGGTGCGTTCTGGTGCCGGCTTCCATGTGCTCAAGGTGCTGGAAAAGAAAAATACCGGCTTGCCGGCCATGTCGGTGACACAAAGCCGGGCGCGCCATATTTTGTTGCGTGTCAGCCCGCAATTAAGCGAAGCGGCGGCCCGCACCAAACTTGCCGACTTCAAGAAACGCATCGTGGCGGGCCAAGCTGATTTCGCCACGCTGGCACGCGATAACTCTCAAGACGGCAGCGCTGCACAAGGCGGTGATCTGGGCTGGGCCAACCCTGGCATGTTCGTGCCAGAGTTTGAAGAAGTCATGAACCGGCTGACCCCCAGCCAGGTCAGCGATCCCTTGGTATCGCGTTTTGGTGTGCATTTGATCCAGCTGATGGAGCGCCGCAACACCGCTCTAAGTCCCCGCGAGCAACGCGAGACCGTACGTGCGATGCTGCGTGAGAAGAAACTCGACGAAACCTATGCGACCTGGTCGCAGGATTTGCGCGGACGCGCCTATGTCGAAATGCGTGAGCCACCGCTTTAAATGAAACACATTCCTCGCAAACGCTTTGGCCAGCATTTTCTGGCCGATCGCAGCATTATTGAATCCATCGTTGACGCGATTGGCCCCCAACCGGGCCAGCCCATGGTCGAAATCGGGCCGGGACTCGCGGCCTTGACGCAGCCTCTGGTGGAGCGATTGGGCCATCTGACGGTGATCGAACTGGACCGCGACCTGGCCGTTCGGCTGCGTGGACATCCACGGCTCTCGGTCATTGAGTCGGATGTGCTCAAAGTGGATTTTGCCCAAGTAGCGCTTGGGTTAAGTGCTACTAAATTAAGAGTGGTTGGCAACCTTCCCTACAACATCTCCACGCCCATTCTGTTTCACTTGTTGGAGTGTGTCGACGTCATCGAAGACCAGCATTTCATGCTGCAAAAAGAAGTGATCGACCGCATGGTGGCGCGACCCAGCACCTCCGATTACGGCCGCTTGAGTGTCATGCTGCAATGGCGCTACGAGATGGAAAACGTTCTCTTTGTGCCGCCCGAGAGTTTTGATCCGCCGCCCCGGGTCAACAGCGCGGTGGTGCGCATGGTGCCGCGTGAAAATCCAGCCCCGATTGATGTGAAGTTGTTGAGCGAACTGGTGCAGGTGGCTTTCAGCCAGCGCCGCAAGCTGATGCGACACACGCTGGGCAAATGGCTGACGGACAAAGCCTTTGCCGGTGAGTTCAATGTGCAGCGACGGGCAGAAGAGGTGCCGGTTGCGGAGTACCTGGCCTTGGCGCTGGAATTGGCCGGGGAAAGCAAGGGCGCTATCGCATCTTCAGCGTAGCGTAGCGACCGCGTTGCGATGAACGCCCAAGAAAAAAGGCCCAATCTTGCGATTGAGCCTTTTTTAATGTTGGTACTTAGGTCAGGTCAAGCGGCTGCCATCCAATAGCCCGCGTTAAATGGACTGCTCATGCGCAGGGCCAAGGGCGATATGTCCAAAAGTTTGTCGGTAGGCATTTTTTCACCGGATTCCGTGGTGAGTTCAATGCCGGCCATGGCGTGGTTGCCCACATCAGTGCCCTTTGCCTCGTTCGCCCGTTCTGCTTGGCTGGTGTTTGCAGAACGGGCTACAGAAAAGAATAGAAGCATCGGAAGGGGATCTTTCGATCGCCCCAGTAGTCGGCTGCATCCCGGAAGATGTCGAGCAATTGCTCGCGTGCTTCCTTGTCAAACTTGGTGTTGGCAGGAATATGCTCCAGCACAGCAATGAAGCCAGGCTGAACGCCAGACTTGTGCAGCGGGTCGGTCATGCTGTCATACAAAGCATCAAAATTTTTGCCAACATGCGCGGACAGTTTGAACTGTTGACCAATCAAGTCGAGCACATCTTGCTTGGTCTGGGCGTTGGCCAGATTGGCGTAAAGAAAATGCTGACCCAAAGTAACAGCAGCTTCCTGCAATTCAGGCACCCGAAAAGCCCGGATAGACTGAACGATGTTTGGACGAATGCCGCGAAGCGGCAGATCCGTTGGAGCACGTTGAGGTGCTGTTGTTTCTTGCATTAATGACATATTTATTCCCCGCTTCGCCTTCAAATTTAAAAACTAAAAACTACGGCACAATCTTGCGGAAGCTCGCATAGTGATCGGCTGTGTAATAACAAACTTCGGGCGCTTTGCTTGGTCCACCGCAAACAATGCGGCGCACTCCCCGGTTGCGAGAACCTGGTGTGGCGACGGTGTATTCATGGTAAAAACCACGTTTTTCAGTCGGAAGCAAACGCTCGCGATTGCCAAAAACCACACCGTCTTTTTCATGTACAAAGGGTCCGCCCTGAAGAATCAGGGCATACATTTGCGAACCTTGTTTGGGCAACTCGGCAACCGTCATGGTGGCCTTGGCGTCCATGACGACAGGCATTTTGGCCTGCACCAAACCGGTGGCAAAAACCCCCGCAAGCACGAAGCCAGTGAGCACCAACTTAAGGCTTGATAAACGAAACATGAAAAACACTTCCCACAACACTCCGGGTTTACCCGGAAATTTCAAGGTTCGTAGTGTCGCGTATTTGTAATAAAAATGCAAGCGGCTGCCCAAAAAATGAGCAGCCGCGAGAGGGTTTTTACTGAAGTAAGTTAGTGCCAGCTACGGCCAGAGCACTTATCGAGTGGCGTTTGCATCCGCCACTGTCAAGGCTGTCATATTTACAATTCGACGCACAGTGGTACTGGCTGTAAGAATATGCACCGGTTTGGCCGCGCCCAGCAGCACGGGGCCAATGGCAATGTTGCCGCCAGCGGCTGTTTTGAGCAGGTTGTAGGCAATATTGGCGGCATCAATGTTCGGCAGCACCAGCAAATTGGCGTCACCGACCAAGGTGCTGTTGGGCATGAGGGCCGCACGGGACTTGCCGTCCAGCGCCACATCGCCATGCATTTCGCCATCTACTTCCAGCCACGGTGCTTTAACGCGCAGAATCTCCAGCGTTTTGCGCATCTTGATGGCGCTGGGTTGGTCGCTGCTGCCAAAGTTGGAATGACTCAGCAAAGCCACCTTGGGTTTGATACCAAAGCGCAACATTTCCTCGGCGGCCATGACCGTGATTTCAGCCAACTGGTCAGCCGTGGGGTCGTAGTTGATGTGGGTGTCGACCAAAAACAGCTGACGCTCTGGCAGCACCAGACCGTTCATACAGGCATAGGTATTGACACCCGTACGTTTGCCAATCACCTGGTCCATGTACTGGAGATGCAAGGCCATGCTGCCCCACGTGCCGCAAATCAAACCGTCCACGTCGCCTTTGTGCAGCAACATGGCGCCAATGAGGCTTAAACGACGGCGCATTTCAATCTTGGCCATTTGCGCGGTGATGCCACTGCGTTCGGTCATGCGGTGGTAGGTTTGCCAGAAATCACGGTAGCGATGGTCTTGCTCCACGTTCACCACGTTGTAATCGTCACCTTCGCGCAGACGCAGGCCAAACTTTTCGATGCGCTCGGCAATCACCAGTGGGCGACCAATCAGGGTCGGCAATGCCAAGCCTTCGTCCACCACAATCTGGCAGGCCCGCAGCACGCGTTCGTCTTCGCCTTCAGAGTAGGCAACGCGTTTTTTCAGGGCTTTTTTGGCGGCCGTAAAAATCGGCTTCATGACCGTGCCAGAAGCGTACACAAAGCTTTGCAAACGTTCGCGGTAGGCATCCATGTCCAGAATCGGGCGCAAGGCCACGCCACTGTCTGCCGCGGCTTGCGCCACTGCCGGTGCGATCATCATCATCAAACGCGGGTCAAACGGCTTGGGAATCAGGTATTCAGGGCCAAAGGCGAGTTTCTCGCCAGCATAGGCTGCCGCCACCACTTCGCTTTGTTCCGCTTGGGCCAACTCAGCGATGGCGTGCACTGCGGCAATTTCCATCTCGATGGTGATCGTGGAAGCGCCAGCATCGAGTGTGCCCCGGAAAATATAGGGGAAGCACAGGACGTTGTTGACCTGGTTCGGGTAATCCGAGCGGCCAGTCGCGATGATGGCGTCGTCGCGAACCGCTTTAACTTCTTCCGGGAGAATCTCAGGTGTCGGATTGGCGAGGGCAAACACCAGCGGACGGGCCGCCATTCTGCGCACCATGTCGGGTTTGAGTACGCCGCCCGCCGACAGACCGAGGAACACGTCAGCGCCTTCAATGATTTCGCTCAGCGTGCGGGCCGATGTTTTTTGAGCGAATTGAATCTTGTCTTCGTCCATCAACTCGGTGCGGCCTTCATAGACCACGCCAGCCAGATCGGTGACATAAATGTTCTCGCGCGCAATCCCCAACTTGACCAGCAAGTTAAGGCAAGCCAGGGCGGCAGCACCAGCACCGGAGGTGACCAACTTGACGTCTTTCGGGTTTTTGCCAGCGACTTTCAGCCCGTTGAGGATAGCGGCGCCCACCGTGATGGCTGTTCCGTGCTGGTCGTCGTGGAACACAGGGATCTTCATGCGTTCACGCAATTTCCGCTCGACATAAAAACAATCCGGCGCCTTGATGTCTTCCAGGTTGATGCCGCCAAAGGTCGGCTCCAGCGAGGCGATGATGTCGACCAGTCGGTCAAGGTCGTGTTTTTCGTTGATTTCGATGTCAAACACATCAATGCCAGCGAATTTCTTGAACAAAACCGCTTTGCCTTCCATCACCGGCTTGGCGGCCAGCGGGCCAATGTCGCCCAAGCCGAGCACGGCGGTACCGTTGGTGATGACCGCGACCAAATTGCCGCGACTGGTGTACTTGAAGGCGTTATTCGGGTCTTTGACGATTTCTTCGCACGGGGCAGCCACGCCGGGTGAGTAGGCCAGCCCGAGGTCGAACTGGTTGACCAGTTGTTTGGTGGCAGCAATGGCAATTTTGCCGGGGGTTGGGAACTCGTGGTATTCGAGGGCCGCACGGCGCAGAATGGCGCGTTTGTCTTCGGCACTGACGGTCGTATGGGGCATTTTGTTGTCTCCTGCTGTAATCAGTATGACCGAAAAGCCAGCCCGTCAGCGTTTATTTGGAAGCGGAATTGTAGACCGAGACCTTACTTTAAACTAACAGGTGGTTTTGTATTTCATAATATGAAATTGACATGAAGCAATTGTGGGGAATTTAGCCCCCTCTTCTCCAATCCGCTGCCGAGTCGCCTTGCAAGCCCCTTCAGGACCACTTGGAAACACCGGTGCTTGTCTCAGGCTGTGATTAATCTGGCTTGTTCCGCGCGTCGCGTGGTTTGCGGACCCGTCAGAACAAAACCCAGTACCTGACCCTGCGAATTCACAAAATGCCAGACACCGGGCTCGATGGTTTGCCAGTCTCCCGCTGTGCCGGGCGCAGGAGCGGCGACCACAATCGGCAGTGCCGGGGTTTTAATGGCGACCGGCATCAAGGGGAACACCAGCGCGGTGCGCTTACCGGCGAGCGTGGCCGCCAGAGCTTTGGTGGCGTTCATGATCGGCATCACATAGGGCAGGCCCCGGTTGCCCGCGCTGGCGTACTGGGCGCCATCGCCCAGAGCGTAAATATGCGGATCGCTGGTTTGCAAGTTGACGTCGACCAGGATGCCGCGCTCACAGGCCAGTCCAGTGGCTTGCGCCAATGTGGTGTTTGCTCTTAATCCAATAGCACTCAGCACAATATCTACGTCGGCTAGAAAGCCATTTGATAGTTCGACTTGAAGTGCGGGTGCATCAGGCGCAGTTGCCTGATTGACTGATTTCACCGTGACGCCGAAGTGCCAGGTCACACCCAAGGCGCCCAGCGCCTCGCGCAGTTGCCCGCTGGCGTCGCTGGGCAACAAGGCGGAAATCGGGCCGTTGGACGGGTCCACCACGCTGACCTGGTAGCCGCAGGCGGCGAGGTCGTTGGCAAACTCGCAACCAATCAGGCCCGCACCCATGATGAGGACGTGCTGGGCAGCCTTGGTGCCACGGCTTGTCAGGCGGTCGTGAAAGACGGAAAAGTCCCCCAGACTATTAATTGACAGCACCTGATCGGCAGCATCACCCGCCAGTGGAATCCGAATCGCTTGTGCCCCGGTCGCCAACACAAGCTGGCTGTAACTGTACTCACCGTGCGATGTGTTGATGGTTTGCGCCTGCGGGTTGATGGTCTCAACCTGCGTCTGAGCCAGCAGCGTGACGTATTGCGCCTCCGCCATCTTGGCCGCCAGCGTGCTGACCAACTGCGCAGGTCCGCGTTTTTGAGCAAAGGCGTTGGACAGGGACGGCTTGGCATAAAAGTCGCCGTGGTCCTGGGTGATCAACATCACCGGCGTGGAGGCATCAAGCTTGCGGAACTCGCGCACTGTGGTCCAGCCTGCCAGACCGGCGCCGATGATGATGATCGGGTGTGTCATGGGTTGCTTTCTGAGTGCTTAGATTTCAACCGCTTCAAAGTCGGCTTTGGCGACGCCGCAGTCAGGGCATTCCCAACTGTCAGGCACATGGGCCCAGAGGGTGCCGGGCGCAATGCCGTCTTCAGGTCGGCCGGTCGCTTCGTCGTAAACAAAGCCGCAAACAATGCAAAGGTAGGTTTTCATAAGAGTTCCTGAAATTTAAGGTAAATCGGTCGCTAGCCCCCGCTGATATTGCGTGAGTAGCTATTAAAAATAGAGCGATTGAGGCGTTGGTTTACAGCGCCTGCGCGGTCACTTTGGCCAACTGCGCTTTGTAATGGTTGGCATGGCGCTCTTCGACTTTGGCCAAGGCGGCGAAGCGCTTCTGGGCTTTTTCCAGTGTGGCGCGGAACGCGGCTGCGTGTACTTTACTTTCTTCGATCTGCTCGTTCATCTCGGTGACGGCGGCGGCGTGGCCTTCTTCTTCCGCTGTCTTGCGAAATCCGGGGTACATGGTGGTGTATTCGTAGGTTTCACCGTCGATGGCGATTTGCAAGGCCTTGGCGGGTGTCATGCTGGCCTTGGGGTAGAGCAAATCAAGATGGCCAAAGGCGTGCATGATTTCCTGGTCGGCCGTGGCTTCAAAGGTGCGTGCGGTTTCTTCATCGCCCATCTCTCGCGCCAGTTTGGCGAAATAACGGTATTTAATGTGCGCCATCGACTCTCCGGCAAAGGCAGATTCGAGGTTGGCCATGGTTTTGATCTCGGGGCGTTGGGATGTAGTCATCAATAACTCCTGGTGGTTAAACAAGTTGTTGATAGAAGTTTTCGATCAACAATGCACTAATGTTAGTTCTCATCTATTTATTAGGCTAATTGCTTTTTACTAAAAGAACGATAGGCAGCGTTGAAAGAGAGGGATAGACTCGCGCCAAAAGAGGTGATCCATGACCGTCTTCAATATCAATCTGCATGAAGCCATCTATTCGCTTTCCGATGCGCTCGACCTGGTCGGTGTCACGCATATTCACCATGGCAAACGTGTGGCTTACATGGCGGCTGAATGTGGCAAATACCTGGGGTGGAAGGGACAACGCCTGGATGACTTGTTTCAGGCGGCCATCTTGCACGACAGCGGCGTTTCCAAAACGGCGGTGCATGCCAAACTGGCTCAATTCGAATGGGAAATGGAGAGTGACCATTGCCATGCAGGGGCTGCACTTCTGAGCGCCAGTCCTTTGCTGAGCCACCTCGCTCCAGTGGTATTGCACCATCACACGCATTGGGCCGAACTGAAAAGCCTGAATTTGCCGATGGAAATCAAGCTCAGTGCCAATTGCATTTATATGGTGGACCGGGTTGATATCTTGTCGCTGAAATACCTGGTGGAAGAAACCGATATTCTGTTGGGCAAACAAGAAATTCGCCGAACCATACTGGACAAGCGCGGCGACTGGTTCTGTCCGGAACTGGTGGACGCACTCATGGAGGTGTCTGAGTCCGATGGTTTCTGGTTCGCGCTGGAGACGCACCACCTGAACGGCTATGTCTCGACCTGGTTGTCCGAAACCACGCAGCAAGGCATGGCCTTTGAAGAGTTACGCAGTCTGGTGCACCTGTTTTCCTGCATCGTCGATGCCAAAAGCCCCTTCACCAAAGAGCACTCCGATGGCGTCGCTAACTTGGCGAGGTTTATTGGGACTTTGTTTGCACTGCCAGAAGAAACCTGTGAAATGCTCGAGCTTGCCGGTCTGCTGCACGACATCGGCAAACTCAGGGTACCCGATGACCTGTTGGAGAAAACCAGCAACCTCACTGAGAGTGAGTGGATCACCATGCGCCGCCACAGTTTCGATACCTACTGCGTACTCAAAAACATCAAGGGATTTGAACAGGTAGCTCTGTGGGCTGCGCAGCACCATGAACGTGTCAATGGAACCGGCTACCCGAACCACACAAGTGGCGAAGGCTTGTCCTTTGAAGCGCGCATTATTGCCGTGGCCGATGTGTTTCAAGCGCTAGCGCAGCGGCGCCCCTACCGTGAGCCCCTGCCATGTGAGCAAATTCTGCAGATCCTGAGATTGCAAATGCAAAGTGGCAAGCTCGACCCCCGCATCGTCGCGTGCGTGGCTGCTAATTTGCAGAAATGTTGGCAAGCCGCGCTATGGGTTAGCACGCGTATAGCCCCGGATGAAGCACTGACGGAGTCCGTGACCAATCGCTGACTGAGCCAACTTGTCTTAAATCAATTTAGCTAGATTTATAAGCACGCGCTCGTTTCCATTTGTATCCAAGCGAAGCGATTCGGCACACAATTGTTTTTCGCAGTCGTTTGCGAAAAACAGAGAGCTTGGCGCCAAGTCACCCCGTGACGATCTGAGGCATTCGAATCAATGACAACGGCATGAAAAATTCAGTCGCTCTCCCCGGACGACCACGCGTTTGGCACCGTTGGGGAGAATACAGACTCATTTTTGTCGTCGTTTCTCTAATATTCATAGGTTTGGTGGCGTATCAACTCACAGTCTCCTACCAGACCGCTCGTGAATCAGCGACCGAGCATGTGCAAAATCTTGCGCTGGTACTGGAGTCAAAACTCTATTCCGATCTGGATGCAGCGCAACGCAATGTCTCCGACATGGCCACTGCCATTGAGCCTGCTGCGATGGTGGCTGAAAATGTCAGTCGCTATGAAACCAAAATAACGCCCTGGCTGAAATCCCAAGTGCTGGATATTGCATCTGCGTCAGTTCTGCAAATTTTTGGCGCCAATGGCGATTTGCTCTACAGCAACCTCGGCAAGGAAGCGCCCCTCAACATTGCCGACTCGTCGCATTTCCTTCAACTCAAGGCCAACCCGGCCAGTTCAGCAATTTTTTCGGAAGTTCTGCAGTCGCGTGTTCCTCACAGTCCCGCATTGGTCGTGGCCAGACCCGTGCGCAACCCAGCGGGTGAATTCCTGGGGGTTGCGGTCGCCGCCATTGATCTCAACGCCATTCATGAGCAATTTCGCAATATCCAACTCGGGCGCGACGGCTCGGTGTTGCTTCGTCGGTTGGACACGGGTGCGCTGGTGGTGCGCTACCCTGATGTGGTGGATGTCAGTAACCAGCCATCTCCGGATGCGCCTGTTCGTTTGGCCATCTATAAGGAAGGCCCCAACGGAGTGCTGGAAACCACCTCGCCCGTGGATGGCGTCCATCGCCTCTTTGGCTTTCGTACGTTGGGCGAGTTGCCTTTCTTTCTGGCGGTTGGGATAGCGGATAAAAGCTACCTGGCCGGTTGGCGCGCAGACGCGCTTATTCTGGGTGTTGGGGCTTTGATATTTTTGATCATCCTGGCCATTTCAGAGTATTTGCGCAGCAGTAGCGAACTCAAAGTGATTGAAAGCGAGGAACGTTTTCGACATTTAATCAACCACAACCACGCCATCATTCTCCAGATTGATCCGGCCAGTGGTCGCATTCAGGACGCTAACGAATCCGCCTGCCTGTTTTATGGCTGGACGCATGCTGAGATGTGCGCCATGTTGATTCAGGACATCAACCAGATGAACTCGGTGCAAGTGGCGGCTGAATATGCCGCAGCCGTTCAAGGAAAACGAAACTATTTTGTGTTTCCGCACCGTCTGGCCAATGGAGATGTTCGAACGGTAGAAGTTCATTCCTCGCCGATCACGGTGGGTGATAAGCCCTTGCTGGTTTCCATCGTGCACGACATTACTGAACGTGAGCAAGCCGTCGAAAAACTGCGTGTGAGCTACCTGGCCCTCAAGGCGGTGTCGCAAGGCGTTTTGATCTCGGGCGTTGATGGCCTTATCCTCTCGGTGAATGACGCATTCATGGCCATCACCGGTTTTGATAAATCAGAAATCCTGGGCCACACCTGCCGTTTTGTTCAGGGGCCGCTGACCGATCCAAAGAACGTGGCCGCGATCCGTGTGGCCCGCGAAAGCCTCACCGACTTCGCCGGCGAGGTGCTCAACTACCGCAAAGATGGTAGCGTCTTCTGGAACGAATTGACGATCTCGCCCGTGCTGGATACACAAGGAAAATTAACCCATTTCATAGGTATCACACGCGACATCACTGAGCGGAAAACAGCGGCGCTGGCACTTCAGCAGAGCGAGGAATTCAAGCTGGCCATTCTGGATTCGGTGCCCGCCGAAATAGCGGTGGTCGACTACAAAGGCGTGATTCTCGCGGTCAATGAACACTGGCGGCGCTTCGCTCTGGAGAACGGCATCAAACCAGGTACACCAGCGGCAAACACCGAAGTCGGCACCAATTATTTATCAGTATGTCAAGAGGGTCAGGACGACAGTTCCGAAGGGGCTGCGGCTGCGCGTGATGGCATTCAGGCGGTGTTGGATGGAAAATTACCCAGCTTCAGGCAAGAATACCCTTGTCACTCGCCAGAAGAGGAGCGCTGGTTCACGATGAACGTCACGCCCCTGGGTCGGGATGCGCATGGCGGTGCCGTGATCACCCATACCAACCACACCCAGCGCCGCCAGATGGAAGAACAGGTACGCCAGTTGGCGTTTCACGACGGCCTGACCAAGTTGCCTAATCGGCTTCTTTTCAATGACCGGCTGATACAGTCCATGGCCGCCAGCAAGCGCGCAGGCTTCTACTGCGCACTGATCTTTCTGGATCTGGACAACTTCAAGCCGTTGAACGATTTGCATGGGCACGACGCTGGTGATTTGCTGCTGATCGAAGTGGCCAAGCGCTTGAAGTCTTGCGTGCGCGCGATGGACACCGTGGCTCGCTTTGGGGGCGATGAGTTCGTGGTGCTGCTCAGTGTGCTGCACGCCGAAAAGGACGAATCAACCGAGCAGGCCGCCATCATTGCCGAGATCATTCGTCGGACCTTGGCCGTGACGTACCTGCTGACCATTCAGCACGAGGGTAAAGCACCTACCCAAGTGGAGCACCATTGCACCGCGAGCATTGGCGTGACCTTGTTTGTGGACCATGAAACGAGCCCGGATGACATCCTGAAGGAAGCGGATTCAGCCATGTACGCGGCCAAAACAGCGGGCCGAAACCGGGTGAAGTTTCACGAGACAAGCGACTGAGAACAACTGTCAGGGTCTATACCTGTGGTAGCAAGAAGCGCCGTTCCCAGGCGCTGACCTCGTGCAGATAGCTCTCATATTCCAGCGCTTTCACGGCGCAAAAACCGGTCACAAAAGCATCTCCTAACAAGCGACGGTTGTTAGCGCTGCCCACCATTAGCGCATGCGAGGGCAGGAAGCTGCGCGGCAGATCATGGCCATGGTCTGAGGCGTTGTCGCTGACCAAAATAGGCGAGGTGGGCACCAGCGCCTCGTCCATGCCGGCCAGCCCGGCTGCCAGCGAGGCGGCGATCGCCAGGTAAGGGTTGGCGTCAGCGCCGCCAATGCGGTTCTCGACCCGGCGCGCAGCTGGGTGACTCACCGGAATGCGCAGTCCAGTGGTGCGGTTGTCGTAGCCCCAGTGCAAATTCACCGGGGCCTGACAGCCCTTGACAAAGCGGCGGTAGGAGTTGACGTGCGGCGCAAAGATCAGCATCAGGTCGGGCACATAGGTTTGCAGGCCGGCAATAAAGTGCCGAAAACTCGCGCTCTCGGTGTCGTCATCCTGGCTGAAAATATTGCGCCCCTGCGCGTCCACCACGCTTTGGTGCAGGTGCATCGAACTGCCCGAGGCACCGCTGATCGGCTTGGCCATGAAGACCGCATTGAGCCCGTGCTTGATGGCTATCTCTTTGGCCGCGTACTTGAATAAAAAGGCCTGATCGGCCACGTCCACGGCGTTGCCGTGCATCAGGTTGATCTCGTATTGCGTCTGGCCGACCTCGTGTATCCAGGTGTCGGCTTGCACGCCAAGCGCATCGAGCGCGGTGCGAAATTCATCCCAGAAAGGGGCCAACTCATTGAGCATGTTCAGGCTGAAGGCCGACTGGCCGACTTCAGCACGGCCATTGCGGGCGGCCGGGGCGCACAGCGGCAGGTTGGGGTCGGTGTTGGGCGCGGTCAGGTAAAACTCGATCTCGGGCGCCACCACCGGCGACAAACCCTGCGCCGTGTAGCGTGCCAAGACGCTTTTAAGCAGTGAGCGGGCGGCGAACGCACAGGGCTCGCCTGTGAGCTCCACACAGTCGTGGATGGCAACGGCGCGCGGCACGCTCGACCAGGGTGATACCTTCAACGTGGCGTAGTCGGGCACCAGTCGCACATCGGGGTCGGAGTCGGGAAAAATCGGGTCGTAGGAGTAGTCGCCGGTCACCGCCTGCATCGGGATCGCCTGGGCAATGCGCAACTCACCACCCGCGGCAAAGTTGTGGGCAGGCATCAGCTTGCCGCGTGGGTAGCCCGAGATGTCAGCAAACAAGCACTCCACATCACGGATGCCATGCTGGGCAAAAAAGGCCTGGAGTTCAGCGGTGTGGGCGGTGGTCATGGTCACATCTTGATGTTGAATTTTTTGCTGATGACCTTGAAAGCATCCGGGCTGTCCCAGGCTTCGGCGCCGTAGATTTTCTCCAGAATGCGGCCATTGGCGTCGATCAGCAACGTGAGCGGCAGGTGGTCGGCGCCGAGCATGTTTTCCAGTAACAGTTTGCTGTCAATGTAGTGGCTGAAGGTGGTTTTTGCTTTTTGCAGAAAGCCTTTTGCTGCTTCGGGGTAGTCGTCGGTAGAAATGCCGATCACGTTAAATTGCTGCGCGCCCTTGCTGCGCGAAAGGCGCTCCAGTGAGCCCATTTCCTGGCGGCACGGCCCACACCAACTGGCCCACACATTGATGATCAGGGGTTTGCCGCGAAACTCGGACAGCTTGCGCGAAGGGCCGGTCAAGCCTTGCAGCGTGGCCTCGCGCAAGGTGCCGCCTTTTTCAACTTCGCCTGGCGTTGTGGCGTGGGCGCCCACTGTTGCCAGGGCCAAAGACAACACGATGCACCGGTAGATTTTGTTCATCCGAAAGAGTCTACCAGCCGAGAATTACCAGTGTGGACGTGGGTGGTATGGTCAGACCCATGAAAACACAAATTGATCACTTAGTCGTCGTAGCAAAATCCCTTGAACAAGGCGTGCAGTGGTGCGAGGCCAAGCTGGGCATCACACCCGGCGTGGGCGCCGAGCAGGCGGCGCAGGGCACCCATACCCGCCTGTTCAAAATCGCCACCCCGGCCAACCCATTGGCTTATCTGGAAATCATTGCCATCAACCCCGCCGGTAAAAAAAGCGCCAGTCCGACGGCCCGGCGCTGGTTTGACATGGACGATGCCGCGCTGCAAGCGGCTGTGGCTATTGAGCCGCGTCTGGTGCATTTTGTGGCCCATACCGATGACATCCAGGCCGCCCGCAACGCCTTGAAAGCGCAAGACATTGACCGAGGGCCGGCGGTGCACGACAAACGCCACTCACGCCGTGGCGTCTTGCAGTGGCAAATGACGGTGCGCGAAGACGGGCAGCGCCTGTTCAATGGCGCGCTCCCGAGTTTGATTCAGTGGGGCAAGTCCGATGCCGCTGAGCCGCTGCGCCTGCACCCCCGCAACAGCCTGCCGCGCTCGGGTGTGACGCTGCAAAGCCTGACGATTACCCACCCAACGGCCAGCAAGCTGCAAGCAGCGTATGAAGCCATTGGCCTGTCGGACGTCGCGGTAGAAACCGGCCCCGCCAACCTGGTGGCCGCACTGAACACGCCGCTGGGTATCGTCGTGCTGGAGAGCCACGGTATTTAGGGCTCAGCCCCGCATCAGCGCCTCAATCTCCGCCACCGCAACCGGCACGCCGCGGCTGATCAGCTCGCAGCCGGTGGTCGTCACGATGGCGTCGTCTTCAATGCGGATGCCGATGTTGTGAAACTGCGCGGGCACGCCTTCGGCCGGGCGCACATACAGGCCGGGCTCGATGGTGAGCACCATGCCGGGCTGCAGAATGCGGGCCGGTCGGTCGATGATGGTTTCACCGGTCAGGGCGTCTTTGCGCTCGCTGGTCTGACCGATCTCTGACGGCTCGATGTAGCCACCGCAGTCATGCACATCCATGCCCAGCCAGTGGCCGGTGCGGTGCATGTAAAACTGAAAGTAGGCGCGTTTTTCGATCACATCCTGCAGCGTGCCGACCTTGTTTTTGTCCAGCAATCCGAGGTCCAGCAGGCCCTGCGCCAGCACTTTCACGGTGGCTTCGTGCGGGTCGGTAAAACGGGCGCCCGCCTTGGTCACCGCAATCGCGGCTTCCTGTGACGCCAGCACCAACTCATACAAGGCTCGCTGCGGCCCGCTGAAGGTGCCGTTGGCCGGAAAGGTGCGGGTGATGTCGCTGGCGTAACCGTCCAACTCGCAACCGGCGTCGATCAGCACCAGCTCGCCACTCTGCACCAAACCCGCGTCGGCGCGGTAGTGCAGCACGCAGGCGTTGGCACCGGCCGCCACGATGGAGCCATAGGCCGGGGCTTGCGAGCCATGGCGGCGAAACTCGTGCAGCAGTTCGGCGTCGAGGTGGTATTCGCGCACCGCCTGACCCTCACGCAGCATGCGGGCTGAGAGTTGCATGGCGCGGATATGACCACCGGCGCTGATCTGCGCGGCGCGGCGCATGGTGGCTTGCTCGCTGGCGTCTTTGACCAGTCGCATTTCGTCGAGGGGGCCACACAAGTCGCGTTGTTGTTCCGGGCACAAGGTGCCATAGCGCACCCGGGCGCGCACTTTGTTCAGCCAACCGTCGACCCGTGTCTCCAATCCTTTGTGGGTGGCAAACGGGTACCAGACGGCGTCACGGCCATCTAGCAAGCCGGGCAGTTGGGTGTCCAGTTCTGCTATTGAATATGCAGCATCAAGACCAAGTTCAGCGGGGGCTGCAGCGGGTCCGAGCCTGTAACCATCCCAGATTTCGCGCTCCACATCTTTGGGCGCGCAAAACAGGGTGGATTTGCCGTCGCCGGTGATCACGAGCCAGGCTTGGGGCTCGGTGAAGCCGCACAGGTAATAAAAGTAGCTGTCGGGCCGGTACAAAAAATCGGCATCGCGGTTGCGTTGCTGCTCGGGCGCGGTGGGGATCAGGGCGACGCCCTTGGGGCCGATCAGCGCGGCCAGTTGGGCGCGGCGTTGGGCAAAAACAGACGCTGGCGTTGGGAGATTCATGGCGGGTGTTCCGTTAAAGATTGAGCGCTTGCAGTCGCGCAGGCGTACCGACATCGGTCCAGGCGCCGGTGAAGAGCTCGGCACTCACCAGGCCATTGTCCATGGCGGCGCGAAGCAGGGGTGCCAGTGGGGCTTTGAGGCCGTCCGGGTTGCCTGGCGGAATGTCGCAATACGGTGGCGCGAACAAAGCCCGGTGGTACAGGCCGATGGTGGAGTAGGTGAAGCGCGGTTGCGGGTCGTCTTTGGGCAAGTTCAATGCCAGTGCCACAGCGCCAGAGTCAGGGGTCGATAAACCAAAGTCACCGCGTGGGTTGTGTTCGGGATTGGGCACGAGCCAGAGGTGGGCCAGTTTGCCGCTGGCCGCAAAACGGTCGACAGCATCTTGGCTAAACACAAAATCGGGTGCAAATACATCACCCGCCAACACCCAAAACAGGTCGGCTGGCGTGTTGCTGGCGTCAATCGGACAGAGCAGCGGCAAGGCCCGCACAATGCCGCCCGCCGTTTCCAGGGCGCCGCCAAAGTCGCGGCCTTCGTGCGAATAGCTGATGTCAGGTTGCTCTTGTATTAATAGCTGCTCACGCAGGTGGGACGGGGGCTTTAGCACTAAAACACTCATAAAGTAGTCTGAAATCTGGTCGCCCAGCCAGGCGGTGTTGACGACCACCTTGTGAAAGCCACCGCGCACCAGCGCTTCCAGCGACCATTGCATCAGTGGCTTGCCGCGCACCGTCAGCAGCGGTTTGGGCGTGGCGTCGGTCAGCGGGCGCATGCGCTCGCCGCGACCGGCAGCCAGCAGCATGGCAGAGATCGGGGCGGCAGTGGTGGTGTGTCTTTTGGGCATGGTCGCCACTATACGCACGCCGGGCCTCCAGATTGACGTAAATCAGGTCGCGATGCGGCGCCCGGTAAAATCCGTGGTTTCGTCCCTTTCCCCACCAGAACTATCCCGGAGTTGGCACCCATGGCTGATACAGAACAAATGCAAGCAGTAGAACAACTCGAACAGGCCGCCGTCCCAAGCAGCCCTAAAACGACCAGCCAAACCGACATGGCCAACGCCATTCGTGCCCTGACGATGGACGCCGTGCAAGCGGCCAACTCAGGCCACCCCGGTGCGCCGCTCGGCATGGCCGACATGGCCGTAGCCTTGTGGGGTTCCCACCTCAAGCACAACCCCACCAACCCGAACTGGCTCGACCGCGACCGCTTTGTTTTAAGCAACGGCCACGCCTCGATGCTGCTGTACTCGGTGCTGCACCTCACCGGCTACAAGTTGCCGATGGCCGAGTTGAAGAAATTCCGCCAACTGCACAGCAAAACCCCGGGCCACCCCGAAGTGGACGTGACGCCCGGCGTCGAAACCACCACCGGCCCGCTGGGCCAGGGCATCACCAACGCGGTCGGCATGGCGCTGGCTGAAAAACTGCTGGCACAAGAGTTCAACCGTGACGACCTCGATGTGGTCAACCACCACACCTTCACCTTCATGGGCGACGGCTGCCTGATGGAAGGCATCAGCCACGAAGCCGCCGCGCTGGCAGGCGCCTGGAAACTCAACAAACTGATTGCCCTGTACGACGACAACGGCATCTCGATTGACGGTCAGGTCGCGCCCTGGTTCATCGACAACACCGCACTGCGTTTTCAGGCTTACGGCTGGAACGTGCTCGGCCCCATTGACGGCCACGACGCCGAGTTGGTGGCCGACACCATCGCGCAAGCCAAGCTGTCCACCGACAAGCCAACGCTGATCATCTGCAAAACCGCAATTGGCAAAGGCAGCCCGAACCGCGCCAATACCTCCAAGGCCCACGGCGAGCCCTTCGGCGATGCCGAAATCGCATTGACGCGTGAAGCCCTCAACTGGCCGCACAAGCCGTTCACGATCCCCAAAGACGTGGTGGCTGCATGGGACGGCAAGGTGGCTGGCGCTGCCGCCGAGAAAGCCTGGAACGACAAGTTTGCCGCTTACAAAACCGCTCACCCCGAGTTGGCCAAAGAACTGGTGCGCCGCATGAAGGGCGACCTGCCCAAGAACTTCAACCAGGTCGCTGTCGACACCGCCGTGGCGGCCCACACCAAGGCCGACACCGTGGCCTCGCGCAAAGCGTCGCAGTTGGCGCTGGAATCTTTCACCGCCGCCTTGCCCGAAATGCTGGGTGGCTCGGCTGACTTGACCGGCTCCAACCTGACCAACACCAAGTGCACGCCCAACCTGCGTTTTGACGACGTGACCGGCGCCAGCAACGGTGGCCGCCACATCAACTACGGTGTGCGCGAATTCGGCATGGCCGCCATCATGAACGGTGTGGCGCTGCATGGCGGCTTCATCCCTTACGGCGGCACCTTTTTGACCTTCAGCGACTACAGCCGCAACGCCATCCGCATGGCCGCGCTCATGAAGCTGCGCGTGGTGCATGTATTCACCCACGACTCCATCGGTCTGGGTGAAGACGGCCCAACCCACCAGTCGATTGAACACGCTGCATCCTTGCGCCTGATTCCTAATCTGGACGTGTGGCGTCCGGGTGACACGGCTGAAACGGCGGTGGCCTGGGCCGTGGCCCTGCAAAACAAGAACAAGCCCACCGCTTTGCTTTTGAGCCGCCAAAACATCAACTACGCGCCGAAATCCGGCATGGGCGACATCAGCAAGGGCGCTTATGTGCTGGCCGAGCCGACCGAAGTCGGCATGAAAAAGAAGATGCAGGCCGTCATCATCGCTACTGGCTCTGAAGTACAACTGGCACTCAAGGCACAAGAGATTCTGGCGACCCGCAAGATTGCAGTGCGCGTGGTCTCCATGCCCAGCAATACCACGTTTGACAAACAAAGCGTCGAGTACAAGATCAGCGTGCTGCCGGCCGGCGTGCCCCGCATTGCGGTCGAGATGGGTGTTTCTGAGGGTTGGTGGAAATACGGCTGCGCAGCCGTGGTTGGCATCGATACTTTCGGCGAATCGGCCCCCGCGCCGGTGTTGTTTGATCTATTCGGTTTCACACCGGTCAATGTGGCCGATACTGTGGAAAAGGTGTTACGTAAGTAATCCGGTTCAGTTTTTTAACGCGTGGAGAAAAAGCAAATGACGATCAAGATTGGTATCAACGGCTTCGGCCGCATCGGGCGCATGGTATTTCGTGCTGCCGTTCAAAATTTCAGCGATATCGAAATCGTTGGCATCAACGACCTGCTGGAGCCAGAGTACCTCGCGTACATGCTCCAGTTTGACTCCGTGCATGGCCGCTTCAAGGGCGACATCTCGGTCGAAGGCACCAACCTGATCGTCAACGGCAAGAAGATTCGTCTGACCGCCGTCAAAGACCCGGCTGAACTGAAATGGAACGAAGTCGGCGCCGACATCGTGATCGAGTCCACCGGCCTGTTCCTGACCAAAGAAACCGCGCAAAAGCACATCACCGCTGGCGCCAAAAAAGTCATCATGTCGGCACCTTCCAAAGACGACACCCCGATGTTTGTCTATGGCGTGAATGACAGCACCTACAAGGGCGAGACCATCATCTCCAACGCGTCGTGCACCACCAACTGCCTGGCGCCTGTCGCCAAGGTGTTGAATGACAACTGGGGTATCAAGCGTGGCCTGATGACCACCGTGCACGCAGCCACCGCGACGCAAAAAACCGTGGACAGCCCGTCCAACAAAGACTGGCGCGGCGGCCGTGGCATTCTGGAAAACATCATTCCTTCCAGCACTGGCGCAGCCAAGGCAGTCGGCGTGGTCATTCCTGAGCTGAACAAAAAGCTCACCGGCATGTCGTTCCGCGTGCCAACTTCCGACGTGTCGGTGGTGGACTTGACCGTGGAACTGGACAAACCAGCGACCTACGCTGAAATCTGCGCCGCCATGAAGGCTGCTTCGACCGGCGCCATGAAGGGCGTGCTGGGCTACACCGAAGAGAAAGTGGTCTCCACCGACTTCCGTGGCGAAAGCTGCACCTCGGTGTTCGATGCTGACGCCGGCATGGCACTCGACAGCACGTTTGTGAAGGTCGTAAGCTGGTACGACAACGAATGGGGTTATTCAAGCAAGTGCCTGGAAATGGCACGCGTGTTGTCCAAGTAAGCGGTTTCTCGCTCACATAAAAAACGCGCCTTGATGGCGCTTTTTTTTTTGTAAAGACTATAACTATGGGACTCGCACACTTAGTGGCACAACTTCGTTTTGACAGTGTCACTTGGACACTTTCTAAGTCACACGCCCCAAGAGTCAGGGAATATACCCGCCAAGGTACAACTGTGGTTTCCGGTTTCTGGAGGTCGCCGCTCGATGTACATCACGTTGATGCGGGCCACATATTTTGACACCTGGCCACTGACGCGGCAGCCAATGTGGCGCACTGAGTGGGGGCCAAAACCGTGGCGGAAAAACAGGGCTGAACCCTTGCGTGGTTCCACGTCGACCGAGCTGCTATCCGGACGGAACAGGCGCGTGTTGCCACCCTCCACGCCTTCGGCAGGGCCATTGAGGTAGAGCAGCATGGTCAGGCCTGAACGTACCTGCGCCGGCCACTCCAGCATGGCGCTGCGGTCTTTGCTCAGGCTATAGCCGGGCCAACTTCCATCGGTGTGGATGTTGAAGACGTCACCATCGTCATACCGGTACATATTGAGCCGGTGACTCAAGTTGGGAAACAGCGTCTCGCCTGCCAGTGTTGGCGGCAACAGGTGCGCGATGCGCTGAAACAGGGGCGCCATCAGGGCCTCGTCAGCCACCCAATGCACCGATTTATTCATGCGCATCCCTGGCGGGGTGGCAATGCCGGGCGCCTCTTCGCGAAAGCCCATGCGCTCGGAGGCCATGATGATGGCGTTGGCCTCTGCATCGGTCACCACCTGGTCAATCACAAAGGCCAACAAGCCACCCAAGTCAATATCCTTTCGAGAGGGGTGCACAGTCTGCTGTGTATCGAGACACAGGGCGTGCGGCGTGCACTCGAACGCATGCACGGGTGTCATGGGGACCACGCCGCCCATAGGCAGGGAGCCCGGCAGGTGCGCCACCGCATGGTGCTGCGGCCAACCCAAGGCTGTGCTCACCATGTGCCCACGCTGCGCCGCCTTTGTGAAGGCTTGAAATTGCTCAAGTTCAACGCCCCAGTTGGGTCAGGCGGGCGGGTTCGACGATCTCGATCCAGTAGCCGTCGGGGTCCTTGATGAAGGCCACATCCTTCATCTTGCCCTGATCAGGTCGTTTCACGAAAGTGACCTGGTTGTCGTCAAACCACTGCACTGCGGCGTCCAGATCTGGCACTGAGAAGCAGATGTGGCCAAATCCCTGCGGTTGCGCGTTGCCGTCGTGGTACTTGAAGTCTGCATCCGTCTCCGTGCCCCAGTTGTGGGTCAGTTCCAGAATGCCACGCTGGCTGAAAGTCCAGGCGGTGCGTTCGCCTGCGTCCTCGGGCGTGCTGCTGTATTCCTCCGAGCGGTGCAAAAAATAGAGCGAGAACTTCATTTCCGGGAAGTCCAGCTTGCGCAGCAAGCGCATGCCCATCACACGGGTGTAGAAGTCCAGCGCTACTTGCGGATCCTTGACACGCAGCATGCTGTGGTTATAGACAAATCCGCGGGTGGCGTCGGCCACAGTAGCGCAGACACCAGGGTAAATTTCGGTCACAAAAGGCATGGAATTAAGCAATTTGAATGAGAGTTGAGAATACCGCCCCGACATTCTCGGAGCTCGCCGGGGTGATGCGATCGTCAGGTGTATTACCTGCCCACCGCAATCAAGGGCTTTGGGCCTGCATCGCGCGCCTGAATGCGTAAACCGGGTGCCAGGGTTGTGACCGTGGCGGTGGCGTCCGCAGAAGCTTCTGCCTTCTTCTCCATCGCCAACAGACTGCGGTGCAGGTAACGCATGCTGGTGACCCGCAAGAAGGAGGCGAAGTTGGGCACCTCGCCCCGGTGCGCCATAACCTCGTTGTGGAACTGGGCGATCAGGGCGTTGGTGGTGCAACCCTCGTCCTCCGCCATTTCCGCCAGAATGTCCCACACCATGTTTTCAAGTCTGATGCTGGTCAACGCGTTGCGGATGCGGACCGTGCGTGAGCGTTGCTCGTATTGGATGGGATCCGCTTTGACAAAGTATTCACACATGGTCTGCTCCGGTGTCTGGTTTCGGTTGGATTAAATGGCTCGTTCGGTCATTTGCTGGGCGATGTAATCGGCCTGGCGGATCGCCAGTGTCACGATGGTGAGCGTGGGGTTTTCTGCACCACCGGTGGTGAACTGGCTGCCATCGCTGATAAACAGGTTAGGAATGTCGTGCGTCTGGCCGTATTTATTCACCACACCGTCTTCGGGTCTGGCACTCATGCGACAGGTTCCCATGTTGTGCGTAGACGGGTACGGTGGTGTGCGGAACGACTTGATGGAGCCTGCTGCCTCGTAAATGCGCTCGGCCTGTGTGAACGCATGGTTGCGCATGGCGATGTCGTTTTCATGGTCATCGAAGTGCACATTGGGTGCGTAGTTGCCCCATTGGTCTTTGACGTTGGTGTTGAGCGTGACGCGGTTGCTCTCCCGCGGCATGTCCTCGCCCACCAGCCACATGCCAGCCAGGTTGGTGTAGCGGTCCATCCACCAGGCAAAGTCTGCACCCCAGCCACCCGGATTCAGGAAGGCGGCCATGAAGGGTATACCCAGTGACAGCGTTTCGAGTTCATAGCCACCCACAAAACCGCGGTTGGGGTTGTGCCCTGCTTCGTCGCGCACGATACCCGCCATGGTGGTGCCGCGGTACATGTGTACCGGGTTCTTGAAGGCGGCGTAGACCGAGCCCGTCATGTGACGCATGTAGTTGCGCCCGACCTGACCGGATGAGTTGGCCAGCCCGTCCTTGTACATGTTGGAGGCCGACAGCAGCAAGAGGCGCGGGGTTTCGATGGAGTTGCCGGCCACGCAGACAATGCGGGCTTTTTGCCGCTGCTCCTTGCCGTCACTGTCAAAGTAAACCACGCCGATTACCTTGCCAGAGGCGTTGTGTTCGATACGCGACACATGCGACTGGGCGCGGATTTCAAAGTTGCCGGTGGCTTCGGCCTTGGGAATTTCGGTGTACAGCGTGGACCACTTGGCGCCGCTCTTGCAGCCCTGAAAGCAAAAGCCCAGTTGCAAGCAGCGGCTGCGGCCGTCACGCGGCTGGCTGTTGATGGCCATGTTGCCGGTATGCACCTCCTTGTAGCCGAGCTTGGTGGCGCCGTTGTACATGACCTTGAAGTTGTTGTTGCCAGGCAGACCGGGAATGCCATTGGTGCGGGTCACCCCCATCTTGTTTTCGGCCTTGTCGTAGTAGGGCGCCAGGTCCTTCAGGGTGATGGGCCAGTCCAGCAGGTTGGCACCCTTGATTTCGCCATACACGCTCTTGGTGCGGAACTCGTGCTCCTGCAAGCGCAGCGAGGCACCGGCCCAGTGCGTGGTGGTGCCGCCCACCGTCTTGCAGATCCAGGCCGGCAGACCGGCAAAGTCCTTGGCCACGCGCCAGGACCCCGATGTGGTGCGCTTGTCCAGCCAGGCAAGCTGGCTGAAGGACTTCCACTCGTCGTTGATGAAGCTGGCGCTGGACTGCCGGGCGCCGGCCTCCAGTACCACCACCTTGATGCCTTTTTGGCACAACTCATTGGCCAGCGTGCCGCCACCGGCGCCTGAGCCAATCACAACAACGACGGAGTCGTCAGAAAAATCAAATTTCGCCATGCTTATCTCCTGTATTTTTTGTGTGCGTGTGATTAACCCAGATTGGGCGGCGGGCTGGCTTCTTTGGTGGGCGCGGGCAACCACTTAAGGTCCTGGAAGCCTCGGGTGATGTAGCCACCCTTTTCCCATGCCGAGCCTGGGTAGCCGAAAACGGCGTAGGCCATGTCGTTGTCGTACAGCGAAGTCACGCACTGGCCACGAGCGGTGGCGAAGAAGGCGGTGCCTTCCATGCCGCGCACAATTTCTTCGCGCTTGGCGGCGCTGGACTTGGCAAAGTTGCCGCCAGCCGATTTATTCAGCCAGGCAATGCCATCCTTGAGCATCTTGGCCGCACCCGCATCGCCGGAGGCCTTGGCATCCAGATCCTTGGACAGCAGGGCATACACCGCATCGGGCAGTTTCTGGTGAGGGAACAGCACGCGGCCCATGGCGATCAGGGTCTGGCCTTCAGCGGTGCTCAGGGTCTTAAGTTCCAGCGCCCAGGCGGTAGAGGGTGCCAAGCCCGCCAACAGGGTGCCGGTGGCCAGCGTTCCCAGCAAAACGCCAGAACCTTTGAGAAATTCACGGCGCGCCAAAGGCATCGTGACCTTGCGGACTACACCGCTTTCTTCATCGCAGCCCGCGACCTCGGGGCTTTGCGAAGCAATGGAAATCACACGCATATTTGTCTCCAGTTTGTTTAAAAATTTTCAGTTACTTTTAAAATTTTCAAACGAAGTATTGCGCAGATATGAGCCGCGCAGGTGATAGCTGACTACTTACAGGGCAAACCCTTGTATGCGCTTTGCGCGGCAGGATGGCGCAAACAAGTCAGCTTGGCGGCAGGCAATTTTTGGATGCTTAAGTCGCCACAGGCAGTGAGTCCACGTGTAAATAACTTATGGCACTGCATAATCCCGGCTCTTCTTCAACCCACTGCCCCCCCTATGTCCTGCGTCTTTTGTAACCTGCCGGCAGCGGCATGAGCCATGCGGTCGCGCGCCTGCGCGATGAAGGCCTGGCGCGCCGAGACGAGCCCTTTATTGCCCGTGGTTCGCGCGCCCCCCGCTGCCCCGCATGCCGTGTTATTTTTAGCCACTGCCTGTGCGCCTTGCGCCCGCAGGTACCGACTCGGGCCGGTATGTGTTTGATCATGAGCGACATTGAGCCGTTCAAACCTAGCAATACCGGCTGGTTGATAGCCGACGTCGTGCAGGACACGGCCGCCTTTGGCTGGGCACGCACGGTGGTGGACCCCGCCTTGCTGGAGCTGTTGGCCGACCCGCAGTGGCAACCCTATCTGGTGTTTCCCGGTGAGTTTGTTGCGCCTGAGCGGGTCGTGACCGATGTGCCGGTCGTACCCGGAAAACGCCCGTTGTTTGTCTTGTTGGATGCCACTTGGCCAGAGGCGCGCAAGATGTTTCGCAAAAGCCCTTATCTCGACAAGTTGCCGGTGCTCAGTCTGCAACCTGAGCAACTCTCGCGCTACCGCTTGCGCCGGTCAACCCGCGACGACCACCTGTGCACCTCGGAGGTGGCCGCGCTTTGCCTGAGCTTGGCAAATGAGCCGCGTGCAGCGGAAACTTTAGAGGCATATCTGGACGTCTTCACCCACCATTACCTGAATGCCAAGCAGTCCGTACTGCCAGATTTTGAAGACGCCGCGCATCAGCGTTTGCGCGCGCTAGCTGAACCCGCTCACTCGTTTCTGCGATCATCAAGCCCATGAATTTTGAAGCACCGACCCTTGACGCCTCTGTCCTTGTTGTCTGCCTGTGTGCCGAGTGGTGTGGCGTTTGCCGCGAGTATGAAGACCGCTTCGCCCAGATGCAATCGCGTTTTCCGCACGCCCGTTTTCTCTGGCTGGATGTCGAGGACGAGGCCGACCTCATGCACCCGCTGGACGTCGAGAACTTCCCCACACTGCTGGTGGCGGTGGGCAATGAGCCGCGATTTTTCGGACCAGTGACGCCACAGCCCGAGCTACTGGAGCGCCTGATCCGGGCTCAGACGCAGGATGCCTGCACGCCAACCTTGGCCGACCCTGCTGTGGCGCAATTGGTGCGCCGGATTCGAGAAGCCAAACACCTTTGATACTGCTATTCAAATAATAGCTGCTTGCGCAAGTAGCACGGGGTCTGGAGCCTGTTTTAGTACTGATCCAGCCAGCGCACCAAGGCCGCCAGTTGCATAGAATCACCCAGTGCCAACACGCCGCATGCCCGGGCGTCGTCACCCATCTGATTGCGATGGCGGGCGATCCAGGCGTCCACGCCCAAGCCGTCGCCACTGTCGGCCAGCGCCCTGAGTTGCGCCCAATCCAGCGTGGAGTCTATTGGCGGTGCAATCTCCGCAGGGGTTGCGGTCATCACTAAAGCGGCATCAGAGACCGGCACCTGCATCGACCAAGAAAACACGCTGCCTTGCCCGGGAGTGGACTGCACCACCAGCTCACCCCCCATCAAGCGCACCCATTGCCGGGCAATCGCCAAGCCGAGCCCGGAGCTGCCGGTGGCGCTGCGGGCGTCGAGTTGTTCAAACGGCTCAAAGATGCGTTCCAGGGCTTCCGGCGCAATGCCACGGCCGGTGTCACTGACCGAGACCTCCATTTGGGCGTTGACCCCATCGGCCGCCAGGGAGCTGCTCACTGCCAGCGTGATGAGCCCTTGGTGCGTAGCGACGCAGGCATTGGCCAGCAGATTGCGTAGCACTTGCTCGAACCGGGCGGCATCCATCACGACCTGTGAGACAGAAAGCTCTGTTTTCACCTCCAGTTTGTTGCCCTGATGCAGTGCCAGCCAGCGTGTGTTGCTGGCGATTTCCAGCACGTGTTGCAGCAGGTTGACGGGTGCGGTGACCAAGCTCAAATGCCCGGCTTCACCGCGCGCCAATTCAAGCAATTCGTCGGCGAGTTGCAGGATGTCTTTGCCGCTGCGCTGCATCGCCTGCACCGACTCCATCAAGCGATCTTGCTCTGCAGTGCTCCCGGTGCGTGGCAACTGGTCCAGTTCCCGTCGGGCCAGCGCGGCATTGCCGAGCAAGGTGTGCAAAGGGGTGCGCAGTTCGTGCGACACACGCGATAAAAATCGTTGTTTGAACTGGACCGCCGCTTCTGCCACGTCGCGCGACTGAATCAACTCTTGGGTTGCCCCCCGAATGGCGTCTTGCAACGTCACCTGGTAGCGTTGAGCCTCGCGCAGTTGCTGGCTGCGCTGGAGGCGCAACCGGTCGGCCATGGCCAGCATCAGCACGCCTGAGGTCAGCACCGCCGCCAACGGAACGAGCCAGTTTTCGAGCCACGGTGCACTCGCCAGCCAGCCGTGAATCACGGCTCCGCGCAACACCGAGGCGACGGCCAGAAAACTGAAACTCAGCAGCACAAAGCGCGCCGGGCTATCGCCATGGCGCCAGGCGCGCCATGCCAGCCAGGGGAGCATGAAAGGTAGCAAAAACCCGGCGAACTCGAGTAAGCCGATGCCCATTTCAAATCCAAATAGCAATACGACCAGCAAGCCCAGCAGGCTCAGGCCAGACAACCCAAGGGCAGCGCGCTGGCCCCAAACTGGCACGTGCGGAGCAGGAATAAATCGCAGGAAAAACAGGACGACGCAGACATGCGTGCCCGCCAGCGCGGCTGCCAGTGCCGGGAGCGTCCACGATAGGTGGGACGGCCAGAGCCACAGCACCGCTTGCCCGCTGAAACAGGATTGGTACACCAGCAAGCTGGCGCTGGCCCCCGCGTACCAAGCCCAGGTCGACTCACGCAGCCAGAGTGCAAACACCAGCGCCAGAAAGGTGATGAGCGCCAGCGCGCCGGCTTGTTGGCCCTCGTGGAGATCTACTATTCTTTCTTCCTGCGCGAGTGCGCTTGGCATCCAAAGGCTGATCTGGGGTCGTAATGAAGTTCGACTTTGCAGTCGCAATAAAACGGTCGAGGGGCCTTGCGGCAAGTTCAAAACCCATGCCGCGGTAGCCCCCGGCAGGGGTCGCTCGCCCAGCGGTACCGACAAACCAGAACGACCCAATGGCTGCGCTGGGCTGCCCGGTGGCCCGGCAATCAACCAGGCCTCCAACAACTCCGTGCGGGCGGGGCCTACCCGCAAGTGGCGTAGCACCGGCGACTGGGGGTTGTCGATATGCACCGCCACCCAGAGTGCGCCCTCAAGGCGCCCCAGGCGAGGGGTATTGGCACTGAGTGGCGCGAACGTGTTGATAAGTTGCTGCAAGTCGGCCAGCGTGAGGTCGCCCTTGGCGTCATGCCAGAGCAGGGCCGAAGGCGTCAGGTTCTGCGAATCGTGGCCCGGGTCAAGGCGGACAACCGTGGCGCTGGCGTGACTGCTGCAAGCGGCCAGCAAGACCAGCCCTGCCGCCAGTGCCCAGCGTGCCCAAACCTTCACTCGCCAAGTCCGATGGGCTGCTCTGAAAAAGTATGTCGTCCCAGGCGGTACTGAAGTGGTGAGATCCCAAAGCGCTCCCGGAAGGCCGTGGCAAAGTTGGCCGGGCTGGAGTAGCCCAGCGCCGCGCCTACGTCAGCCACTGATTTGGAGGTCTCGCTCATCTGCCATGCGGCTTCTTTCAGGCGGGACTCGCGCACAAACGCGGCCGGCGTGGTGTGCATTTGTGTGCGAAACGCATCTTTCAGTCGGTGCACCGTGGTGCCCGCTTCCAGCGCCAGTTTTTCCAGGTCTGGCGTTTCGGCCAGTGACGCTTGCAGGCGCTGCAAAACGACGGTCAGCCAGCGTGGCGTGGTGGACTCTTTATGGACGGAGCCCAGGCGTCGACCAAGGTTGGCGTGAAGGGCTACGCGAGCGACCAGTTCGGCTTCGGTAAAGGGCTTGGTAATAAAGTCGCGGCCGCCAGCGGCAAAACCTTCAAGCTTGGCTTCTTCCTCCAGCATACCGCTGACAAAAAGTACCGGAATGTTGAGGGTCTCGGGGTGGTCTTGCAACTCGCGGCAGACCGCAAAACCGTTGGGTGGTGGCAGTTGCACATCGAGCAGCACCACGTCCGGGCGCATGAGTTGGGCAAGCCGCATAGCTTCACCACCTTGTACCGCCATGAGAACTCGTGCACCGGCGTCGCCCAGAAAACGGGCAAGCATTCGAAGTTCATCAGGCATGTCCTCAACGATCAGTACGCAGAGGTTGGCGAGGGGCGGGGGCAAGGCTTCCGTCGCAATGGAATAGGTCATATAGTCAGGATTTTCTAAAACACCGAAATTTATTGTGGGTAATTAATGAAGGACTTTATTTTATAAAAGTTTTCGTTTTTTTCAAAAATAATAATTTTCGATGGTGGAGTTAAATCATGAATGAAGGTGCGCTTGGTGCGACAGAGGTCCCCTTTGGGTGAGGAATGCACACCCACGATGAAAGTGGGAAAAATTTGTAACGCCAAATTAAGTCAATCAGCCCACCTTGTTATTCCAAATGGTTCTATATTGAAGGTGAGTATTTTGAAAAAAACGTCTGTTCAATGCATGTCTGCAACACCTCGTCTCTTTAAACCTCTGGCGCTGGTCGCTGCATTGCTGGCCTTGTCGGCCTGTTCAGCTTTGGCGCCTGTGCCGCTCACGGCGCAAGCGATGGCGCCCGTTAACGAGTCAGATCGGTTGGCCATGCGCAATGATGTGCAGTCCATCACCGGCCCCTTGTCGCTGGACGAAGCCATTGCACGGGCCCTGAAGTTCAACCTGGACCGTCGCGCCAAAATGATGGAAGAAGCGATGGCGCTGAACCAGCTGGACGTCACCCAGTACGACATGCTGCCCAGACTGGTGGCGCAAGCCGGCTATACCTCGCGCGACAACGAGCGTGCCACCTACAGCAGCAGCTATAACGCGCCTGTGGTCGGTCCAAAAAGTAGCACTTCATCGCTGTCGCAAGAGCGCAACCACAACACGGCAGAACTGGGCTTGACCTGGAATCTGCTGGACTTCGGTCTGGCGCACTACAGCGCCAGCCAACAGTCGGCCCGCGTGCTGATTGCCGCCGAAAAACGCCGCAAGGCCATGCACCTGCTGATGCAGGACGTGCGCACCGCCTACTGGCGTGCCGCCAGCGCCCAGAAGCTGCGCATCGAAGTTGAAAAGACCATCGCGTTGGCCGAAGACGCGTTGAATGACTCCCGCAAGGTCGAGGCCGAGCGCTTGCGCAATCCGTTGGATGCCCTGCGTTACCAGCGCCAGTTGTTGGAAAACCTGCGCTTGCTGGAGGCCATCGACCAGGAGTTGTCGTCGGCCCAGGTGGAGTTGGCCTCGCTGATCAACGCACCGGTCGGACAAACGATCCAGATTGCTGATACGGATGTGAAAAACGTCGACGACGGCGTGCTCAAAGTCTCCGTGCAAGCCATGGAAGAAGCGGCCCTGGCGCAAAACGCCGACCTGCGCGAGCAGCACTACAACGCCCGCATCGCCCGCGACGAAACCCGCAAAACCCTGGTGCGCCTGTTCCCCAATGTGTCTTTGAGCTATGGCCTGAAGTACGACTCCGACAGCTACATGGTGCACAACAATTGGAACGAAGCCGGTTTGCAAATGTCCTTCAATTTGTTCAACCTGCTTACCGGGCCGACACAAATCAAACTGGCCGAGGCTGGCGTGGCGCTGGCTGACCAGCGCCGCATGGCCACCCAACTGGCGGTGCTGACGCAGGTGCATCTGGCGCGCCTGCAACTGCTCAATGCCCGCAACCAGTTTGATCGTGCCGATGCGATTTACTCAACGGACCTGAAAATTGCCGAGCACGTGCGCAACCGCGAAAGCGCACAGGCGCAGAGCAAGCTCGATAGTGTGAGCAACGCCACGGCGGCCATTTTGAGTTTGTTGCGCCGCTACCAGGCCTTGGCGCAAGTGCAGTCGGCTGAAAACCGCTTGCTGGCCAGCATGGGCCTGGAGCCCAAAATCGGCAGCACCAGCGAGCTGAGCCTGGCGCAACTGACCGCCCAACTCAAGAACAGCGGGACACCGTGGAGTGAGTTGCAAAAATCCACGACGCTCATCCAACCGGGCACCCTCTTGCCAACAACCGCAACCCAGCCCAAGGCAGCCCAGTGAAGCAAACTACCGGGCTGGCTTGCTTGGTGTACGCCATGGTCTTGGCGCATGGGGTGCAGGCTCAAACAGCGGCTCCACGTCCAGCTGTATCGTCCGCCGCCGTCGCCCCTGCAGCCAAACCCGCTCTGGAGCGTCAAGAAATTCGGGCCCAACTGCTGCCACGCCGCTACACCACGGTGGCGGCCGAGATTGGCGCCAAGATCAACCGCCTGCCAGTCGCCGAAGGCGGCGCATTCAAGTCCGGGCAACTGCTGGTGAGTTTTGACTGCACGCTGCAGCAAGCGCAACTGCAAAAAGCCCAGGCGGAGCTGGAGGGCACGGAGCAAACACTCAAATCCAACCAGCGCCTGGCCGAGCTCAATTCGGTAGGCCAGTTGGAACTGGACTTGTCCCGCTCAGCCGTGAGCAAGGCCAAAGCCGAGCTCGGAGCCAATCAGGCGGTGCTGGGCAAGTGTGGTGTATCTGCCCCTTTTGCGGGCCGCGTGGCCGAGCAAAAAGTGCGCGAGCAGCAGTATGTGCAGCCAGGCCAGGCCTTGCTCGACATCATTGATGACAGCGTGCTCGAACTGGAATTTTTGGTGCCTTCCCACTGGCTGAGCTGGTTGCGCGTGGGCGGTAAATTTCAGGTGCAAATCGATGAAACCCGCAAGGCTTACCCCGCCAAATTTATTCGCATCGGTGCCCGGGTCGACCCGGTCAGCCAGTCCGTCAAAGTGGCGGCCGCCATCGACGGCAAATTCCCCGAATTGATCGCCGGTATGAGTGGCCGCGTGCAAGTCAGCCCTCCTTAGCGCACAACCAGCCTGTTGACCTGACACCAAGGCTCACCTTTTTTACTTTCTCGCCCGCACAGACAGCTTGAGAACCGCATCATGAACAAAATCTACCGCAGCATCTGGAACGAAATCACCCGCACTTATGTAGCCGCAGCTGAAATTGTGCAAAGCCGGGGCAAAAGCTGTTCCAGCAGCAGCGACGGCACCTCTGGCGCTGAATGCGCATTGAGAAATCAGGATGCGCAGGCCAGCCCAAGTGGACTGCAGAGCCCGCCCATGGCGCGCCGGGGTCGCCTCCACTTTGGCGGCATTCGTCCACTTGTGCTGGAGCCGCGTTTCATGTTTGACGGTGCGGCACTCAGCGATACGGGCCAGGCCCGGGATGACACGTACCATCCGGTGGTACCCGATGCGATCGCCGGGGCCTCAGCCACGGCTCCTCGCGCGGATAGCAACACCAACAGTGTTGAAAAAAGCTTCCTTGACTTTATGGCCAGCCTGCAAAGTCAGACTTCCCGGACCGACATGCCCAGTGGCATCATCCGCGCAATGCCCAACGCGCGTGAAATTGTGTTCATAGACAGCGGCGTGGACGACATTGCCCAACTGCTCAAAGGCACCCGGGCCGATGTCGAGGTGGTGCTGCTTGATGCCAACCGCGACCCCTGGGCGCAAATGACCGCCGTTATCAGCACACATCAAAACCTGGATGCGGTGCATCTGGTGTCGCACGGAGCCGATGGTCAACTGGTTTTTAATGGCAAAACCTATGGTGCAAACAGCTTCGGCACGACTGAGGCGGCCGAGTTGACGCAATGGCAAAGCCACCTGAGTGCCAATGCCGACATTCTGATCTATGGCTGCAATGTGGCCGCCGGTGCCGATGGCGTGTTGCTGATCAACCAGATGGCCCGCCTGACGCAGGCCGACGTAGCAGCGTCGACCGACCTGACCGGCAGTGCGGCCAAAGGTGGCGATTGGGTGCTGGAGGCTGATACAGGGGTCATTGAAAGCAAGCTGGCGTTTGCTGACCGTACCCTCGACGCTTACGATCATGTGCTGGAAGTGCCCGTACTGGCTACACCCGCTACCCAGCAAGCCTACGAAGACACGGCCTTCAGCTTTAGCGCCTTGAGCGGTGTCAGCAGCCCAAGCAACCCGAATATGCGTGCTGTGGTGACGGTCACTGCGGGTAGTGCCACCATCAGCGATGGTGTCTCTGGCGGCACGCAACTCAACGGCGACGGCAATCTGGCAGGCATCAATGCCTTTATTCACAGCCTGACTTTTCAGGGTGCACAAAACTGGAATGGCACGGCAACGGTGCAGATACTGGTCAAGTCTGATTACAACGTAAGCCCAGGCGAAACCACCACGGTTTCATTTGACATCACCGTCTCAGCGACCAACGACGCACCCACCCGTTCGACCAGCAGCGTGACACTGACCGCCATCAACGAGGATCAAGCCACCTCGGCCAGTGATGCCGCCGTGCTGAACCCCGGTGCTACGGTCATCAGCCTGTTTGGCAGCAGCTTTAGCGATGCAACCGACACCGTCACCAGCGGCTCTGGCAGCAACAGCCTAGCCGGTGTGCTGATTGTCGGCAACACGGCCAATGCCACAACGCAGGGGGCTTGGCAATACGGGAGTGGCAGCACCTGGACTGCGGTGGGGGCAGTGTCAAGCAGCAACGGGCTGTTTGTTGCGTCTGCCGACAGCCTGCGTTTTGTGCCAGTGGCCGATTACAACGGCACACCGACCGGGCTGACGGTGCGTCTGTCGGACAACTCAACCGGCACTGCCGTGCCCACCACAGGCAGCCGAAGCATTGACGTGTCGGACGACAGTAGCAAGTCGGGCGGCACCACACGCTATAGCAACAGCAGCAACGCCGTGGCGCTGGATACCAGCATCAACGCACTCAACGATGCACCGGTGACGCAAGCCCTGGCGCTGACGGTGGACAAAAATTCTTTTGTCAGCTTTAGCCTGAGTTCTACTGATGTCGATGCAGGCAGCAACAGCAGTACCGATGCACGAGTCAACGCTTACAAAATCGTTGCCCTGCCCAGCAACGGCATACTGTTGGATGGTCAAGGCAACGCGTTTGTAGCCGGGGCTACGCTCACATTGGTGCAGGCCACTGGCATGAAATTTACGCCGACGGTCAACTACAGCGGTGCAGCCACATTCACGTTCCAGGCGATTGACGCGGCAGGTGCGACCAGCAGCGTCAGCACCGCCAGCATCACCGTCAGCTCGGTCAACGAGGCCCCGGTTGTCACCGTGCCGGGGGCGCAAAGCCTGAACGAAGACGGCACCTTGACGCTGCCCGACATTTCGCTGGCCGACCCGGATGCCGGCACCGAGCAGGTGCAAGCCACTGTTAGCGCCTTGCATGGCACCGTCACCCTGAGCGGCCTGACGGGTCTGTATCAAGCCGATGGCACAACCGCTGCCACCGTCGCTAGCGGGGCCAGCATCACGGTGCGCGGCAGCCTGACAGCCATCAACAACGCGCTGACGGGTGCAAGTTACACCCCCACGGCTGATTACAACGGCCCGGACACCCTCACCGTGGCCGTTGATGATTTGGCCCACACCGGCCCCACGGCCAAAACCGACAGCAAGACCATTGCAGTCACGGTCAACCCGGTGGCTGACAAGCCGGTGACCGATTCGACCGGCACCACCCCCCTGACTCTGGCGGCGGTGAATGAAGACACGCAGGACCCCAACGGTGTCTTGGTAGGGAGTCTGTTGCCAAACTTTTTTGATGCCGATGGCAACACCTTGGCAGGTGTGGCGATCAGTACCAATGCCAGTGATGCCGCCACACAAGGGGCCTGGCAGTATTCGCTCAACAACGGCGCAAGCTGGCAAAGCGTAGGCACAGTGTCAGCCGGCGCGGCCTTGCAACTTGATAAATCGGCGTTGCTGCGCTTTGTGCCGGTGGCCAATTACTACGGCACGCCGGGTAGCCTGACCCTGCACGCCATTGACAACAGCGTTGGCCGTACTTTTAGCACCAGCACACGCCTGACCACTGATGTGGCAGCCGTTGCTACCGACCTGGATGTCAGCGGCAAGCTGCTGACCACCATCATTACCTCGGTCAACGACGTATTTGTCATCGAGACCGACAAAGCCCTGAAGGTCAACGAAGGTGAAACTGTGGTGTTGAACAGCAGCATCCTCAAGATCACTGATATTGAGGCCACTGCTGCCAACATTGTCTATACCGTGCTGGTCAGCGGCACCAATTTGACCGAAGGCGCAATGCAGTTTGACAGCGATGCCAATGGCAGCTTCGAGTCCACGGTAACGACCGGCACCGTCTTTACCCAAGCCGATCTGAATGCCGGGCGTTTGCAGTATGTTCATAGCGGCGGCGAACCCACGGTGGCCCAGACCCTGGCCTACAGCGTGACCGACACAGTCAGCGGCGGTGGCGGCAGCACCGCTGACCGGGTGCTGAGCATCAAGGTCAGCCCGGTCAATGATGCGCCGGTGCTTTATACGCCGGGGCAAACGCCACCCATCGGCAGCGCACTGACCGCCAATGTCACCGAAGGTCATTCATTTGCCTTCAATGAGTTGTCGGTTTCCAGCATCCGCGTTATTGACCCCGACAACACCGATGTTCAACTGATATTCAAGCTCGAAAGTCTGCCAGTGCACGGCAGCTTAAGCTTCAACGGGCAACCGGTGGCCGCAGGCGTGAGCACCTTCAGCTATGCAGATCTAAATAAGCTGGTGTACCAGCATGACGGCCTCGGGTTGACAGCAGACAGCTTCACGGTCAGCCTGCGCGACGGCGCGGGTGGTTTCATCACTGCCACCACCGTCAACTTGACCATCGTGCCAGAAAACGCTGCGCCAACCGGCATAGGCAACCTGACTGGCTCCATTTACGAAGACCCGACCAGCTACGGTGCCTTGGCAAACAACAACGGCACGGTGCTTAAAGACTTTGCCAATTATTTCCTGTCGGATTCGGACTCAGGGGCAACAGTGGGTGCCATTGCCATCGTGGGGGGCAACACCGCTAATGCCGGTAGCCAGGGCACCTGGCAGTATTCAACCGACGGCACCTACTGGTCTGCGGTGGGCACGGTCAACGATACCGGCGCTGCCCTGGTGCTGGCACCCACAGCGCGGGTGCGGTTCAGCCCCGCCCTTAATTACAACGGCACCCCGCCGGTACTCCAGATTCGGGTGCTTGACAATACCTACACGGGTGCGCTGTCATCGAGCAGCGGCACATCCGAGTCCAGCGGCACGGAAGTCCGCCAAACGGTCAACACCGTCACGCGCGGTGGCACCACGGCGATTTCTGCCAACCTCAACACGCTGAGCATCAGCGTCACACCCGTCAACGACGACCCCTCGCTGGGCACCATCAACACACTGGTCATGGATGTGGCCGTTACGGGCGCGACAAAAACCATCACCACATCCCAGCTTTCAGCGACTGATGTGGATTCGGCCGTCATCACCTACCAGTTGGATACACGCCCCAGCCATGGCTGGCTGCTGCTCGGCGGCAACCCGCTGGGCGAAGCCGCCACCTTTACCCAAGCTGATATTGATGCAGGCCGTCTGATTTATCAAAAAAACACCGACACCAGCACCGCGGATGCCTTTGTCGTGACCATTCGGGATGGCGGCCGCCATGTGGTGTTCAATCGCCCCGGTGGTGTCTATCAAGACAATGCCAGCACAAGCCTTTTGCCGATCACCGTCAACATCGACATCACGAACCCGGCCAGTGTGCCCGGCGGCGGCGGGAGTGGCGGCGGTACGGGTGGCACCGATGCCTTCAACGATATTCTGACAACCTTGGAAGACACGGCGATCACTGTCAATCAGACGGTACTGCTAAGCAATGACAGTGGGGCTGCTAAAACCATTACATCTGTGACGAGTCCCGTGAATGGCAGTGTGGCGTTAAACAGTGGCAACATTACGTTTACGCCTTCCGCAGAGTTTTCTGGCATGGCGAGCTTTCAGTACACCATAACTTCTGATTCGGGCGTTGATAGTGCAGTGGTGACGGTTTATGTGATGTCGGTCAACGATGCCCCCACGCTGGTACAAACACCACTGGTTCTGGACGAAGGAACGGTGGCCACATTCACAATTACGAGCCTGAATGCCACCGACCCGGACAACACGGATGCCCAGCTCTTTTACACACTGCGTTCGTTGCCGAGCAACGGCATTCTGTATTTTGATTCAACGCCGGGTGATGACGTTGCCAACGCCTACAGAATGGCAACCGGCTATAGCTTTACTGAAGCAGATATCGGGGCTAACAGGATCAAGTTTGCGCATGATGGCAGCGAAGATTTTCTGTCGAGTTTCAACTTTACCTTGACCGACGGCTCGGGCAGCGTGGTTGACTACACCTTTAACATTGATGTGACGCCGGTCAATGACCAACCCGTCATTGGCACGGCAACGAGTCTGAACGTCCTTGAGGGCGCGTCGGTGCAATTGATGGGCGGCACTCTGTCCAACGTGTTGAACACGCTGTCATCTGGCGCTGCCGTGGGGGCCTACGACAGGGACGGCGGCGGCGACAAGAGCGCAGGCTTGGCGCAAACCAACACGCTGAGCTACACCGTCAGTAGCTTACCAATCAAGGGTGAGGTGCGCCTTGTCAAGGATGGCCAGACCTATGCTGCGGGCAATTTAATCACTTACGATGTTGTCACTACCACTACCCCCATCAGCCTGGCACAAATCAATGGTGGCAAGCTTTACTACGCCAATGACGGGACAGAAGCCACCACCGACACCCTGACTTTTACCGTGAACGACGGCTCGGGTGCCACCAACGCCACCGCCAGCGCAGTACTGACAATCAAGCTCATCCCGGTCAACGACGACCCGGTGATTCTTGTCAATTCCGGTGCTGTTTTTGAACACACGCCGCTCACAGCAGAGCACGCGGAGTCGATCGAAGCCAATTTTGTGGTTGCGGAAGGGGCAACCACCACCATCAGTGCATCCTATTTATCGGCGTTTGACTCAGACAACACCACGCAACAGCGCCAATTTCGCATTACCAGCAACGTTCAATATGGGCAGTTGCTGCGCGGAACTGAAGTGCTGGGCGTTGGCAGTGCCATTACCCAGGCGGAAATAGAACTCAACCAGATCAGTTATCGCCACGACGGATTGGAAAGCACCAGTGATTTCTTTTTCTACAAGCTGTCGGATGGTGGTGGCGGCAATGAGCCGGAGGGTAAATTTGTCATCACCATCATCCCGGTGAATGACGCACCGGTCATCACCGTGCCCACCGACCGTGTGGCGTTTGAAGAGCAGCCGCTGGTCATCAGCGGCATTAGCATTACCGACCCCGACAGCGTGGCACTCGATGGCAGCATCAGCAGCAGCTTTGGCCCGATCCAGGTCACGCTGACCGTCGGCAGCGGCACGCTGAACCTCACCGCCAGTGGCAGCGCCACACTGGGCACCAACCAGACCGTCAGGGTAACCGTGACAGGCAGCCTGGGCGACGTGAATGCCACGCTGGCCACGCTGGTCTATACCGGCGGCACAAATTTCAATGGCGCTGACGCCATCAGCATCCATGTCACAGACCAGAACGCGACCGGCTCCGGTGGCCCGCTGGTTGATGACAAGAGCCTGGCCATTACGGTACAGGCGGTTAACGATGCGCCAACCTTGACCGGCATCAGCGCCCAAAGCTACACCGAAGATGCCAGCGCTGTGGTGCTGGGCAACGTGGCCCACCCGGTTGATGTGGACATGGATGACTTCAACACGCTTAACGGCAACTGGAGCGGTGCCACACTGACCCTGTTGCGCACTGGTGGGGCCAACACGGCCGATGTGTTTGAAGCCAGTGGCTCACTGGCGGCGCTAACCGCAGGCCAGGCCCTGACGGTAGGCAGCACCACGGTCGGCAGCGTGACCAGCAACGCCAGCGGCAGCCTGGTGCTGACCTTTAACAGCGCAGCCACGTCGGCGCTGGTCAACAGCGTGTTCCAGCAAATAGCTTATCGCAACACCAATCAGACCCTGGCGGCGGCGGCGACTGCTGGCATCAGCATTGACTGGGTCGTCAACGATCGCAATGTCACCGCGCAAGGGGTCGGTGGGGCGCTGAGCGTGACGGTGACGCAGATCGTCACCATGACCGGTATCAACGATGCCCCCGTGTTGACTGCCGTTGGCAGCCTCAGCACCACAGAAGGCACCAGCACGACAGCGGTTGCGCTGTCAACGCTGGTGACGACCCGCAGCGACGTGGATGTTGGCAGCAGCCTGATGGGCCTGGCGATTGTCGGCAACTCTGCCAACGCAGCCACCCAGGGGACTTGGTATTACTCAAGCAATGGTACGGAATGGGTTGCGATTGGCACGGTGGATGACAGCACCGGTGCGCTGGCCTTGTCAGCGGCCACGCAAGTCAAGTTTGTGCCTTTTGGCGATTTCAACAATTTCAATCTAACCCCACCAGGCTTGGTGGTCCGGGCGCTTGACAACACTTATGCAGCTGGCTTTAGCAGCTATGATTCTGCTAGCGAAACACGGGTTGTGGTGAACACAGGCAGCTCAGGCGGCAGCAGCGCCATATCAGCCGCGTCCAAAACCATTGGCCTGAGCGTCAACGCCGTCAACGATGCCCCCACCGTGGGCGGCGGCGGTGATGCCGTAAATTACACCGAAGGCAGCGGCCCGGGTGTGGCAGGCACCCCGGTGCGGCTTGATGTGAACAATGACTTTGCCCTGACTGGCGATGTCGAGCTGATCACCCGGATTGAAGACACTTTTGCGTCAAGTACCTTGACGGTGTTGCGCCAGAGCGGCGCGATCAGCACCGACCGCTTCGGGCTGGACACCACCTATAACACCGACAGCCAAACCGTCAGCCTGAGTGGCAGCATCATTTCGTTTGGCAGCACGGCGGTAGCCAGCATCACCGACAACAGCAGCACAACGGGCCAGCTCGTCATCACATTTAACGCCGATGCCACACAAGCTGCCGTCAGCGCCGTGATGAAACGCGTCACCTACAGCAGCGTGGCCGACAATCCGCCCGGTGTAGCCCTGACCTTAACGGCGGTGTTTGCTGACGGCAATGCCGGGGCGCAAGGCTCTGGCGGCAATCTGACCGCGACAGCCACGTTCACGGTCAACGTCACCAACGTCAACGACGCGCCGGTCGCCACCGCTGCCGCGCTGGCACCGGTCAATGAAGATGCCGGCCTGGCCAGTCCAACGCCCAACCAAGACGCTTCTGTGGCCCCAGTCGGCGACACCGTGGCCAACCTGTTTGGCCCCCATTTCAGCGACACTGACCCTAGCGGTGTCAACAATGCGCTGGCTGGCATGGCCATTACCGGCAACGCCGCCAATGCCACCACCGAAGGCATTTGGCAATACTCAGTCAACGGTGGCGCAGACTGGACTGCTGTGCCGACCAGCGGCCTCGCCGACGACACGGCACTGGTGCTTGATACTGACGCCAAGATCCGTTTTTTGCCCAATGTAGCTCACTACAACGGCACCCCCGGCAGCCTGACAGTGCGGCTGTCGGATGGCCTGGGCTTTACTGCCAGCAGCAGCGTGAGTGATCTCAAGCCTCTGGCAACCACCTCGACCGCTGGCTGGTCCAACCCGGTAAGCCTGTCCACCAGCGTCAGCCAGATCAATGACCAACCGGTTATTTCTGACCTCAACGGCGATATCGTCGCTTTTGTCGAAGCAGTTGGGGTCAACATTGCCGGCATAGCCGTGCTGCTTGACAACAACACTGGTCTCAATATTGCGTCCAGTCTGGCGGATATTGAACTGACGGTGCGCAACGAGGCCAACTTTGCCGGTGCCACCCTGACGGTGCAACAGCACAGCACGGCTGATATCAAAGACTTTTTTGTCGTGCAGAACGCCAACGGCATTTCCACCACGGGCGGTGCCACCGAACCAGGCCCCGGGCTGCTGCTGTACAACGATGGCTCAGCCATCCGCTACGACAACGGCACCACCACCAAAGTGGTGGCTTACATCACTCAAAACAGCAGCGGCAGCGGCAAGCTGATACTGACCTTTACCGCAGATGCCAGCAAGGCTGCGGTCGATATCATTTTGCATAACCTGGCGTATTCCAACAATGAAGACTCACTGCTGAATTCCATTGCAAAAACCATCGACATCACCTTCAACGATGGCAATACCGGTGCGCAGGGCACCGGTGGGGCGCTGCCAACCACCGCGCAGGTGACGATCAACCTGACCCCAAGCAACGATGCGCCATCGTTGACAGCAGGGGCCACGCTGTCAGGCACCGAAGCCGACGCAGCCGGCTTGCCGCTGTTGCCAGGCAGCACCACCACGCTGGGGGCCTTGCTGGGTGGGGGTAACTTCACCGACCCGGATGGGGTGGCGCTCAACGCGTTGGCCGGGGTGGCGATTGGCAGCTTTAGCGACCACAGCACCAATGCCGCGATTGGCGGGCTGTGGCAGGTGTCTTTTGACGCTGGCGCGAACTGGGTGAACTTGTCAACGCTGCAAACGACCCTGGGTTCAAACATTTCTGTAAGCAAGGCGCTGCTGCTGTCGGCTACGACCTGCATTCAATTCTTGCCCGATGCCAATGCCAACACGGCCGGCCTGGCATTAACCCCGCCCCGGCTAACGGTGTTTGGTGTGGAAAGCAGCATCCCGACCAATGCCAACGACACAACGGGGCATGCGCCGCCAATCGTCTTTTCTACCTCGGCCGCACTGGCCGACCTGAAAACCTACAACACCACCACCGATACGCTCGAAGCCCGGGTGTCGGCGGGCAGTGTCAATATTGACGTGACGATTGCGGCGGTGAACGACGCGCCGCTGTTCAACGCCACGACCGCGTGGACCGGGTCGATCACCGAATCGCCCGTGGTGGGCCTTGGTACACCCCAACAGCAGTTGGTGACATTGGCCAATGTCACCGATGTGGACCTGGCAACCACCCTCAACCTGACCAGCACCATTTTTGGCGCTGGCAGCATCACTGTCCATATTGCCGGTGGCGTAACCGGTGATCTGTTTACTCTTTTTGGTAGCCCTGGCGGTGTAGCCAGCACCAATGGTGGTGCAGGTGCTACAGATTTTGCAATCACCCTGAGCGCCACGGCCACTGTGGCGGAGGTCAACGCCATTCTTGAAGCCATCCGCTTCGAAAACACCACCGATGCCCCGCCAACGACCGAACGCGCCTACACCATCACGCTCAACGATGGCAACAACGTGCAGGCCGGTGGCAACGCGGGTGGTGCGACAGCGCTGGCTGCGACGACCATGCTTGGCGGAACGATCACGATTACCCAGGCCAATGATCCCCCGGCTGGTGTCGGCAATCTGACCCTGACTGCGTTATTAGAAGATCAGGTGGCGAACGCTGGAACAGTAATAACTGCGCTTACGGGCTACAACTTTATAGACACTGATACGGCATCGCCCGGTAATCTGGTGGGCGGTATTGCGGTAGTTGGCAATACTGCCAATTCCGGCACGCAGGGTAGCTGGCAATACTCCAGCAATGGCACTGATTGGCACGATATTGGCACGGTTGGTGACACCAACGTCACCCAGGCACTTGTTTTGTCGGTGAGTTCCAAACTGCGCTTTGTGCCTGTCGAACACTACAACGGTACACCTGAGGGGTTAACTGTCAGAGCATTGGATAATACTTATGGTGCTGGCAGCCCCACCTGGACGACATGGATTGGTGCGACTGAGACAAGAGTGCTGCTCGACACCTCTTTGGTGGGAACGAATTCGACTATTTCCAACAACACCAATTCGATCTCGATTGTTGTCACCGCCGTCAACGATGCGCCAGCCGTAGAAAACCTGATCGCGACCTCGGTCAACACGTTTGTCGAAGGCCAAGACAGTGCAGGAAATCGCAGCGTACTGGGTACGCCAGTTGTGCTCGATGCCGATGTTCACATTGCCGACGTAGAAATCGTCAGCCGCGCGGAAGATAACTTTGGTGGCACAACTCTGACGGTCGCCCGCAGCAACGGCACAACTGGTTTCAGCGCCAACGCCGAAGACATATTTGGCATCGAAGCCAACGCGCAGGTGACACTGGCAACCACCGTCATCTCCTACAGCAGCACGGCCGTGGCCGACATTACGACCAACAGCGCCGGGCAACTCGTCATCACCTTCCGCTCGGGTGCTACCAGCACGCAAGTCGATGCCGTCATTAGTGCGATCAACTATGCCAATAGCTCTGATACCCCAGGCAGCACAGTCACTTTGCGCTATAGATTTAATGATGACAACCAGGCCAGCGTCCAAGGCAGCGGGGGCAGTCTGTATGGTGATGCCGTTGTCACGGTCAACATCACCGCGCAAAACGACATGCCACTGGCAGTCGATGACACACACCAAATCACCGAAGACAACACAAGCATAAGCGGCAACGTGCTGACCGGTGTCGGCTCCCCGAGCACCACGGCGGACAGCGACCCGGAGGGCACCGCTTTGACGGTGAGTGCCATCCGCACCGGCACTGAAGGCGGCAGCGGCACGACCGGCACAGTCGATGGCAGCACCGTGCTCACCGGTAGCCACGGCACACTGGTGATTGCAGCCAACGGCAGCTACACCTACACGCTCGACAACACCGACACGGCAGTCAACAAACTCAAGACCGGCCAGAGCCTGAGTGACAGCTTTACCTATACCAACAGCGACGGCAGCCTCACCGATACTGCGCAACTGACCATCACCATCAATGGGCGCACCGATGGCGCACCAACGATCACCCCGGTCGACGGCAATGCTGGTGCAACAGGGCAGGCAACGGTGACCGAAGCTGGCTTGACGGACGTGGGCAACACCACGGAGTCCACCACCGGCACGGTCAGCATCGCGGCACTTGACGGACTGACCAGCATCACCGTTGGTGGCACCACCGTTACCCGTGCCCAACTGGGCAGCCTGGGCGGTACGCCAGTGGTCATTGACACCGGTGAAGGCACACTGACGCTGACCGGCTACGGCAGCAGCACCAATGTTGGCGGCATTACCACCGCTGGCACACTGGACTACAGCTACACCCTCAAGGCCAACCTGAGCCAGTCAGGTGTGACTGCGACCAGCGACACCATCGCCCTGAGCATCCTCGATGAGGGTGCAGCCACCACCAACACCAACTTGGTGGTGCAAATCGTCGATGACACACCGACTGCCAATGCCGATGCCAACACGGTTGCCGAAGGGGTCACCACGGCCGCGACCACCACCACCGGAAACGTCTTTGCAGCAGGCAGCACCAATGACGTGGCTGACCGAATCGGTGCCGACAGCACAGTCACCCCGGTCACCGGCATCAGCTTCGGCGGCAACGCCAAGACCGTGGGTACGTCTTTCAACAGCACCTACGGCAGCCTGACCCTCGATGCCAATGGCGGCTACACCTACAGTGTCAACAACACCAACGTCACCGTCAATGCACTCAATGCCAGCCAGACGCTGACGGAAACCTTTGTCTATACCATCACCGACAGCGACGGTGACACCAGCAACGCCAACCTAGTCATCACCATCACCGGCACCAATGACGCGCCGGTATTGATCGACACGACACTGTCGATCACACACACCGAAGACGATGCAGCGCCACTTGGAGTTGTAGGCACGCTGGTATCAGCCTTGGTGGTCGGCATCAGCGATGTAGATAACGGGGCCGCCAAAGGCATTGCCATCGTCGGCGACAGCCAAACCAACGGCACTTGGTATTACTCGAAAGACAACGGAACCAACTGGAACACGCTGGCCGCTACCAGCGAAGGCGCAGCCCGTTTGATCGCTGTGGGCAGTGGTGCCACCGCCGGGCGGGTCTATTTCCAGCCCAATGCCAACTACAACGGTGCTATCGGCAACACCCTGACGATCCGCGCCTGGGATACCACCACCGACAGCAACGGTGGCACGGCCGATATCACCACTGTAGGCGTGGGTACGGATAGGGCCTACTCACTCGTCACAGATATAGTCAACGTCACGGTCACCGCCGTCAACGATGCGCCAGCCGTAGAAAACCTGATCGCGGCCTCGGCCAACACGTTTGTCGAAGGCCAAGACATTGCAGGAAATCGCAGCGTACTGGGTACGCCAGTTGTGCTCGATGCCGATGTTCACATTGCCGACGTAGAAATCGTCAGCCGCGCGGAAGATAACTTTGGTGGCACAACTCTGACGGTCGCCCGCAGCAACGGCACAACTGGTTTCAGCGCCAACGCCGAAGACATATTTGGCATCGAAGCCAACGCGCAGGTGACACTGGCAACCACCGTCATCTCCTACAGCAGCACGGCCGTGGCCGACATTACGACCAACAGCGCCGGGCAACTCGTCATCACCTTCCGCTCGGGTGCTACCAGCACGCAAGTCGATGCCGTCATTAGTGCGATCAACTATGCCAATAGCTCTGATACCCCAGGCAGCACAGTCACTTTGCGCTATAGATTTAATGATGACAACCAGGCCAGCGTCCAAGGCAGCGGGGGCAGTCTGTATGGTGATGCCGTTGTCACGGTCAACATCACCGCGCAAAACGACATGCCACTGGCAGTCGATGACACACACCAAATCACCGAAGACAACACAAGCATAAGCGGCAACGTGCTGACCGGTGTCGGCTCCCCGAGCACCACGGCGGACAGCGACCCGGAGGGCACCGCTTTGACGGTGAGTGCCATCCGCACCGGCACTGAAGGCGGCAGCGGCACGACCGGCACAGTCGATGGCAGCACCGTGCTCACCGGTAGCCACGGCACACTGGTGATTGCAGCCAACGGCAGCTACACCTACACGCTCGACAACACCGACACGGCAGTCAACAAACTCAAGACCGGCCAGAGCCTGAGTGACAGCTTTACCTATACCAACAGCGACGGCAGCCTCACCGATACTGCGCAACTGACCATCACCATCAATGGGCGCACCGATGGCGCACCAACGATCACCCCGGTCGACGGCAATGCTGGTGCAACAGGGCAGGCAACGGTGACCGAAGCTGGCTTGACGGACGTGGGCAACACCACGGAGTCCACCACCGGCACGGTCAGCATCGCGGCACTTGACGGACTGACCAGCATCACCGTTGGTGGCACCACCGTTACCCGTGCCCAACTGGGCAGCCTGGGCGGTACGCCAGTGGTCATTGACACCGGTGAAGGCACACTGACGCTGACCGGCTACGGCAGCAGCACCAATGTTGGCGGCATTACCACCGCTGGCACACTGGACTACAGCTACACCCTCAAGGCCAACCTGAGCCAGTCAGGTGTGACTGCGACCAGCGACACCATCGCCCTGAGCATCCTCGATGAGGGTGCAGCCACCACCAACACCAACTTGGTGGTGCAAATCGTCGATGACACACCGACTGCCAATGCCGATGCCAACACGGTTGCCGAAGGGGTCACCACGGCCGCGACCACCACCACCGGAAACGTCTTTGCAGCAGGCAGCACCAATGACGTGGCTGACCGAATCGGTGCCGACAGCACAGTCACCCCGGTCACCGGCATCAGCTTCGGCGGCAACGCCAAGACCGTGGGTACGTCTTTCAACAGCACCTACGGCAGCCTGACCCTCGATGCCAATGGCGGCTACACCTACAGTGTCAACAACACCAACGTCACCGTCAATGCACTCAATGCCAGCCAGACGCTGACGGAAACCTTTGTCTATACCATCACCGACAGCGACGGTGACACCAGCAACGCCAACCTAGTCATCACCATCACCGGCACCAATGACGCGCCGGTATTGATCGACACGACACTGTCGATCACACACACCGAAGACGATGCAGCGCCACTTGGAGTTGTAGGCACGCTGGTATCAGCCTTGGTGGTCGGCATCAGCGATGTAGATAACGGGGCCGCCAAAGGCATTGCCATCGTCGGCGACAGCCAAACCAACGGCACTTGGTATTACTCGAAAGACAACGGAACCAACTGGAACACGCTGGCCGCTACCAGCGAAGGCGCAGCCCGTTTGATCGCTGTGGGCAGTGGTGCCACCGCCGGGCGGGTCTATTTCCAGCCCAATGCCAACTACAACGGTGCTATCGGCAACACCCTGACGATCCGCGCCTGGGATACCACCACCGACAGCAACGGTGGCACGGCCGATATCACCACTGTAGGCGTGGGTACGGATAGGGCCTACTCACTCGTCACAGATATAGTCAACGTCACGGTCACCGCCGTCAACGACCCGGCCACGATCACGGGCGACATCAGCAAAACGGCTGACGAAGACACGACCATCACGGGTGACCTCAATGCCACCGATGCGGCTGACGGCCTGACCGATGGCACCTACTTCACGGTCACTGGCGCGCCCGGCCACGGCACGGCCACGATTGACGCTGAGACGGGCGCGTGGAGCTACACGCCCACGGCCGACTACAACGGCGCAGACAGCTTCACGGTGACACTCACCGACGATGACGGCCACACCCAGACCCAACTGATCAGCCTGACGGTGACGGCGGTGGCCGACATCGTGGCCGATACGCTGAGCACCGACGAAGACACGGCGGTGACGGCCAACGTCATCACCGGCACCAACGCGGCCAGCTTGGACAACTTTGAGGGCACACCGGTGCTCACCAGCGTGAGCCAAGGCAGCCACGGCAGCGTGACCTTCACTGGCGCGGGCTTGGTGACCTACACCCCGACGGCCAACTACAACGGTGCTGACAGCTTCACCTACACGGTGACCAGCCCGACGGGCGTGACCGAGACGGCCACGGTGAGCGTGACGGTGGTGGCGGTCAACGACCCGGCCACGATCACGGGCGACATCAGCAAAACGGCTGACGAAGACA
>NZ_JBAWYV010000006.1:0-68494 GCF_037143375.1 Rhodoferax sp. | reverse complement strand
TTTTTCCAAGGGTAGTGTTTGACAGGGCGGCCGCAAGGTCGCCCTTTTTTGTGTACGCCCGGCATGGGCTCACTTAGCCAATGCGAATGCCTGACGTGTTGGTGCGCATAAAACTGCTGCCTTTATAGCTGTCGCGCAGGAGCCTGAAACAGGCTAGAAGCTCTTCAGTTAATCCAGTGAATCATTGCCCCGTTTTCTTTGTGTAAAAGAATCACAAATGGGGAGGCTCAGGTTCAACTCTTTCGTCGTCAGTCCGGCTTGAACTGGCGTTGTCTGCCTACAGCAATTGTCTAAATCTCCCTACAGACGATTCGGTCGCCTCCACCTACAGTAAATCCAAGGTGTTTGACGCTGGTATTGCCTGGCACGTCACTCAGAAAAAGAGCAATAGACAACTATGAGAAATGTTTCAGTGGAGGATTTTGGATTGCTGCTTAGGCTTTTTCCTACGCTGATTGTTGCGTTTGTCTCGCCGGCGATTGCCGGAACTGACATGATAAGTTTGAGCTTGGAGCAGCTACTGGGCGTCTCGATTGTGGGTGCCTCCAAGTACCCACAAAAGCAAACTGAAGTGGCTGCTGCTGTGAGCGTTATCACTCGTCAGGAGATCAAGGCATTTGGTTGGCGCACGCTGGGGGAAGCACTCGCTTCGCTTCCCGGTGTTTACACCACCTACGACCGTCAATATACCTACTTGGGAACGCGCGGCTTTGGATTGCCGGGCGACTTCACGACACGGGTGTTGATTGCACTGGATGGCAATCGCGTCAATAACCCGGGCTATGACGGCGGACCCGTGGGTCAGGAGTTTCCGGTCGATGTCGACCTGATCGATCGAATTGAATTCATCCCGGGTCCTGGCGGTGCGGTGTATGGCCAGAATGCCATGTTTGGTGTCGTCAATGTCATCACTCGCAGCGGCGCCGATGTGAATGGCGCCGAGCTGGCGGTGGCCTACCAACATCCTCAAGCCCGCAGTGAAGGTCGCGCAACCTGGGGCAAGTTGCTCGATAACGACGTTAGCGTGCTGTTATCGGCCTCTGGCATGACGTCGCGTGGCGTTGATCGTTACTACGATTTTGGCACCATGGGCGTGTCAGGCATTGCGGCGGGATTGGATGGCGAGCGCGACAAGAAGTTTCTTGCCAACATCGCCGGTGGTGCCTGGTCATTTCAACTTGCGTTGAGTGATCGCCACAAGGATGATCCCACTGGCGGATACGAGAGTGACCCGTTGGTTCCGGGGCAATACCAGGCGGACCGGTATTCGCTGATGCAACTGAAATATCAAGACAGCTATGCTGGCAACACTTTGCAGGTGTCTGGGCGATTGTTCGCGGGGCAGGAGCGCTACACCAGCATTCTCAGTTATAGCGGGTCGCCGCTGTTGTTTTTACAACCTAGTGACTGGCATGGCGCCGAGTTCCGATTGGTCTCGACCGCTGTGGCTGGGCACAAGTGGATGCTTGGGCTCGAAGGGCAGGACACGGTTCGAAATGGCCAACAAGTACTAGACGCCAATCAGCCCTCCAACAACCTCACTATCCCCGGCTCTGGCTATCGCTTAGGGGTATATGCCCAAGATGAATGGCGGCTGGCAGACTTCTGGACTGCAACTCTGGGACTGCGTCTGGATCGCGACAACACCAGTGAAACCAGCGCCAGTCCACGCGTCGCCTTAATTTGGCTAGCGTCAACGTCGACGACTGTTAAGGCGCTCTACGGACGAGCCCACCGGTCGCCCAATTTTTTTGAGCGTGATTACTACGATGGTGTTGCCCAGATTGCCAATCCGGCGCTGAAAGGCGAAACCATCGACACGCTGGAGCTCTTTGCCGACCACAGGGTCAGTCGTGACCTCACTGTAAGGGGTTCGGTCTACCAATGGAAGATTCAGGACCTCATCACGCAGGGCACTGACCCTGTGAGCAACTTATTGCAGTTTCAGTCAGGCGAGTCCGTGACGGCTCAGGGTTTGGAACTCTCCATGGATCAGACGTGGGATGCTGGCGCCCGCTTGAGGGGCAGCGTGTCGGTTCAAAACGTGGCCTACGCAAGCGGCGGCCCCTTGCTCAATTCACCCAAGTTGCTGGGAAAGCTTAATTTCTCAAGCCCACTGCCGGTGGCAGGGTGGCGACTGGGCTACGAATGGCAATACAGCAGCGAGCGCTTGAGCCTCGCGGGTACGGCGTTGGGCGGTTATTCCTTGTCAAACCTGCATCTGAGCACCGAAGCCCTGGCCAGTGGGTTGACAGTGTCACTGGTGGCGCAAAACATCTTTGATAAGCGTTACGCACAACCTGGCTCCAACGGCAATTGGCAAAACGCGCTTGAGCAGGATGGCCGCAGTGTGCGGGTCAATCTTCTCTACAAGTTTTAGGACGACACGCGGCTATGCCTACATCAAGTTCATTCCCCTGCATAAATTTAGAACGCGTTAGGAACCTGCCATGAAGAAAACTATGCAAGTGATGATTGTTTGTCGTCGTACGAGCGCTTATCTGTTTGGACTTGTTGGCGGACTTATGGCCATTCCCGCACTGGCAGTCGACAGCTATTTCAATCTTCCTTTAGAAGATTTATTAAAAATTGAAATAAGCAGTGCTTCTCGCAAAATACAGAAAGTACAGGAAGTGCCTGCGGCTGTCTTTGTGATTTCGCGCGATGACATTGAGCGCTCTGGAGCCCGCAGTATTCCAGAGGCACTGCGTCTGGCGCCCGGGGTCGAAGTAGCGCGGATTGCTAACAACCGGTGGGCTGTGAGTATTCGCGGCTTTAACGGCCGTTTTGCCAACAAGCTGCTGGTCCTCAAGGACGGGCGCAGCATTTATTCGCCGCTGTTCTCGGGTGTGTTGTGGGAAGCCGAGGACGTCGTTCTGGGCGACATTGAACGCATTGAGGTCATTCGTGGTCCTAGCGCAGCCATGTGGGGGTCGAATGCCGTGAATGGTGTTATCAACATCATTTCGCGCAACGCCGCCGATACCCTGGGCACCGATGCGATTGTTTCTACAGGCACGGATGAGCCGGGCTCGGTCACCTTACGCCATGGCTTCGAGTTGGGTGAAGGGCATTTTCGGATTTCGGCCAAGGGTTTTGATCAGGCACCGTCCAAAGCTGCGAACGGACTGGACGGTAATGACAGTTGGAAATCTTCACGGGTAGGCTTTCGTGGTGACTGGCCAGGCGCTCAAGGTGGGCGCTGGACCTTGACCGGGGAAGCCTTTGACTCCCGCGCCGATGACCGATTGGACTTCTCGCGCTACAGCGTCAATCCCCCGCTGATCAACGTCCAGCAAGCCAACAGCGGCAGTCATTTGTCTTTACGCCAGGAACAGCCGCTGGCCGATGGCGGTCAAATGGATTGGCAAGTCTCCGTTGAAAATTCTGTCGTTGATGTGGAAAGCATGATTCGTGAAGAAAGACAGACTCTTGGCGGTGAGTTTCAGAGGCGCTCATCAATGGGTGCGCATGAGTTGCTTTGGGGCGCTTCGTATCGCATTTCTCGTGACCACATTGAGTTGCGAAGTGCTGATGTCATGGGCGCGGTGGGGTTCGATCGGCAAGCCCGTGACTGGCAGATTGGCAGTATCTTTGCCCATGATGAATATGACCTGATTCCAGATCGCTTGCGTCTGAGTGGTGGACTTCGACTTGACTATGACAACTGGAGTGGGACACAGCCTCAGCCTGACATTCGTCTGGCCTGGACACCCAACGAGTTCACAACCTGGTGGTCCTCGCTGGCGCGGGCATCACGGACACCTTCGCGAACAGAACTTGATATTCCATTCTCTTTGGCGCAAACGAGTGTTCCCGCCATAAATTTCTTGCGAGTTCCCCCCCCGAATGACACGCTCACAGCTGAAAAAGTGACCTCGTTTGAGGTTGGCTTCAGGCACCGTATTAGCGAAAAATTATCTCTCGATATGGCGGGTTTTGTAAGTGACTACACCAGCCTTATCAGCCTTGCAACTGGAGTGCCCCAATCTTTTGCGACTTTGCCTGTAATCGTACCGATGATCAGCAATAACGATGCACGTGCCCGCACCCATGGTTTCGAGGTAGCGGCTGATTGGCAGGTCAGCCCTCACTGGCGCCTACAGCCCAACTATTCGCGCCTCTACTTAAGCACGCCTCGTTTGAGTGATCTGTTCGCCGCAGCAGCACAAGACCAGTTGGAAGGCCGCGTGCCTCGTCACCGGGCGTCGGTGCGTTCAGCCTGGACGTTTGCAGAGGGCAGTCAGTTTGACCTCTGGTTGAAATACACCAGCCGTCTCAGCAATCCAGAAGTGTCGGCCTACACAACGCTTGACATGCGTTACGCATTTCGAATCGGCCGACAAGCTGAAATCAGCATCGTGGGCCAAAACCTGCTTGACCAACGACATCTTGAGTTCGTCGGTGATTACTTGCCGACTCAGCCTTCCGAGATTGGTCGCAGCCTGTTAATCAAGGGCACATGGCACTTCTAATGTCACCTGCACTGATCAAATGGCTGGCGCGAGTCGCGCTGGGGTGCGCGTTGCTTGCTTGCATTCCTGGCTGGGCCGATGAGGCGCAACCAGGTGGCAATGAAAAGGAGTTGAAAGTTGCGTTTCTCTACAACTTTGCGCTCTTCACGGAGTGGCCGCCGGAGGTGGGCAGCACGCTCACATTCTGCATTCTTGGGGCTGATGCCTTTGGTGCCGAGATTGAGGCTTTGCAAGGCAAGTCGGTGGCGGGTCACAGTACTGTTGTTGTTCGCAAAGGGCTCGGAGATTCCCTCAAAAGTTGCCAGGTTGTTTTCATCGGGGCCAAAGCGATGGCCAGCCTGCCGCGTGTGCTTGATGAGTTGCGAGATCGCCCGGTGTTGACGGTGGCTGACAGCATGGGCGCAGCCCGTGCGGGTGTGGCCCTGAATATGGTCGAGGTGCGTAACAAGATCACCTTCGAAGCCAACCTGCTGGCCGTGCGTGCGGCTCGACTCAAGCTCAGCTCAAAGCTGCTGCGACTGGCTACAGAGATATACCAATGACCCATCTAGGACCCCGACTTCAGCATATCAACCGACTGGCTCTGCTGGCCGCTCTGGGTGTGTTCGCGTTGATCATCATCACCGCCAGTTTTGTATTGGGTTTGCTGGCGTTGATAGAAACCAGTCGTGTGCAAGCCCGGGTGCTGGCTGAGAATGCAGCCGCACCCTTGATGTTCGAAGACGCCAAATCTGCTCAGGAGTTGTTGCAAGCCCTGAGAAATTCGCCAGACGTTTTACTCGCGAATCTGACGGGGCGCAATGGGCGCTTACTGGCAAGCTACCAACGTGATGGGTCGAGCACCACGGCAGAGCCGGTCAAAAAAAGTGAAGATGTGCAAATCAGCATGGATCGATTGCAGCTGGTGCAGCCGGTCTCGTACCAAGCGCAAGTTTCGGGTGAATTGACACTGGCGGTCAGTCTGGCCGGTTTGTATTGGCAAACCTTGTGGCTATTGGTTGTGACCCTGTTGGGTACCTTGTTGGGCTTGAGCGCCAGTGCCCTGTTGTTGAGGAGGCTGACGCGCAGCTTGCTGGCGCCACTGTATGCATTGAATAAATTGATGGCAGAAGTGTCGGCGACTGCTTCCTACAGTTTGCGTGCTGAAACTATTGATGTGACTGAATTCAACCGCCTTGCCATCGGTTTCAACACCATGCTGGGGCAGATCGAGGAACGCGAAAAAAGACTCCAAGACTACCGGGACAACCTGGAAGCTGAAGTTGCAATGCGCACTGCCGAGTTGCTCAAGGCGAAGGAGGTGGCCGAAGCGGCCAACCATGCCAAGTCAGAGTTTCTGGCCACCATGAGCCATGAAATCCGCACCCCCATGAATGGTGTGCTGGGCATGAATGAGCTGCTGATCGAGAGCGAGTTGCACGGACAGCAGCGGGTGTGGGCCGAGACCGTACAGGCGTCGGGGCGGCATTTGTTGGGGGTCATCAACGATATATTGGACTTCTCCAAGATTGAGTCCGGCCACCTGACGCTGGAGGCGGTTGATTTCAACCTGCGGGCGGTCGTGGAAGACGTCTTGTTGATGTTCACGCAACCAGCCCAGGATAAAGGGCTTGAGTTACTGGTTGATTTTGCACCTGCGGCCTCATCCATGGCCTTGCGGGGAGATCCCCTTCGATTGCGTCAGGTCATCGCCAATCTGGTCGGCAATGCCATCAAGTTTACGGAGGAGGGCCGGGTGGTGGTGGGTGCGGTGCTACTGGCACGTACTGAAAATGATGTGGCCTTGCGAATCTGCGTCAAGGACACCGGTATTGGCATTGGCGCTGATGCCCAGCAAAAAATATTTGAGCACTTCTCACAGGCTGACAGTTCCACCACGCGAAATTATGGGGGAACTGGTCTTGGTTTGGCGATCTGCCGGCGCTTACTGAGCCTGATGGGCGGCAGCATTGGCGTTGAAAGTACAGCGGGGTTGGGTGCCAATTTCTATGTAGACCTGCGGTTGCCTGTGGCGCTGGGTGTACCCGTTCCCTGGGTGACTATCAACTCGTTGAGGGCGAACATGCGTCCATCATCGTCGTCGCAATTCAAAACAAAGTTGCAGGGCACAGTGCTACTGGTTGAAGACGATGTCACTAATCAGTTAGTAGCCACAGCGATGCTTAAAAATCTTGGCCTGAATTGGCAATGGGCCAAAAATGGTGCGCAGGCCTTAGAACTTGTGAAAGATCGCAACTTTGATCTGGTGCTGATGGATTGCCAGATGCCAGTGATGGATGGTTTTGTGGCCACCAGCCTGATTCGTCAACTACCTGAGGGTCGGGGGCAGCGCCTGCCGATCGTGGCCTTGACCGCCAACACCATGCCGGGCGATGACCAAAAATGTCTGGAGGCTGGCATGGATGCCTTTCTACCCAAGCCCTACACCTTGAACGCGATGCGCAGCATGCTGACGCGCTGGCTGGTGGCTGAATCCGCATCGGCTCCCGCCATCAATCTCGTCTTTATTGAATCATTGCGCGAGATTGATGACTCGGGCGCTATGGATCTGGTTCGAAATCTGTTTTTGGCCTTCCTCGAAGCGGCGGGTCAGGGCATGGCCCAGTTGCAACTGGCGATCACACAGGGCAATACCGAAGCGCTCGGCAAGGCGGCCCATGCGCTCAAGTCAAGTTCGGCCAACGTTGGCGCCCAAGCGCTGTCAGCCTGCTACCGCGCACTTGAACAGTCAGGGCGTGAAGACAAGATCGACGATGCCCGAGCCATGTTTATCCAAGTCCGACGCGAACACCAGCGTGCGGTTGCAGAAATTGACCAACTGATGATGGAGATTGCATGAACGCTGCCACAACAAAAATTCTGGTCGTCGACGATGACCCTACCGCGCGCATTTTGTTCAGGGCGGCCTTGAGCATTTTTGGCTACGAGGTCAGCCTGGCTGTAGATGGTGAAGATGCCTTGTCACAGTTTCGTGCAAGTCCTTTTGACATGGTCATGCTCGACATCGATATGCCGGGCTTGAACGGCCACGATGTCTGTACCGCCCTGCGCAGCGAAGCTGATCCGCTGTTGCCAATTCTCATGGTGACCGGCATGGACGATGTGCAGTCGGTTGAAAGCGCTTACCGCTCGGGGGCGACTGACTTCATTGTCAAGCCCATGAATTGGGCGCTGATCGGGCACCGGGTGAAATATCTTTTACGCGGGCACCAGGCCTTGCTGGATTTGCGTTCAGCCAATGCCCGCAATTCCGCCATACTCCAGGCGATCCCGGATCTCCTGTTTGAGGTTGATCTGGAAGGGCGATACATCGACTTTCACTCTCCAAACTCCGATTTGCTGGCCGCGCCGGTAGAACACATCATCGGTAAAACAGTCACGGAGGTGCTGACGCCGGATGCGGCTCGGGTCTGCCTGGCAGCCTTGCAAGATGCCCACGAAAACGGAACATCGAGCGGAAGGCAGTTTGAACTGGAATTGCCCGTTGGACACTATTGGTTCGAACTCTCCGTTTCGCGCAAAGATACAGAGCCAGGTCAGATTCCGCTATTCATCGTTTTGTCGCGCAACATTACCGAGCGCAAGGAGGCTGAACTGAGGATTCAGCAACTGGCATTTTTTGACAGCTTGACGGGCTTGGCCAACCGGCGCTCCTTTCTTGAAAGAGTGGAGCGCGAAATCAGGCGCGCCCGGCATGGTGGCACAAGACTAGGGGTGCTTTTTATGGACCTCGATGGCTTCAAGAACATCAACGACACCATGGGCCACAGTGCTGGCGATCAGGCTTTGCAATTGACCTCTGAGCGTCTGCGTGAAGCGGTGCGATCGATAGATTTTGTATCGCGCACATCCGATGTTGTCTCGTCGGTTGAGATCGCCCGCCTTGGGGGGGATGAGTTCACGGCCTTGATTCTTGACCTCAAACGCCCGGAAGATGCATTGGCTGTGGCGGGACGGATCCTCCAGTTGATGCGTCAGCCGTTTGTGTTGAACGGGCAGGAAGTGCGTCTGACCGCCAGCATTGGCATTTCACTTTTTTCAGATGATGGCGAAGATGCTGCCACGTTGCTAAAGCATGCCGACTCAGCCATGTACCTGGCCAAGGACCTGGGTCGGGACAATTGCCAGTTTTACAGTACCAAGCTGACTGAAATTGCCTTGCTGAGAATGGAGCGCCAGAAACTGGACCTTGATCTGCGGTTGGCGCTGGAACGCAATGAGTTTGTACTTTTTTACCAGCCCCAAATCAATGTGGCCACCGGACATATTCACTCCCTGGAGGCGCTGATTCGCTGGAATCGTCCGGGGCAGGGTCTGGTCGCACCGCTGGAGTTCATTCCGGCAGCAGAGCAAAGTGGGCTGATTGTTCCGATGGGGGCATGGGTGCTGCGAACAGCTTGCCAAGACACCATGCGCTGGCAGCGTGAAGGGCATTCGGTGCGCGTGGCGGTGAACCTTTCTCCGCTTCAATTCAAGGCGCCGCTCCTGGTGCAGATGGTGACTGATGCCTTGGTGAATTCCGGGTTGCCGCCCCATTTACTGGAACTTGAAGTGACTGAAAGTGCGCTCATGGAGGACACGGCCGCCACAAGTGAAACACTCACTGCACTCAAGGAATTGGGCGTTCAGATGGCGCTTGATGACTTTGGCACAGGTTACTCTTCACTCAGTTATCTGAAGCGAATGCCGCTGGGAAATCTCAAGATCGACAAAAGTTTCGTGATGGGTCTGCCAGAGGATGCCGAAAACTTGGCCATCGTCCAGGCAATTTTGGCGATGTCTGATAGCTTGGGCTTGACTGTGACCGCAGAAGGCGTCGAAACGCTTGAGCAGGCTCAGGTTTTAAAGCGCATGGCCTGCGGCACATTGCAAGGCTATTTCTTCAGCAAACCGGTGCCTGCTGCTGATATTCCTGACCTGTTGTCTCAAAGCTGGTTTCTGGATGAAGGCTTGCCCAGCGGGTTTATCAGCCTGAAAAAAATCAGGTCAACCGATGAGAGTCGCGTGCCTCACCACAGCACGGAAAGCGTTTTTCATAATAATCCACTACTGGCGAAGGCCCCGTTTTTTAAGCTGGTGGGAACCGGTAGCTGATTGCAGTCAATTAGCGAAGAGCTTTTACTGACTGTATAAGACACGTGATATCTGCTTTACAGTGCGCTTCGCAAGGTAGTATCCTCGCTGGGATGAAAAAGCAAAGATTCTGGGACGTTAATCTGATCGAGTTGTTCAAACTCTGGTTCAGTGATATTTCAACGTTTCTGATGACCGCCCTGATGTTTGTCGGCTTGTCGATGCCGGTGGTTATTTCGGCGCTGATCCTTTGGTACCTCTTGTCGATCGGCTGGAAACCCAGCCCATAAGCAGGCCGGTCGAGAGCGCGGTGCCACAGACGATGATGGCCCCGCACACCACCATCCACAACGAGACGGCTTCATTCAAAAACAGCGCGCCGTAGAGCACTGCAAACACGGGCACCACAAAGGTCACCGTCAGTGATCCGGCGGGGCCCACGTTCTCAATCAACCGAAAATACAGGATATAGGCCACGCCGGTGCACAGCACACCGACTGCCAGCAGTGCCAGCCAGGCCGTGGTGCCGGGCAGGCGCTCGGGCCACATCCAGAGGGTTGGTAACGCCAGGCCCAGTGTGGCACCGAGTTGGCTGCCCGTTGCGGTGACCAGTGAGGGCAAGCCACTCAAATAGCGTTTGGTGTAGCTGGCCGAGATGCCGTAGCACAGGCAGGCCAGCAGGCAGGCCAGGACCGCCCAGCCGGTCGCTACGCCACTTGAGCCGGGTTTGAAGCTGGCTTTGTCCCACGCCAGCAAAGCGACACCCAGAAAACCAATGATCAGCCCCAGAATGCGCAAACCGTGGGGCCGGTCCTTCAGCCAGAACCAGGCGATCAGTGCGCCAAACAAAGGCACGGTGGCGTTGAGGATGGACGACAAACCGGTGCTGATGGACAGCAGTGCAAACGTGTAGCAGGCAAAGGGAATGGCCGAGTTCAGCAAGCCGATAAAAAAGACTTTTTTCCAGTGCTGTGCCAATTGCCGACCCAGACCCCGCCAGAGCAGGATGGGCAGCAGAAACAGCGCAGCAATCGTCACGCGCAGACCTGCAGTGGGCAGTGCGCCAAATTCAACGGTGGCCAGTCGCATGAACAGGAATGACGAGCCCCAAATGGCGGCCAGCAAGATGAACTCGGTCAGCCACGGTTTTTGGGGGCGGGCAGCGTTCAAAGCACGCCTTCAAGTTTTAGCAACGCGGTTTTGCGTTCCAGTCCGCCGGTGTAGCCGGTTAGGGCGCCGTTGGCGCCGATCACCCGGTGACAGGGCACGATGATGCCCAGCGGGTTGCGACCAATCGCACCACCCACCGCCCGCACGGCGCTGGGTTTGCCAATGGATACGCTCAGATCGCCATAGCTGCACGTGGCACCACAAGGAATTTCAAGCAGGGCGCGCCAAACCTGTTGCTGAAAATCGGTGCCGCAACTGAAGTCCAGCGGCAAGTCAAAGTGGCTGCGTCGGCCAGCAAAGTAGTCAGTGAGCTGGGTTTGTGCCTGTTGTAAAACAGGGTTATCGGCGTTTAATGCCCAAGTTGACAGGTCTGGCAAATAGGCCTGGTCGGCAAACCACACGCCCACCAAACGGTTGGACGTGGCGGCCAGAATCAGGCGACCGATCGGGCTGTCAAAGTAAGTATGGACGGTGTCGTTTGAGAATTTCATATCAAATTGGCCTCTAGCCCCCGTTCAGTATGTGTAAGTAGCTATATATTTTATAGCGGTTTTGAAGGGTTCCAAAATAAACTGTGGCGCCCTTGATCAGGCTTAAAAGGATGCCTAACAGTTGATGATACGCGGGCTTCGGCCGTGGGGGCGTCCTACAATTGACAGCGAAAATCAACGTCAAAATTGTTATAGGGAAACCAATCATGCAGTTATCAGCATCCATTTTCAAAGCTTACGACATTCGCGGCATCGTGCCTGCCACCATCAACGAGGAAGTGGCCGAAGCCTTGGGCCGCGCCTTTGGCACCGTCGCCTTGCGCGAGGGTGAAAAAACCGTCGCCATCGGCCGCGATGGCCGACTTAGCGGCGCGTCTTTGAGCGCAGCGCTCAGACGTGGTCTGGTATCTGTCGGGTTACAGGTGATTGATGTCGGCATGGTCACCACGCCCATGCTGTACTTTGCCGCCAACACCTTGTGCACCAGTGGCATTCAGGTGACCGGCAGCCACAACCCCAAAGACTACAACGGCTTCAAGATGGTGATGGCTGGACGTGCTATTTACGGCGACGAAATTCAAGCTCTTCAGACCATGATGCAAGACGAAACCTGGGCACTGTTGCCCGGCGGTTCGGTGCGTGAAGTCAACGTGACCGAAGCCTATGCCGCCCGCATCGTGGGCGACATCAAGCTGGCACGCCCTATGAAAATCGTGGTCGATTCCGGCAACGGCATCGCAGGTGCCTCTGCGCCTGCCATCCTTCGCGCCATTGGCTGCGAAGTGATTGAGTTGTTCAGCGAGGTGGATGGCAATTTCCCCAACCACCACCCCGACCCGAGCAAGCCCGAGAACCTGCGCGACCTGATTGCAGCCTTGAAAACCAGCGATGCCGAACTCGGCCTGGCCTTTGACGGCGATGGTGACCGCTTGGGCATCGTCACCCGCGAGGGCAACAACATTTACCCCGACCGCCAGATGATGCTTTTCGCGCAAGACGTTTTGAGCCGCGTGCCCGGTGGCACCATTTTGTTTGACGTGAAGTGCTCGCAGCGTTTGGCGCCTGCTATTGAGGCGGCCGGTGGCGTAGCCCTGATGTTCAAGACCGGACACTCGCTGATCAAGGCCAAAATGAAGCAAGTTAACTCGCCGCTGGGTGGCGAGATGAGTGGGCACATCTTCTTCAAAGAGCGCTGGTTTGGCTTTGACGATGGCACCTACGCGGGTTGCCGTTTGCTTGAAATTGTGAGCAAATCCCCCGACGCCAATGTGGTGCTGGACGCGCTGCCCACCAGTTTTTCTACACCAGAGTTGAACGTGAAATGCGCTGAAGGTGAACAACACACGCTGGTCGCGCAGTTGGTGGCCAGCGCCCATTTCCCTGCACCCGCCGTGATGTGCACCATCGACGGCGTGCGCGTGGATTGGCCCGATGGCTTTGGCCTGATTCGCGCCTCCAACACCACGCCGGTGCTGGTGATGCGCTTTGAAGGTCACACGCCCGAGGCGCTGCACCGCATTGAAGCGGCCATGCTGGCGCTGCTGCAGACCGTCAAGCCCGGCGCCGTGGTGGACGAGGCAGCGCATTGAAGATACTGATCGTCAAGCTCTCTTCGCTTGGCGATGTCGTGCATGCGATGCCGGCGGTGCAGGATCTCCGCCAGGCTTTTCCCCAAGCGCAAATTGACTGGGTTGTTGAGCGTGGTTTTGCCCCGCTGGTGCGGCGCTGCGCCGGGGTGAGTCGCGTCATTGAATGTGATTTGCGGCGCTGGCGAAAGTCTCCTTTTTCTGCCAGCACCCGCAAGGCTTGGGGGTCGTTCAAGGCCGAATTGCAAAGCGAGGCGTATGACGTTGTGATCGATTTGCAGGGCCTGAGTAAATCGGCGCTGGTGGCCTGGTTGGCTCAATTGACACCGCAGGGCAAGCGCTATGGTTTGGCAAACCAGACCGAGGGATCCAGTTTCGAGGCCCCAGCCCGTTGGGTGGCCGATGTGGCGCTGACCTTGCCGACGCACATTCATGCGGTTGACCGTTCGCGGGAACTGTGCGCGCGGGCGTTGGGCTATGCCGTTCCAAAAATACAGTCTTTTGGGCTTCTAGCCCCCGTTGATCCTGCGCAGGCAGCTATTATTAATATAGCAGCTGATAAACGCTTTGCTAGCGGCTCCGTGGCCTTGGTGCATGGCACTTCTCGTGCCGACAAGGAGTGGCCGGTAGCCTATTGGGTTGAGCTAGGAAAACGTTTGAACGCCAGCGGCTATAGCGTGACTTTGCCGCATGGCAGCGACGCTGAGCAGCGCTGTGCGAATGAGATTGCCGCTCAGTTGGAGGCTGCGGTGGTGTGGCCCCGCTTGGGTCTGGATGCATTGCTGGACGCGCTCGCTACCTGTGCCGGTGTGGTCGGTGTCGACAGCGGCCTGAGCCACATGGCGGTAGCGCTGGACTTGCCGCATGTGCAGATTTACAACTTCGACACCGCTTGGCGCACCGGGCCGGTGGCTGCTCATCAACTCAGCGTCTTTGCCCAGCCTGCGCCCACAGTTGAAACCGTGTGGCAGACTTGGCTGGCGGTGTCTGGTTCTGTTGCCGCGCAAACTGCGACCGCGTACCAGCCCTCATGATGCGACTGCTTTATTCGCTGGTGGTCTGGCTGGCACAGCCTTTCTTGCGCCGCAAATTGCTTAAACGCGGCCAGCATGAGCCGGGTTATCTGGCAGCGATCGACGAACGCTTCGGGCATTACCAGGGCGCGCCCCTTCAAACGAGCGAAGGACTGATTTGGGTTCACGCCGTGTCACTCGGCGAAACCCGAACCGCGGCGGTGCTGCTGATGCGCCTGCGCGAACGCCTGCCGGGGATGCGACTTTTGTTAACCCATGGTACCGCCACAGGGCGGGCCGAAGGCGCCAAACTCTTGCGCGAAGGCGACCTGCAAAGCTGGCAACCGTGGGACACGCCGGGTGCGGTGGACCGGTTCTTGACCCATTTCAAACCCCGCATTGGCCTGCTGATGGAAACCGAAGTCTGGCCTAATCTGGTGGCGGCTTGCCAGCGCCACGGAGTGCCGCTGGTGCTGACGAATGCCCGCATGAGCGACAAGTCCATGCGACAAGCCCAGCGATTGGCGGGCTTGTCGCGTCCGGCCTTTGGCGCTTTGAGTGCGGTGTGGGCGCAAACTGAAGCCGATGCCCAGCGCTTGAAGCAACTCGGCGCCACGGTGCAAGGTGTTTTTGGCAACCTCAAGTTTGATGCGGCCCCCAATGCGGCGCAGGTGGCTACGGGACGGGCGTGGCGTCAAAAGGCGGCTCGGCCGGTGATCATGTTCGCCAGTTCCCGCGAAGGCGAAGAGGCAGCATTGCTTCAGATTTTTAAGGAAAATAAGCCTCTAGTCCCCGTATCTATTGCGCAAGCAGCTATAAAATCAATAGCAAATGGCGTCCAATGGCTGATCGTGCCCCGGCATCCGCAGCGCTTTGGCGAGGTGGCCGCATTGATCGAGCGCCATGGTTTTGCCGTCTCGCGGCGCAGTACTTGGGCGGAGGGGCCGCCTGCAGTTGGTCATTCCAGCACCGGTAGCGACCTTGATCCCCGTATGGCCAAGGCGGCGGTTTTGCTCCCCGTGACGGACGCTCGACCCGTGATCTGGCTGGGTGATTCGCTGGGCGACATGGCGCTGTACTACGGTCTGGCTGACGTGGCGCTGCTGGGCGGCAGCTTTGAGCCGCTGGGCGGGCAAAACCTGATTGAAGCCGCTGCCTGTGCCTGCCCGGTGGTGATGGGGCCGCACACCTTTAACTTTGCCGAGGCGGCTGAATTGGCTGAGGTGGCGGGGGCGGCGCAGCGGGTGCCTGATCTGGCGCAGGCCGTTGCGGTGGCGCAAAGTGTGGTCAGCGACCCGGCAGCGCACACCGCCATGGTCAGCGCCGCCACCGAATTTTCAAACGCCCATTGCGGCGCGGTGGATAAAACGGCTAACGCGGTGGTGGAGTTGTTGCGGTAACGGAATTACTTGACCAGCAGGGCGTTGACGCCTTGTAAGTCATCGGCCTTGAGCGTGCCGTTGGCCTGGCGCAAACGCAAGCCACCCACCAACACGTCGTAGCGGGCTTTGGCCAGATCGCGCTTGGTCTGGAATAACTGGCTTTGCGAGTTGAGCACGTCGATGTTGATGCGCACGCCCACTTGGTAGCCCAGCTTGTTGGCGTCCAAGGCACTTTGGCTGGAGGCTTCAGCGGCTTCCAGCGCCTTGACTTGGCCTTGGCCCGATTGAACGCCAAAGAAGGCGGTGCGGGTGGATTGCGCGACGGCACGTTTGGCGCCTTCGAGGTCGTTGCGCGCCTTGTCTTCTAAAGCGATGGTTTCCTTGATGCGGTTCTGAATCGAAAAACCGGCAAACAAGGGCAGGTTAAAGGCCAGACCGATGCTGGCAGAGTTGGTGCGGTAGTCATTTGCCAAGGACGCTGAGCCGTTGTTTTGCGTGATGTTGTAACCAGCCGTCAAATCCAGTGTGGGCTTGTGGCCAGCCTGGGCTTTTTGGGTTTCGAGTTGCGCCACATCCAGCCCGACTTGTGCTTGCTGAATGCTGGGGTGACCGGTTTCAGACTGAAGAACCCAGGTGTTGACATCGTTGGGCAACAGGGCTGGCAGGGCCAGCGGTTGGATTAATCCTTTGGGTTGCGTGTCATTTTTACCGACCAGTTGGTCAAGCGCAATTTGTTTGACCCGAACGTCGTTTTCGGCCGCAATTTCTTGCGCAATCACCAAGTCGTACCGGGCTTGCGCTTCGCGCGTGTCGGTGATAGTGGCAGTGCCGACTTCAAAGTTGCGCTTGGCCGAGGCCAGTTGTTCGGCAACCGCTTCTTTTTGCGCCTTGACAAAGGTCAGGCTGTCTTTGGAAGACAGTACGTCGAAGTAAGCCTGGCTGACGCGAACAATCAAATCCTGATCGGCGCTGCTCAGTTGGGCTTGGGCCAGATCAATCAGTTTTTTGCCCTGCTCATAACTCGCCCAGTTGGCGGGACGGTAAAGCGGTTGCATGGCGCTGAGCGTGGCGGTTTGGGTGCCATAAGTCGGTTTAGGCAGTGCCCCCAAAGTGCTATCCAGGTTGGTGACCGTTGCACCTGCTGCCAGCCCCACCGTTGGCAAAATTGCCGCCTTTGCTTGGTCTGACTTGGCCAGTGTGGCGTCATAGAAAGACCTGGCTGACAGATAAGTCGCATCAAAGCCCCGCGCTGACTCGTACAAGTTCACCAAGCTTTGCGCCTGCACGGGCAGGGCGAGTGACGCGCTGATGGCAATTAACAGGGGTATGAGTCGAAGATTTTTCATGGGGGCCTTATTCAAGAAAGCAACAAAACGTTGCGGCATCAGGGGAGCGCGAGGCAAAAGCTGCGCTCAATACCTGGGAACGGTGGGGTCAAGTTCTGACGACCAGGCGTTGATGCCGCCGGAGATATTGGCCACGTGGGCAAATCCCCGGGCTTTCAAAAATGAGGCGACCTGCATGCTGCGGGCGCCGTGGTGGCAAAGGCAGGCAATCGGTTGCTCGGGGTCAAGTTCGTTCAGGCGGGGCGGAATGACGCCCATGGGAATGGTGATCAACTCAAATCCGTCGGCTTTGATACTGGCGACCCGCAATTCAGAGGGTTCACGCACATCGAGCACAACCGGTGCGCCGTGGGTGCGGGCTGTTTCCAGCCATTCAGACAGTTGTGCGGGACGAATTTGAGAAATCATGGTTTTTAAAAAGTAAAGTTAGAGTGTTCAGGGAAATTTAATAGGCGTGGTGCCACGGTGTCCCAAGGCTTGCTGGTGACGAAATTGGCTTCGCCAGTGCGCTTGATCAGCGTGGCGCACATCGTGGGTTCGTCGCCCACAATGGCGATCAAACGGCCACCAACCTTGAGTTGCGCGAGCAGGATGGGCGGCACTTCGGCCACCGAGCCACTCAGCACGATCACATCAAACGGGCCTTCTTTCGGAGCGACCGTTGCGCCATCGGCCACGCGGACTTCAGCGTTGTGAATGCCAGCTTTTTTCAGGTTGGTACGCGCTAGTGCGGCCAGTTCAGGGTTGATTTCAAGTGTGATCACGCTCTGGGCCCGGTGCGCCAACAGCGCTGCCATGTAACCGGAACCGGTACCAATTTCGAGCACTTTTTCGTGTTTGTGCACAGCGACATCTTGCAGCATGCGGGCTTCAAGCCGGGGTGCGAGCATCATTTGGCCGTGTCCCAGGGGAATTTCCATGTCCACAAAAGCCAGTGCCTTGTGCGCCAGCGGCACAAAATCTTCACGTTTCACCACAGACAGCAGGTGAAGCACGTCAGCATCCAAAACGTTCCAAGGACGAATTTGCTGTTCGATCATGTTGAAGCGGGCTTGTTCAATATTCATTCGGGTACTCCAGGGGGTATGTTAACTGATTATGTAAAATTTTACTCGGCCGCGCCCTTGTCACCGCTGGATTTCGCGCACAGACCACTGAGTAAGGTTTGAATTTGCAGTGCCAGGTAGTCTTCTGGCACCAGTTGCGCTTTGGGATCACAACAAGCGCCCGGCGAGTGTTTCCACATCGCCAGAAACAGCATGGGTGCCAGCACGGTATAAACCCCATATTTCATGTCCATTGGGCGAAATTCGCCCCGGTCCACACCCAGTTGCAAGACGCGCTGAATCAAAGCATGGCCGGGAATGGTCACTTCCTGTTCATAAAAATTTGCCAGTTCCGGAAAGTTGTGCCCCTCGCACAGCATGAGCTTGGTAATGCCTGCGGCCCGGGTTGATCCGATCCGCTGCCACCAGGAGGTCAGGCAGTAACGCAGCATGTCGGCTGAGCTGCCTTCAAAACTTGCGAACTCGGCATTCCACTCGGCAAAACGACCCGAAATATTCTCGCGCACCACGGCTTTGAACAATTCTTCTTTGCTTGAAAAATACAGAAACAAGGTGCCTTTGGAGACGCCCGCCAGTTTGGCCACTTCTTCGACCCGGGTGGCTGCAAAGCCTTTTTCTACAAACAGATTCAAGGCCGCATCCAACAACTCGGCGGGTCGAGCGTCCTTGCGGCGGGCATGCTTTGCAGGGGCTTTTGGCAGTGGCTTGAAAATCGGTGCGGAAGTAGGCATGAAATTAATGACTGGCTGGTTATTAAATGTAGCTTCTGCGAAATTGACTGTCAATTCAAGCGGTTTCTCATTTGTCCTAATCTGGACTGCAATAGCAATGACAGGTCCATTGACATCACAAGCCCCGAGTCAGTTTTCAAAAGGTGCCGCGTAAGATTAAAAGGTCTTAAACGACTTATAAATTTAAAAGGAGATTTTGAATGACAGATTCTCTGCAAACACTCACCCTTGGGGGTGGTTGTTTTTGGTGCACCGAGGCGGTTTATGTACAGGTGCGTGGCGTGGTCGATGTGGAAAGTGGTTACTGCAACGGCCACACGGTGAACCCGAGTTACGAGCAGGTTTGCACCGGCAGCACGGGACACAACGAGGTGGTCAAACTGGTGTTCGATCCGGCTCAGGTCAGCGTGCGCGAGTTGCTCGAGATTTTCTTCGTCATTCATGATTCCACGACGCTGAACCGCCAAGGCAACGACAGCGGCACGCAATACCGCAGCGGCATTTATGTGTCATCGCCCGAGCAAGCGAGCGTGGCGCATGACCTGATTCAGGAAATGACGCAAAGTGGTGTTTACAACCGTCCGATCGTGACCGAAGTGCTGCCATTGACCAACTACTCGGCTGCGGAGCACTACCACCAGGACTTTTTTGCCAACAACCCGGGGCAGGGTTACTGCATGGCGGTGGCGGCGCCTAAAGTCGCCAAATTCAGAAAGACGTTTGCCCGCTTGCAAAAGGCCTGACCACGGATTTTCTAATCGCGGTCGGGCAGTTCAATGTCCAAGGCCAGCGGCACGTGGCCCGGCGCCTCGTAAGCGGCGATCACCCAGGCGCGAGTCGGGTGGGTGCTGGCGTCTTCCAGCAGTTCCAGTAGAAAACGAATTGAGGACTTGTCCAGCGCGGCAAAAGGCTCGTCCAGTAAAGTGACGGCCGCTCCGCTGGCCAAGGCTGCCGCCAACCACACTTTGCGTTTTGACCCGGTGGAGAGCATGAATAGTGGCTTCTCCAGGAACGGCGCCAGAGACAAACCATCAATGAGGTGGTCCAGCAGCACATCATCAAACCCGGTGTAACGAGGGCGCACCGATTCAAAGTAAGCCAGCGCGCTGATTTGCTCAAACGCCTCGGATCGCGGGTCTGCCCAAAATACCTGTTGCTGGTAGGCGAGGGCGGCGTCGGCCAGACGAATACCGTTGATCTGCAATTGTCCGGTAGCGGCTGGCAACTCGCCGGCCAAAAGGCGCAGCAGCGTGGTCTTGCCACAGCCGTCGCCACCCCTAATCAAGGTGACTCCCGGCGAGATGCAGGCACTGAAATCGCTGAAAAGTGCACATTGCGGGTACGAAAAGCGCAGCCCTTGAACCTGCAATACAGGCGCTGGAGATAGAGTCAAAGGTTCGATGGCAGAGTCCTCAAGTCGGTAAAAAAAGCGCGGGGGCTTAGGCCGCTTCAACCCGTACCAGGGCGGAACGCCAGCGTGGCCACACCACAATCACCACCAAGCCACACAGCACCAGCGCCCCGGCGGCCAGTTTCCACAGAGGCAGCGGTTCGCCCAGTGACAGGGCTGAGGCACCCATGCCAAACACCGGCACCAGCAGCGCCATCGGCGTCACGGTGGCGGCCGGGTGGCGGGCCAGCAACCAGTTCCACGCGCCGTAGCCAAACAAGGTGTTGCCGATCGCCTGCCACACCACGCAGGCCCAAACGCTCATACTGGCTTGCTGCACGCTTTCCGCCATCAGCGCCGGGCCTTCCAGCCACCAGGACAAGGCGAACAAGGGCGGCACGGCAAACAGGCTGGTCCAGACCATGAAACCCAGCATATCGACACGCCCCACGGTTTTGACCACCATGTTGGCGCACGCCCAGAAAAAGGCGGCAGACAGCACCAGCGCCAGACCTTTTAACGTAAGGGTGGCGTCCAGATGCGTGGCGATCACTACCAACCCGGCCACCGCCAGCATCAGCCCGGCCATTTGATAGCCCCGCACCCGCTCACCCAGCGTGATGAGTGCCAGCCCGATGGTGAAAAACACCTGCACTTGAATGACCAGCGAAGCCAGCCCGGGAGAAATATCGGCGCGCATGGCCAGAAACAGCAAGGCAAACTGCCCCACGCCCAGCAGCACGCCAAACGCGGCCAGTTTGTGCCAGGGCACGGCGGGCCGCTTGATGAACAGCAGCCAGGGAAGAGCCGAAAAACTGAAGCGCAGCGTGGCAAATAAAAAAGGCGGCAAGCCATCCAGACCCCAGCGAATCACGACAAAGTTGGTGCCCCAGACAAACACCACAGACAGGGCTAGAAAAAGATGCGAGGTGGACAAAAAAGCGGACTCCGGCAGCACGTAAGGAAAATACAGTTTGAGTTTAGTCGGCAGTTCTTGATGGGTTGGATGTCGCACAGACGAAGACCGGCTAACGTCGCTATAGTGGGCGCTTATTTAACATCTTGAAAGTTGTCCTTCATGAAATCAAAAATTATTCTCGCCCTGCTCGCTGTCACGCTGGTTGGCACTGCTTCGGCACAGGTCAAGCCAGAAGATGCCATCAAATGGCGTCAATCCGGTTACGGCTTCATGGCCTGGAACATGGCCCGCATCAAGGCCAGTGTTGAAGGTACTTACAACAAGGACGAAGTCATCAAGGCGGCCAACGCAATTCAGATGGTGGCCACTTCCGGCATGGGTGCACTTTACTTGCCAGGCACTGACAAAGGCACCGGCTGGGAAAAAACCCGCGCCAAGCCTGAAATCTGGACCGAGAAAGAAAAAATCGGCAAGGCAGCCATGAATTTGACCAAGGAAGCCAACGAAATGGTCACTGTGGCCGCTGCGGGTGATGCCGCTGCCACCAAAGTCCAACTCGGCAAATTGGGCAGTACCTGCAAGGGCTGCCATGACGATTTCAAGAGCAAACTTTAAACCGACGATTCAACCCGTATGAGCCGCCCACGTTTTCGCCTTTGGGATCTGCCGACCCGTTTGTTTCACTGGTTGCTGGCGCTTAGCGTCGCAGTCGCCCTCATCAGTGCTCAGTTGGGGGGCAACCTCATGGACTGGCATGGGCGCATTGGACTGGTTATCGTTGGTCTGGTCGTTTTTCGTTTGGTCTGGGGCGTGATGGGTTCGACTTACGCCAGATTCACCCAGTTTTTACCAACGCCGGCCAAAGTCAAAATGTACCTGCGGGGTGAGTGGAGTGGTGTCGGGCACAACCCATTGGGTGCGTTGTCGGTGTTGGGTTTGCTGGGTTTGCTGTCATTTCAACTGGCCAGCGGTTTGTTCGCTAACGACGATATTTCATTTGTTGGCCCCTTGTTCGAGCTGGTCAGCAAGGACAGGAGCAACCTGCTGACCGGCCTGCATCATTGGGCCTCCAATCTCATTTATCTGCTGATTGCTCTGCACCTGGCGGCGATTGCTTATTACGCCTTCGTCAAAAAAGACAATCTGGTCAAGCCCATGGTGACGGGCTGGAAAGAGACGGATAAGGCGGCTCAAGCGACATCGGCCACCGGTGGCGGTTGGGTGGCGTTGATCGTGTCACTTTGTCTGGCCGGTGTGGCGGTCTATGCCGCCAGCGGCGTCTGGTTGCCCGCGCCACCCCCGACGCCAGCAGCCACTGCAACGCCAGCCTGGTAGACGGCTGGCCACTCATTCAGTCACCCACAGCGACCTGCAACTTGGAAGCTTGGGTTTTTTAAGTAAATAGTGGCTCTAGCCCATGTGATACAAGCGTGAGCAGCTACTTTACTTATAGCAAAAGACGTCTCAGTTCAGCCTCATCCCGGTCGCCAGTTGCGTCACGTTGTGGTGCATCATTTTCAGATAGGTCGCGCCTGGCTGGTCAGCGGTTGACAAGGCATCTGAATACAGACTGGCTCCTACTGTGGCACCCGCATCTTGACTAAGTTGGGCCATTAGCTTGGGGTTTTGCATGTTTTCAATGAACACCGCCCTGATTTTTTCGGTCTTGATTTGTCGGATGAGTTGAGCCACCTGCTTGGCGCTGGGCTCGGCCTCGGTGTTCACGCCTTGAGGCGCTAAAAATTTGATTTTGTAGTGCGCTGCGAAGTAGCCAAACGCGTCATGCGAGGTAATCACCTTGCGTTTGTTCAGCGGGATGGCTGCAAACTGCTCGATGGCCCAAGCGTCCATTGATTGCAGTTCTTTCACATAGGCATCGGCGTTGGCCTGGTAAGTAACAGCGCCGCTGGCATCGAGTTGGGTCAGGCTGGCGGCGATGTTGCGCACATAAATCACCACGTTATTCGGGTTTTGCCAGGCATGGGGATCTGAGGCACGCGCTTTCACGCCCTTGGACGTCAGGACGGACGCGCCCTTGTAGCTTGCTGATTTAGCCAGTTTGTCGGCCCATGGTTCGAACCCCAGGCCATTGGTGACCCATAGTTTGGTGTGAAGGATCACCTTGGCATCGGCGGGCTTGGGCTCGAAAGCGTGGGCGTCTTCGTCCGGGCCGACCAGCGTGGTCAACGTCACACGGTCGCCCCCAACCACGCGCACCAGGTCGCCCAAAATGCTGAAGCTGGCGGTGACCGGAATTTTGTCGGCGGCGCAAACGTTGCCATTGGCTAAAAACGCCAGGACGATGCTGCTTGCCAGAATGAGGCGGAGAGTCGGGTGCATGGTGAGACCTTGGTATGTTTAATCGTTAAAAACGTGCGAAGTGACTCAAGCCACCCGGTGCGGGGTACTCCACCATCGCGGTAGCCAGCCTCCGGGTGCGACCAGAAGTGACGTCATGTAAAGCGCACCCGCGCAGCCGATGATGGTGGGGCCCGAGGGGGTATCAAAGTGGTAAGACAGCAGCAGCCCACTCGCGCCAGCGATGGCGGCCTGCCCACTGGCGTTGAGCAATTGCGCGGGCAGCGTGTCGTGCCACAAGCGGGCCGATACGGCGGGGATCATCATCAGTCCTACCGCCATGAGCGTGCCCAGGGTTTGAAAGCCCGCCACTAGGTTCACCACCACCAGCATCAAAAAACCTTGCTGCCACACCCAACTGCCCCAACCGGTGCGGCGGTTGGCGTTCAGAAAAATGGGGTCAAAGGTTTCCAGCACCAGCCCGCGGTACAACAGCGCCAGCAACAGGACGCTGACGGTGGCCACCCCGGTCACCAACAGCAGGCCCGCCTCGTCCACGCCCAAGGCGCTGCCAAACAAAATATGCAGCAAGTCCAACTGGGTGCCGTGGCCGGAAATGAGCGTCACCCCCAGTGCCAGCGCCACCAAATAGATGGCGGCCAGGCTGGCATCTTCCTTGAGCGTGGTGAACTTGCTCACCAAGCCAGCGAGGCCAGCCACCAGCAGACCCGCCATGACACCCCCCAACGCCATGGCCGGTAGCGACAGACCCGCCAACATATAGCCAATGGCGACACCTGGTAGCACCGCATGGCTGAGCGCATCGCCCAGCAAACTCATGCGCCGCAGCGTTAAAAACACGCCCAGCGGTGCCGCGCTGATCGATAACGCCAGGGTCGCCACCAGCGCTCGGCGCATGAAGGCAAACTCGGCAAACGGGCCGACTACCCAGTCCCACCCGGCATAAAAAAGTGCTTCCATCGCTTTGCTTTCAGTGTGCCGAATGGGGCAGATGTGCTGCGTGGGCTGTTACGTTCTGTTGGGACAGGTCGGCGTCGATCTCGCATACCTGTGCCGATTCATCCCAAGCTTCGGCCATGTCGCGGGCGCGTTGCAAGTTGGCCTCGGTCAAGACTTCGGCGGTCAGCCCCCAGCCCACCCGTTCGCGTGCCAGCAGCAGCGTTTGCGGAAAGTATTGGCGCACCTGCGCGTCGTCGTGCAGCACGGCAATCACGGTGCGGCCCTCAAGGTGCCATTGCTGTACCAGCGTCAGCAGGCTCGCGGTGGTTTTGGCGTCCACCGCATTAAAGGGCTCGTCCAGCAAAATGAGTTCTGCATCCTGCACCATGAGACGGGCAAACATCACCCGTTGCAGCTGCCCGGCGGACAGTGTGCCCAAAGCGCGACCCTCAAAACCCTGCAGCCCTACGGCGTGCAGGGCGGCGTCCACGCGCTTCACGAGGGTGTCGCTGACACGGCCAAACGCGCCGGTGCTGTGCCATAAACCAAAAAGTACGCAGTCTCGTACATCAATCGGAAAGCCCCGATCAATCTCGCTGAGCTGCGGCAGGTAAGCCATGCGTTGGGTGTTGACGGTCAGCGCCCCGCTGGTGTGGCCGCCGTCGATGGCCAGAAGTCCGGCGATGCTTTTTAGCAAGGTGCTTTTGCCTGAGCCATTGGCACCCATCACAGCGGTTAACGATCCCGACACAAACTGCCCGCTAATGTGGTGCAGGGCAGGGTGGTGACGGTAGCTCACAGTCAGGTTCTGCAGCTTAATCACAGTGGCGCGCCCTCCACACTCGCCCACCACACTGCCAGCCATAACAGCACCAATACCGGCATCACCACCAGCACGCGCAGCCAAGCTGGCCAGGCCAGCACACTGCGGGCATAAATGGGGGTGTTGGTGGTGTGTCGGCTCATAGGATTTATTGTGTAAAGCGTGTGTGGTCGCGTTTTTTCAAGGTAATAATGCAACTTGATTGCGGTATAGTCTATCGCAACTCGATTGCGTTTCACTTCTAATGCAACTAAATTGCAGTAAATAATAGATTCTTATGGCGTCCTTCAAACCTACAACCCAAGCCACCCACCCGCGGCACGAAGACACCCATGCGGACCCAATTGATGCGCTGCTGTCCGCCCACGGTCTTCGCCGCACCAGTGCCGCTCGGTTGGTGCTGGGCTGGCTGCTGGCCCACCCCGAGACCAGTTACACCCATGCGCAGTTGCAGGCGGCCCTGAGTGGCGACAGCGCCGAAGCGCTTGACCGTGTGACGCTGTACCGCCTGATTGACCGGCTCACGCAAGTTGGCCTTTTGCTGTGCCGGGTGGATGCCAACCGGGTGCGCCGCTACCAGGCCATGCCCGCCAGCGTGCAAGCCATGCCGCACTTTGAATGCCAGAGTTGCCACCGTGACAGCCCATTGAGCAGCGCGCTCAAGGCCAATGCGGTGGACCTTGAGCGCGCCGCGCAAAACGCCATCGAGGCGTTGAAATCCTTGGGCTACCAGGGTATGAGTCTGGACTTCGCCGTGCGTGGGGTGTGCGTGGATTGCGCCAACGGTGCCAGCGCGTCGACGGGTGCCCCAGCGTGATTCGCACCCGCCAACTTAGCTACCACTACCCCAATGGACCAGCCTTAAGTTTTCCGGATGTGGACGTGACCCAAGGTGCTGTGCTGTTACTCAGTGGACCCTCGGGCTGCGGAAAATCGACCTGGCTGGCGCTGATTGCTGGCTTGGTGCTTCCCTCGACAGGTGACTTGACGGTGGCGAATCAAGCGCTTGGTGCTCTGAATAATGTAGCTGCTGACGCATGGCGCGCGGGGGCTATAGGATTTTTACCTCAAAAACTTCACCTGAGCGCCGCACTTACCGTGCAACAGAACCTGGCATTGAGTTTTTGGGCCAGTGGCCAGCCTGAAGACCCGGCACGCATCAAGGCAGCCCTGCAAGCGCTCGGGGTACACGACCTGGCGCTGCGCAAACCGGCGCAGCTATCAGGCGGTCAGGCGCAGCGGGTGGCACTGGCGCGGGCTGTGTTGTTGGCGCCGCGCGTGATTCTGGCGGATGAGCCCACCGCCAGTCTGGACGACGAAGCCGCAGCTGATGCAGTGGGTTTGCTCCTGCGCACGGCAAAGCAACATGGCGCCACCTTGGTCATCGCCACACACGATGCTCGGGTGGCGAAATTAATACCAACAGATGAACAGGGCCAAGCCCGCTTTCATTCCCTGAAACTGGTGCGTCCATCCAACCCATTGAGCGCTTTATGAAGACGATGTCACTTGCCTGGCGCTACCTGTGGTCGCGGCCCTTGGGTGCTGCTTTAAACTTATTGCTGCTGAGCCTGGGTCTGGCCTCCATCACTTTTTTGCTGTTGGTCAGCCATCAACTCAACAAGGCGTTTGAGCGCGACCTGGCGGGTATTGATGTGGTGGTAGGCGCCAAAGGCAGCCCCATGCAACTGATCATGTCGGGCGTGTTTCATATTGATGTGCCACCGGGCAATGTGCCGCTCAAAGCCGTGCGAGAGCTTGAAAAGCACCCGATGGTGGCGAGCGTGATTCCTATCAGCCTAGGGGATAACTTCCGTGGTTTTCGCATCGTCGGCACCTCGCATGACTACCTCACGCACTACCAGGCCACCTTGGCGCAGGGACGTGTGTGGGATGCGCCGATGCAGGTGGTGCTGGGTGCCACGGCCGCCAAAAAACTGGGGCTGGCGCTGGGCAACACGTTTGTGGGTTCGCACGGTCTGGGCGCGGGAGGACATGCGCATGGCGACAGCGTGTACGCAGTCACCGGCATTCTGGCGCCCGGTGGCAGCGTGCTCGACCGACTGATATTGACGGACACCGCCTCGGTCTGGAAGGTGCACGAGGACTACACGGCGCAAGACGCCGAAGACCGTCAGATCATGGAAGACGAGCGCGAGGTCACGATGGCGCTGATCCGCTACAAAACGCCGCTGGCGGCGATGAGTTTTCCGCGCTTCATCAATACCAGCACCGAGTTGCAGGCCGCTGCCCCGGCGCTGGAAATCACCCGGCTCCTGAGCATGCTGGGCATCGGCACTGACGTGCTGCGCGCCTTCGCCGGGGTGTTGTTGTTGACGGCAGGTCTGAGTGTTTTTATTGCGCTTTTGAGTGCGGTGAGGGAACGCCGCGCCGATCTGGCGCTCCTACGCATGCTGGGCGCGCCGCCTTCACGGGTGGCGACCCTGTTGCTGGCCGAAGCGCTGTGGCTGGGCGTTTTGGCAACCCTGTTGGGCTTGGCCGGTGGTCAGGCACTGGCCGCGCTGATCGGCTGGTTGCTGCAACTCGATAACTCCCTGCTGATCGGCGGTGTGGTCTGGCCTGTTGAGTTGTGGGTGGTGCCGTGCCTGGCGCTGGGCGTGTCCCTGGCGGCGGCGGGTTTGCCGACGCTGGGGGCTTACCGAATCTCTGTTTTAGAACTTCTTCAATCAAGGTAAATTTATGAAAAATAGTCTTCTAGCCCTCGTGTCTATTGTGCTGATAGCTACTTTTTCAATAGCATCCGGAGCCCCGCTCGACAAGGCCGCCAATGATGACATCGCCCGCCACCGGGCCATGGCATCGGCCCACGAAGCCGCTGCCAAATGTCTGGAGGCCGGTAAAAAAGACGAGGTTTGCGAGAAAGAATTGCAGCAGTCCTGCAAAGGCTTGGCCATTGGCAAGTTTTGAGGCATGAAACACGAACATTAACAATCACGTTATCAAGGCAATGCTATGAACAGAATTTCTTTTAAATCGCTGGCACTCGGGCTGGCACTGGCCGCTGCTTTGCTGCCCCTGGCTGTATTTGCGCAGTCGGCAGCACCGCTGGGCGGCATTCCGGCGGGTACCGGTGCCGGTGTGCACAGCCCCAACAGCCCGTTCGCCCCTCTGCCTGAGCGCGCCGATGTGCTGCCTTGGTCGATGCTGAGTGATGTCAAGACCAAAGCGGTCAAAAACCGTCTGCTGCCCGCGTTTCCACCGGCGATTCTGGCCTTGAACGACAAGACCCAGCGCATTCAGGGCTTCATGATGCCGCTTGAGCCCGGTGAAAAGCAAAAACACTTCTTGCTTAGTTCTGTGCCTTTGACGTGCTCTTTTTGCACCCCCGGCGGCCCGGAAAGCATGGTGGAGGTCAAGTCAAAAACGCCTGTCAAATACTCCCTGGAGCCGGTGACGGTCGAGGGAAAGTTTGCGGTGCTCAATGACGATTCCTACGGTTTGTACTACCGAATCACCGACGCGGTCAGCGTTAAGTAGCCTCTCAAAAAGTGACGGGGCGATGGTTTCCAACTCAAAAAGTGGTCTTAATTTTAAAATAGTTGATCCATGTCAGTGTAAAAAACTAGCCGATAAGTACATTTGCGCCAAGGGTGGCAGCCAGCCTTCCCGTTAACTTATATAAGGAATTCAACATGAAGGCACTCAGCGATCTTTTTTCTACCGACTACGGCCTGATGAGCGTTGCCGGCATTGTATTTATGATCGGTATGGGTTGGTGGTTTCTGGCATTCTTCAAACGCAAAATTGCAGAAGACGCCAAGGCCGCTGGACTTGAATAAAGTAACGGGCCTGAACGGCCCGTTTGATTTCTAGGCTGAAGGCGCGGTAAGCGCCTTTTTTTTCGTCCCAAAATAGCTTTGAGATTCAGGGCGCCAGGCGCTCTCGAACCCACGCCGATTCGCCGACTGGCGTTGAACTGTCGGTCAAACACAAGGTGTAGCGCAGACGATCATGCAGGCGACTTTTACGGCCTTGCCAAAACTGCCAGTGGTCTGGCTTGAGCCGGTAACCCCCCCAGTGTGGTGGCCGTGGTGGGTTCAGTAAAAACTGCGCACCGTATTTGACAGCATTGGCGACCAGCACGCCGCGCCCGGAAATCACCTGGCTTTGGGGTGAAGCCCAGGCACCAATGCGTGAATCCAGCGGGCGGCTGTGAAAGTAATCGTCGCTTTCCTGCTCACTGACTTTTTCAACCAAACCTTCGATGCGAACGACGCGCTCCAGTTCAACCCAGTGGAATTGCAGCGCCGCATAGGGGTTGCCCGCCAACTCTTGACCCTTGCGACTGTCATAGTTGGTAAACCAGGTGATGCCTTGGGCGTCATAACCTTTGATCAACACCACCCGGGTGCTGGGACGCAAGTTGCTGGCCACCGTGGCGAGTGTCATGGCGTTGGGTTCAGGAACCTCCGCGCTGATGGCTTCTTTCAGCCATTTTTCAAATTGGAGCAGGGGGTTGGCATGCGAAGCATCTTCATTGAGTTCAGCGCGTTCGTAGCTTTTTCGGAGGTCGGCAATAGAGGTCATAAAGTCAGTATAGGCAAGCCAGGGTCATGGCTTGCGGTGGCACAGATAAAAATCAGGATTTGGTGATGACGGCGCAAGCCAAACGTGGGCCAGCGTTGCCTGTGGGCTGGGTCTTGAAGTCGTCTGGATCGCGGTGCACGATCAGGCCGCGTCCACCAATATCGGTGACGCCGCTTCCCACAGAAATTGTGCTGGACTCGAAGCTAAAACTCGCAACACCACTGGTATCGGCTTTCAGGCTAGGCAGGTCGCCTGCATGGTGTTCGCCCAGATCATGCGAGCCATGGGCTTTGCCATTGGGGTTGAAATGGCCTCCGGCACTTACACCATCACCACTGGAGCAATCGCCTTTTTCATGCACATGAAAGCCGTGCTCGGTATTGGGTGCAAGCCCGCGGACTTCCCCTGTGACCAGAACGACGCTGCCTTTTTGCGTGAATTTCACCATTCCCGTCACGGTGCTGCCTTTGGTGGCCATTAATTGGGCCGAGGCTGACGGCTCAGTGGGCGTTGAAGCACAGGCGGTGAGGACGAGGGCAATAGTTACCAGTGACAGCGCTTGAATCATAGGAATCTCCATGGGTTGAATCAGTGTGCAAATATAGGGGAATGTTGATACCCGCACAATTGACGTCACTATCGGTTTGCGCGGCGGCATTTGAGTTTGGTAACCAACTTGTAACCCCGAGATCACCCCTTTTTGAGGGTTCCGGAGTACCATTGCGTTTGTAATTTAGTTACCAACTTTTTCAGGCGCTATGAAACTCCATCCTCTTGTTGAAACCGTCACGGCACGCATCCGCGAACGCAGTCAAGTCACACGCAGTGCTTACCTGGAGCGTCTGACAGCCGCCGCCAATCGCAAGCCGGGCGCCGAACGACTGGGTTGCGCCAATGTGGCCCACGCCTTTGCCGCGCTACCCGTTAATGATAAATTTCGGGTGGTGGCAGAGCGAGCACCCAACATCGGCATCGTCACCGCCTACAACGATGTGTTGTCGGCCCACGCGCCTATGCAGCATTACCCCGACATTATCAAGACCGAGGCCCGCAAACTCGGTGCCACGGCCCAAGTGGCCGGCGGCGTGCCCGCCATGTGTGACGGTGTGACCCAAGGCACCGCGGGCATGGAACTGAGCCTGTTTTCACGCGATGTGATTGCGATGTCAACCGCCGTGTCCTTGAGCCACGATGTGTTTGATGGCGCGCTGATGCTAGGGGTCTGCGACAAAATTGTGCCTGGCCTCTTGATCGGCGCCTTGCATTTTGGCCACTTGCCGACCGTTTTTGTGCCCGCAGGGCCGATGTCGACCGGGCTCTCAAACAACGAAAAATCCAAGGTTCGCGAGCAAGCGGCTTTGGGCCTGGTGGGGCGCGCCGAACTTCTTGAGGCTGAATCCAAGGCCTACCACGGCTCGGGTACCTGTACTTTTTACGGCACCGCCAACAGCAACCAGATGCTGCTCGAAGCCATGGGTTTGCATGTGCCCGGCACCGCCTTCATCAATCCCGGCGCGGCTGTGCGTGAAGAACTTACCCGTGAAGCCGTGCGCACCGTATTGGCTGGCATCAAGTCGCGCCAGTTTGCCCCGATTGGCTTGGTGGTGGACGAGCGCTGCATTGTGAATGCGATGGTGGCTTTGCTGGCCACTGGTGGCTCCACCAACCATCTGATTCACTGGGTGGCGGTGGCCCGCGCTGCCGGCATTGTGATTGACTGGGACGATTTTTCCGCCTTGTCCAACGTTGTGCCGTTGTTGACCCGGGTCTATCCCAACGGCAGCGCCGACGTCAACCAGTTTCAGGCGGCGGGTGGTCCGGGCTTTGTGATCCGCGAGCTGCTGGACGCCGGTTTCATGCACACTGACGTTCTGACCGTGCGCTCAGGTGGCTTGCGTGAATTTACCGGTATTCCAGGCGTCAATGCAGACAACGGCGCCTTGCATTGGGTTGATGCGGGTGCCAGTCTGGACGATACCGTGGTGCGCCCGGCCAGTGCGCCTTTCAGTGTCACGGGCGGGCTCAAGTTGCTGCTCGGCAACCTCGGGCGCAGCGTGATCAAGGTCTCGGCGGTGCCATCAAATCTTCATGTGATCGAGGCCCCATGCCGCGTGTTTGATTCGCAGGAATCGTTGCACACCGCCTTCAGCGCGGGTGAACTCGACCGTGATGTGGTGTGCGTGGTGCGCTGGCAGGGGCCGCAAGCCAATGGCATGCCCGAACTGCACAAGCTCACGCCCCCGCTGGCGGTGTTGCAGGGCAAGGGTTTTAAAGTTGCCCTCGTCACCGATGGCCGCATGAGCGGCGCCTCCGGTAAAGTGCCGGCCGCCATCCATGTCTCGCCTGAAGCCGCTGCTGGCGGCGAACTGGCCAAAGTGCGTGACGGCGATGTGATTCGACTGGATGCCGTTGCAGGCAGTCTGACGGTGCTGGTTCCGGCAGAAGATTGGGCCGCGCGTCCTCTGGAAATAATGCCTGAAGAACTGCGCGCCGCCAATGGCGTCGGCATGGGTCGCGAATTATTTGCGGGCATGCGCCGAAATGCCTTGGCGGCCGAAGACGGCGCCTGCACTTGGCTTTAATCCGAAACTTTTACCGATCTGGAATTCCATGAGCACACCTCAAAAATTTACTGCCCTGCAAGTGATGCAGGACGCCCCGGTGATTCCGGTCATCGTCTTGAACGACATTGCTCACGCCGTGCCGATGGCCCGTGCGCTGGTGGCCGGTGGCATTCGCATGCTCGAAGTCACGCTGCGCACGCCTCAAGCCTTGGCGTGCATCGAAGCCATTGCCCGATCCGTGCCAGAAGCCATCGTCGGTGCGGGCACCGTGCGCACCAAAGCGGACGCCCAAGCGGCTGCCAATGCGGGTGCCCTGTTTGCCGTCAGCCCCGGTTACACCACGGCGGTGGGTCAGGCTTGTCGTGATGTCGGAATGGCTTTGTTGCCCGGTGTCGCCACTGGCAGCGAGATCATGATGGCGCAAGAAGAGGGTTTGACCGAATTGAAGTTTTTTCCAGCCATGCAAGCTGGCGGACCCGCCATGTTGAAGGCTTGGAGCGGCCCATTTTTTGACGTGAAGTTTTGCCCGACGGGTGGCGTAACACTGCAAAACGCACCAGACTTTTTGGCGCTACCCAACGTGGTCTGCGTGGGCGGCTCGTGGCTGGTGCCGGCGGATGCCCTTGAAAAAGGCGACTGGGCACGGGTAACGCAGCTCGCCCGTGATACCCTAAATTTAAGGAAAAATGGGCTCTAGCCCCCGTTCTATATGCGCGAGCAGCTATAAATAAAGTAGCTTTTGAGTGGCTGGACTTCAGCCCAAGCCAACGCCAGCACCTGACTCGGTGCGCTGAATTAATTCAATCTTGTAGCCATCGGGGTCGGTGACAAAAGCAATCACCGTGCTACCGCCCATGACGGGGCCGGCTTCACGCGTGATGTTGCCACCCGCCGCCTTGATCTTTTCGCAGGCTGAATAGGCATCTGGAACCCCCAGCGCGATGTGGCCGAAAGCAGTACCTGGTTCATAGGACTCCACGCCCCAGTTGTAGGTCAGTTCAATCTCGGCCTGTTCAGGATTACTCTCAAAACCGACGAAGGCGAGGGTGTATTTGTACGCCTGGTTTTCGGAGGTGCGCAGCAACTTCATACCCAACACCTGGGTATAAAAATCGATGGAGCGTTGAAGGTTGCCAACGCGCAGCATGGTGTGTAGAAATCTCATGGGCAGATTGTGGCGGATAGACGGGGTGGAAGGTGCAACAACACCCGCCGACCCCTCGCCACGATGTATCAAATACATCACAACTGGGTCTATTTTTGAGGGAATTTCAATGTCTGCTGTTGCGAATTAGCAAACCGTGTGTGAGGGCTGATTTTTACTTTCCAACAGCATCCGGCAACGTGGCTGGGTTATAGGAGCCGGGTGCGTAGAGTCCATCGACAACCATCATGCCGCCAATGGAGGCGACGATAAATAGACCCACAAGCGTCCACCAAATCCAATCCTTGTTGGCTTTTGGCTTTTGCTTTTCTTCAAGCAATTTTTTTTCTTGAGTCAAGATAAATTCCTGTTTTGAAATATGGTTTAAATGCTGCTGATCATGGCCTAAAAGCGAAGAATCCGTCACTTCAAGGCCCGGGCAACTTCCTGCCCCAACTCGATCACCGCCATGGCGTAGTAGCTGCTCCAGTTGTAGCGGGTGATGGCATAAAAATTCTCGGTGCCCGCGACGTAGCTGGGCGGGTTATCGCCGTTTTGCAGTTCTACCAGCGCCAGCGGGCCGGTGTGTCTCAAGGCTTCGCCGTCCAGCACGGCACCTTTGGCCATAAAGCTGGCCACACTGAAGGTGGGCAGGATGTCGGGCGCCATCAGCGCGTCTTTGTCCAGGGTGGCTGCATCAAAACTGACCGGGTAATGCGTGGGCATGCCGGGCTGCCAGTGGAAGGCCTTGAAATAGTTGGCCACCGAGCCAATCACATCGGCCGGGCTGGCAAAGAGGTCAATTTTGCTGTCGCCATCGAAATCAACCGCGTACTTAGACCAGCTGGAGGGCATGAACTGTGGCATGCCCATGGCGCCGGCAAAGCTGCCTTGCAGCGCCATCGGGTCGATGTTGGTGCGGTTCGTCAAACTTAAAAACTGTTCCAGCTCATTCTTGAAAAACTCACTGCGTTCTTTGGCGCGAGGATGGTTTGCCGGAAAATCAAAGGCCAGCGTGGTCAGCGAGTCCATCACCCGAAAGCTGCCCATTTGCTGGCCGTAAATGGTTTCCACGCCAACGATGCCCACGATGATCTCGGCCGGTACGCCGGTTTCCCCTTCAGCACGGGCCAGGGTTTCGCGGTTGTCTTGCCAAAACTTCACGCCCGCCTGGATGCGGATCGGGTCAATAAAGCGGCTGCGGTAAACGCGCCAGTTTTTGGGGGTTCCCACCACGGGCGGTTGAATAAATTTGGCGACCTGTGGCATGTAGTGCGCCTGACCAATAGCCTGGCGCACCCATTCGCGGCTCAGGCCCCGGCGTTCGGCGATGTCGTCGGCGGCTTGCATGGCGTCGGCCCGCAAAGCGTAGGCCGGGCCGGGCAGGGCGGGCTGAACAGTGTGGCGGGACTTCTTGCCGTGCTTTACCTTTTTGACGGCTACTGGTTTCTTCTTTAAGGGTTTTAGGGCGCTAGCCCCCGTAGATAGTGCGCAAGCAGCTATAAAAATAGTAGTAATTAAAAAGGGCTTGTAAATCACTTGGGCCAGACCAGTTGGTTGAGTTCGCGTTGCAGTGTAGCGAGGCGGATGGGTTGCGCATGGGGTGCGGCGTAGCGCTGCGTTTCCAGCCGCAGCAGCCAGTCATACAGGGCTTTAAATTCGGTTTGTTCGGGGTCCATTTGCTGGCGCAATTGCTCGGCCATCTCGCGGGGCGGGCTGGTTGGCGAGAGTTTCACACCGGCTTTTTGCAGCCGGGTTCTGGCCGTATCGAGCAGTCGCAGCCACGGGTCTCGGTGGTGGCGTTCCCACAATGTCCAGGCGGCACCCGTCAAACTCACGGCGACCAAAATGCCGCACAACAGGTAAATCAGGTCTTCCCAACTTGGTGACGCAAAGCCCAGATTTTTGAGCAGGTTGAGCTGCTTGCCTTGGGTGTAATTCAGCACCCGCTGGTTCCAGCTGTTGTTGACTGCATCCCACACGGCACGAAGATTCAGGGCTAATGCCGGAGGGATCGTGCCCAGCAAGGCACCGGCAATCGCGCCCTGGGGTGCTGCCAGACGTTGCAGTGTGCCGATACGCCCCGGCGCCACGGCCGACGTCGGGTCGACCCGCACCCAGCCGCGCCCGGCAAGCCAGACTTCGGCCCAGGCATGGGCATCGCGTTGGCGCACGATCCAGAAACCATCCACCACGTTGCTTTCGCCGCCCTGGTAGCCGGTGACGATGCGGGCCGGCACATTCAGGGCGCGCATCAGGATCACAAAGCTGGAGGCGATGTGTTCGCAGAAACCTTCCCTGCGGTCAAACCAGAATTCGTCGGCACTGTCTCGCCCGAATACGCCGGGGTCCAGTGTGTAGCTGTAGCCGCCAGTACGTAGTCGCTCCATGGCGATGGCAATCCATTGAGCCCCGTCAGCTTTGGCATAGCGCGGGTCGCGCCTCATTTCGGCGGCCAGTAGCAGTGTGCGGGGGTTGAAACCGGCGGGCAGGTCCAGGTAGTCTTGCAGGCTCGCAATGGGACGCACGGGGCCATGAGAAAAATCGGGGTAGCTTTGGGCCGAGTAGCGCACCAGGTCGGCAATCGGGCGGTCGGTCAGCCATTGCAGTTCGCTCGTCATGCGGACATCGAACCCGACCAGTGAGGGCTTGTTGGGGGTGGCGTCCAGCAGCAGCAACCAGGGGCGGTTATTGGGTTCCAGGGTGATCTGGTAGTTAACCGCCGCGCCCTGCACCTGCAGATTGGCCGGGGCTTGCATCCGCGGCGGAAAAGCCGAGCGCAAGGGCAGCCACTCCCGCCCGTCAAAGGTAGACAGCACCGGCCCCCTGAAGTACAGCGCCGACTGCTGTGGCGCCGCGCCCTCAAAGCGCACGCGCAGGGCAATGCTGTCGTCCAGCGCCAGACTGGCGACACTGCCCACTTGCATCGTCGCCGACAAACCGCTGCGACCGCTCATGGCATCGCCCGGGACGCCCCAGAGCGGCGCCATGCGCGGGAACAGCACAAACAACACCACCATGATCGGCGCGCCCAGCAGCGCCATCCAGCCTGCGGTTTTGGCGGCTTGCCACAAAGGTGGTCGGCCAACCGGCATGTGGGCATTCACGAGCGCCGTCAGCAAGCCCATCAGCGCGACCAGCATGGCGGCGGCCGTGAGCAGGGATTGGGAAAAGAAGAAGTTGGTCAGCATCGTGAAGAAGCTGAGGAAAAACACCACGAAGGCATCCCGTTTGGCGCGCAGCTCCAGCGTTTTCAGGGCCAGCAGCACCACGATCAGGGTGACCCCGGCGTCGCGACCAAGTAGGGTTTTATGGGTGGTGTACGTGGCGGCCACCGTCACAATTAGCAGCCCCAGCAACCACCAGCGCGAAGGCAGTGGCTGCACCGTGACAGCCAGCCAACCGCGCCACAACAACACTGTGGCCGCCAAGCCGCTGCACCACAGCGGCAGATTCGCCACCTGCGGCAGCAGCACCCAGGCGATCACTACCAGCATGAACAAGGTGTCGCGGCTGTCCCGCGGCAAGGTGCGAAGGTGATGGAGCGCGGTCTTCAGCATGGCGGTGAGTATCCAGTCAATGCAGCGCCAGCGCTTGCAGGCATCGCTTTTTGTGGCTGTCGCCACAGCCCGGTTCAATCTCCAGGCCGCTCAGGCGCAAGCCGTAATCCAGACCCCGTTTTTCGGCCAGTAACACCCAGGCGCACAAGCGCGACAGTTGTTGTTCGAGATGGGAGGTGCCGCAGTGGATTTGGTCCAGCCACAGTTCATGGCGCTGAACCTGCTGCGCGTCGCGGCTCACCAGTTCGTCGGACTTGGCAGCTTTTTTCCAGACGACGAGTTTCATCGGGTCACCCCGGCGGTAAGCGCGCACGCTGTCGTAGTCGCCACTGGCCCGGGGGTGGGTCGTCATGGCGCCGCCAGACCGCGGCTCACCCGGTGGCAGCGGCGGTGCCATCGGCTCGGGCGCCGGATAGACCAGCATCTGCGCGGCGGGGCGCCACACGGTCCAGACCCGGAAGGTGCCCAGCGGAAAGCGCGTTTCAGCCGTGAGCGTGGGCACCCGGTGAAGACCCCGGCGCTCGGGCTTGAAGGCGACTTGCACGGTAGCGCTGCCTTGGGCAGGTACATCGGTCCAGACCCACTGGCCAGAGCCCAGAACCGCCAGCCCGATGCCGTGCCGAATGCTGCGCCGCTGGCTTTGAATATTTATACCAAATACGGCGCTATCCCCCGCGTAGTGTGCGTCAGGCGCTATTAAATGCATAGTTAATCCGCGCAGCGTGCCGTGGCACACATGCATGCCAACCACCGCACTGCCGGCCAGCAAAAAGGTCAGCAGGTAACCCAGATTAAGCTGGTAGTTAATGGACGCCACCAGCAGCACCAAAATCGTCGCACCCAGCATGAAGCCGGGGCGGGTGGGCAAGATGTAGACGTTGCGCTGCGTGAGCGTGATGACGTCGCTCAGCGGCAAGCGCGCTTCAAACCAGCGCTGAAAACGTTTGCGAAGTCCGAGAGTGCTCACGGCAGCGGCACAGCGTCCAGCATGGCGCGCACCTGTTCGACCGCGCCGCGTCCGGCGTCACTGACCGGCATCATCCGGTGGGCCACGGTTTGCGGCAGGATCGCCTGTACGTCATCCGGGGCGACGTAATCGCGGCCACTGATCAGGGCGTGGGCTTTGGCGGCGCGCACCACCGCAATACCGGCGCGCGGGCTCAGGCCCATCAAGAACCACTGGCCGGAGCGGGTGGCTGCAATCAGGTCCTGCACATAGTCCAGCAGCGGGGGCGCGACGTGAACGGCCAGCACTTGTTGCTGTAAAGCCTTAAGTTCAGCCGGGGTCAGCAGGCTGGGCAGGGTCTCGACCAGGTCCCGCCGGTCGGTCCCGATCAGCAGGTCGCGCTCGGCGGCACGGTCCGGGTAACCCAGCGAGATGCGCATCAGGAAGCGGTCCAGTTGTGACTCCGGCAGGGCATAGGTGCCGACCTGGTCAAACGGGTTTTGCGTGGCAATGACAAAAAAGGGTGAGGGCAGGGGACGGGTTTCGCCGTCGACCGTGACTTGTTTTTCTTCCATGGCTTCCAGCAATGCGCTTTGGGTTTTGGGGCTGGCGCGGTTGATCTCGTCGGCCAGCAACACTTGTGCAAACAAGGGGCCGGGGTGAAAAACAAACGATTCCTTGGCGCGCTCATAGACCGACACGCCCGACAGGTCGCTGGGCATCAGGTCGGCCGTGAACTGTACGCGCGAGAACTGGAGACCAAAGGTACGGGCCAGTGCGTGCGCCAATGTGGTCTTGCCCACGCCGGGCACGTCTTCAATCAGCAGGTGGCCGCCGGCCAATAAACAGGCTACACAATCTTGTGTTTGGTCAGTTTTTCCAAATATCACCGTGTTAAGCTGATTAATGAGTGATCTAATTTTTAGTTGTGCATTCATGGCACGACCTTACCAAAAAAATGTAAAAGGAGCGTTAGCACTATGACTATGACGGGATACTTTACCCACCGTGATTGCTGGAAACATGAAATGGGGCCGGGCCACCCTGAATGTGGCGAACGGCTTGATGCCATCGAAGACCGCCTGTTGACCTCGGGTCTCGGTGTGGCTTTGGACCGGCAAGAGGCCCCCATTGCCTCTTTGACCGATATTGAACTCGCCCATGGACGTATCCACATCGCGTCAATGCGGGGTTTGAGCGATTGGTTGAAGGAAGAGATCGAGGCCGGTGGCCCTTCTCATACCCAGATCGACCCGGACACTTCTATCAACATCCACACCTGGGCGGCTTCATTGCGCGCGGCAGGTGCCGCGATTGCCGCCACCGATGCCGTGATTGCAGGCGAGATGCCCAATGCTTTTTGTGCGATTCGCCCGCCCGGTCACCATGCCAGTCGCCACAAGGCCAGCGGTTTTTGCTTCTTCAACAACGTCGCGATTGCCGCCAAATATGCGCTCGAGCGCCACGGCTTGCAACGCGTGGCCATCATCGACTTTGACGTGCACCATGGCAACGGCACCGAAGACATCGTGGCCGGCGACGACCGCATTCTGATGGCCAGCTTTTACCAGCACCCGTTTTACCCGCTGGATTACGTTCACTCCACCGCCAGTAATCTGGTCAATGTGCCGGTGCCTGCCTATATCAAAGGGACAGAGGTGCGGGACATCATTGAGCGCACCTGGATGCCGCGTCTGGAGGCCTTTCAGCCCGAGATGATTTTTATCAGCGCCGGTTTTGACTCCCACCGCGAAGACGACATGGGTCAGATGGGCCTGGTTGAAAACGACTTTGCGTGGATTACGCAGCGTCTGATGGATGTGGCCAAACGCCACTCTAAAGGTCGCATCGTGTCTTGCCTGGAGGGCGGCTACACGCTGAGTTCATTGGCCCGTAGCGTGGAGGCGCATATTCGGGTTCTGGCGGATGTCTGACTCCCGGATAACCGACCTTGATGGCTGGATAGCGGCACTCACCAAGCCCGCTGCGCTCATGGAGTTGGGCGCGCTGGTGGCGTGTGGCCTGTTGGCTTGGCTCCTGGCCTCGTTGATTGCACGTGCCGTGGGCACACGCGACAGTTCCTCCATCACGTTTGGCCGCCGCATTGTGGATGGCGTGCTGTTTCCGGCGCTGCTGTTGTGTCTGGCCTATCTGGCGCGGGCGCTGATGGTGGATTGGGTACAGCTGGCCGTGTTCAAGATTGCGATGCCGGTGTTGCTGTCCTTGCTGGTCATTCGCTTTGGCGTCAAGATCTTGCAGGCTGCTTTCGCCGAGGCGCCGCTGGTGCGCTTGCTGGAGCGAAGCATTTCCTGGGTGGCGTGGCTGGCCATGGTGCTGTGGGTCAGTGGCTTGCTTCCGGTCATTCTGGAGGAGTTGGACCAAATTACCTGGAAGGTATCGGGCACCACCTTGTCCGTGCGCAATATGCTGGAAGGGGCTTTGACGGCTGGTGCCGTGCTGCTCTTCACCCTGTGGATTTCATCGGGCATTGAAGCGCGCTTGTTGCGCCATGCCACCGGTGGTGAATTGTCCTTGCGCAAGGCCGTGAGCAACGCCACGCGGGCGCTGCTGATGTTTGTGGGCTTGCTGGTGGCGTTATCGGTGGTCGGCATCAACCTGTCGGCACTCTCGGTGCTGGGCGGTGCCATCGGTGTCGGTGTCGGTTTTGGTCTGCAAAAACTGGCCGCCAATTACGTCAGCGGTTTTGTCATTCTGGCCGAACGCAGCATGCGCATTGGTGACAACGTGCGGGTGGATGGGTTCGAGGGGCTTATCACCCAAATCAACGCCCGCTACACCGTCATTCGCTCGCTCGCCGGTCGCGAGTCCATCGTGCCCAATGAGATGCTGATCACCAGTCGGGTTGAAAACCTGTCGCTGGCCGATACGCAGGTTTGGCAGTCTTCCATGGTGTCAGTCGGCTATGACAGCGACGTGGAATTGGTGATGCGTTTGCTGAACCAGGCCATGTTGAACCATGAACGGGTGTTGAGAACACCTGAGCCCTCCGTGGCCTTGTCCAATTTTGGAGCGGATGGTTTGGAGTTCACCGTGGGCTATTGGATTGCTGACCCCGAGAATGGCAGTCTCAACCTTAAATCCCTGATTAACCAAGATATCTTGAAATCACTGCGCGAGAATCAAATTGACATTCCTTACCCGCAACGCGTGGTGCATACACCTGCTGTGGGAAGATGACGAGAATATGACGCTACAATTTAAAAAGCACGGTCGTTCTATTTAAATTTAGTTGTGGATTGTCGTGGAGACGACCAAGCTGACAAGAGACACCGCATAGAATCTTTAGTTGACGTGCACGTCAACTAAAATTGACGCAAGCACCGAGTTAATCGCCTTACCTATAACTATCTGGAGTTGAATCAATGAAAGTCCTGGTCGCAGTGAAACGCGTGGTGGACTACAACGTCAAGGTCCGCGTCAAATCGGACAACACGGGTGTAGATACCGCCAACGTCAAAATGAGCATGAACCCCTTTGACGAGATTGCCGTTGAAGAAGCGGTGCGCCTTAAAGAAAAGGGCGTGGTCACTGAGATCATCGCCGTTTCTTGTGGCGTGACGCAATGCCAGGAAACCCTGCGCACAGCCATGGCGATTGGGGCTGACCGCGCCATTCTGGTCGAAACGACTGAAGAACTGCAGCCGCTGGCGGTTGCCAAACTGCTCAAAGCCCTGATGGACAAAGAGCAACCCGGTCTCGTTATTTTGGGCAAACAAGCGATTGACGACGATTGCAACCAGACCGGTCAGATGCTCGCTGCGTTGGCTGACCTGCCGCAAGCCACCTTTGCCAGCAAAGTCGAAGCGGCTGACGGCAAACTGCTGGTCACGCGTGAAGTTGATGGTGGCCTCGAAACGATTTCCGTTAGCCTGCCTGCCGTCATCACCGCCGACTTGCGCCTGAACGAGCCCCGTTATGTCACCTTGCCCAACATCATGAAGGCCAAGAAAAAACAACTCGAAATCTTCAAGCCTGAAGACCTCGGTGTTGACGTGACCTCACGCATCAAGACCTTGAAGGTCAGCGAGCCTCCCAAGCGCAGCGCCGGCATCATGGTGCCCGACGTGGCCGCCCTGGTCGACAAACTCAAGAATGAAGCTAAGGTTATCTGAAGCTTTGCGGGACAGACCGCAGCCACACGCAGTGGGCTAGCTCTGTCCTCAACAGATTAATCAATTTTTTTGGAACAAAAAAATGTCCGCATTAGTAATTGCTGAACACGACAACGCGACGATCAAGGTCGCCACCCTCAATACCGTAACCGCCGCCCTCGCTTGCGGTGGTGAGGTGCATGTGCTGGTGGCCGGTGCCAATGCCGGTGCCGCTGCTGCGGCGGCCGCGCAAATCGCCGGCGTAACCAAAGTCTTGCACGCTGACAGCGCAGCTTTCGCTCACGGCCTGGCCGAAAATGTGACTGCGCAAATTCTGGCCGTGGCGTCCAGCTACAGCCACCTTTTGTTTCCCGCTACCGCTTCCGGCAAGAACATTGCCCCCCGCGTAGCGGCCAAGTTGGATGTCGCCCAAATCTCGGACGTGACCAAGGTCGACAGCCCGGACACCTTCGAGCGCCCGATCTACGCCGGCAACGCCATCGCCATCGTGCAAAGCCTGGACGCGACCAAGGTTCTGACCGTGCGCACCACCGGCTTTGACGCAGCTGCGGCCACTGGTGGCTCGGCCTTCGTTGAAGTGGTGGCCGCCGTGGCTGCCAGTGAAAAAACCACCTTCGTTGGCAGCGAAATCGCCAAAAACGACCGCCCTGAACTGACCGCCGCCAAGATCATTGTCTCGGGTGGCCGGGCTTTGGGTTCGAGCGAGAAGTTCATGGAAGTCATGACGCCGCTGGCTGACAAACTCGGCGCCGCCATGGGTGCTTCGCGCGCGGCGGTGGACGCCGGTTACGCACCGAACGACTGGCAAGTGGGGCAGACCGGCAAGATCGTCGCACCTCAGTTGTATGTGGCCTGCGGCATCAGCGGCGCCATCCAGCATCTGGCCGGTATGAAGGACTCCAAGGTGATCGTGGCGATCAACAAAGACCCGGAAGCCCCAATCTTCTCGGTGGCCGACTACGGTCTGGCGGCTGACTTGTTCGCGGCGGTACCGGAACTGGTCGCAGCGCTCTAAGCTGAACACAAAAAGGGCATCGCTTGCGGTGCCCTTTTTTTTCGCATCAACACACTGGCGCCCTTCATTATTCTTATTAGGAGACTCGACATGAACTACGTTGCCCCCCTTAAAGACATGCTTTTCAACATCAAGTACCTAGCCGACATAGAGCAAGTCGCTCAGTTGCCCGGTTTTGAAGATGCCGGTTTTGATACCGCGCAGGCGGTTCTGGAAGAGGCGGCCAAGTTCTGTGAGGGCGTGTTGAGTCCGCTGAACTGGGAAGGCGACAAGAACCCGTCCAGTTTGAAAGACGGCGTGGTGACCGCCACCCCCGGTTTCAAGGACGCGTTTCAGCAATTTGCCCAAGCCGGCTGGCAAGGGCTGCAACACCCGGTCGATTTTGGCGGCCAGGGCTTACCCAAAACCATTGGCGCCTCGATTGGCGAAATGCAGAATTCGGCCAATATGAGCTTTGCACTGTGCCCGCTGCTGACCGACGGTGCAATTGAAGCGCTGCTGACTGCTGGCTCCGACGAACTCAAAGCCACCTACCTCAACAATCTGGTGAGCGGCCAATGGACTGGCACCATGAACCTGACCGAGCCGCAAGCTGGTTCTGATTTGGCCGCCGTGCGCAGCCGTGCCGAGCCACAAGCCGATGGCGCTTACAAAGTCTTTGGCACCAAAATTTTCATCACCTGGGGTGAGCATGAGATGGCCGAGAACATCGTCCACCTGGTGTTGGCCCGTGTGACGGGCGCGCCTGAAGGCGTCAAAGGCATCAGTTTGTTTGTTGTGCCGAAATTTATGGTCAACCAAGACGGCTCACTCGGTGCTCGCAATGACGTGCACTGCGTCAGCATCGAACACAAGATGGGCATCAAAGCCAGCCCGACCTGCGTACTGCAGTTTGGCGACCATGGCGGCGCCATCGGTTACTTGGTGGGGCAGGAAAACCGGGGCCTGGAATACATGTTCATCATGATGAACGCCGCCCGCTTTGGGGTCGGCGTGCAAGGCATTGCGATTGCCCAGCGTGCCTACCAAAAAGCCGTCACTTTCGCCAAGGACCGCGTGCAAAGTCGCCCGGTTGATGGCTCACTGCCCACCAGCGGTCCCATCATTCACCATCCTGACGTGAAACGCATGCTCATGACCATGCGTGCCTACACCGAGGGTTGCCGCGCCATGGCGACGGTGGCGGCAGCGGCCTATGACGCCTCGCACCACCACACCAACGAAGGCGTGCGCCAGCAAAACCTGGCGTTTTATGAATTTCTGGTGCCCTTGATCAAGGGCTACAGCACCGAGATGAGCCTGGAAGTCACCTCGCTGGGTGTTCAAGTGCACGGTGGCATGGGCTTCATCGAGGAAACCGGCGCCGCCCAGTATTACCGCGATGCCAAGATTTTGACGATCTACGAAGGCACCACGGCGATCCAGGCCAATGATCTGGTCGGGCGCAAGACGGCGCGTGATGGCGGCCAAGTCGCCAAGGGCATTGCGGCACAAATTGAAATCACCGAAGCGCAGTTGAACACCAGCGGCAGCGCCGATGCGGTGGCGGTCGCCAATCGACTCAAAGCAGCGCGTGAAGCGTTTCTCGACGTCGTCAGCTTTGTGGCTGCCAACACCCGCAGCCAACCCAACGCTGTGTTTTCGGGCAGCGTGCCTTACCTGATGTTGGCTGGTAACCTGATGGCTGGTTGGCAATTGGCCCGAGCCTTGTTGGTGGCGCAAGATGAAATCGCGCAGGGTGTGGACGTGGCTTTCATGCAAGCCAAGATCGTCACGGCGCGCTTTTATGCGGACCATCTGCTGACCAAAGCCCCTGGCATCCGGGACTCAATCGTGGAAGGCGCCGAGTGCGTCACCGCGCTGGCGCTGGATGCTTTTTGATTTTCGTCGCCCAACTCAAGCGTGAATACCAGCAGGCGTGAGATCTCTTGCTGGTTAAAAATTATGCCTGATTGGGCTGTAGCCCCCGTTCATAAAGCGTAAGGCGCTATTTAAATAATAGCGTTCAAGGTTTGCATGGGAGGTGTCATCGGAAACAACGCAGGCGTTTGTCCGGGTTGCCACGGTGCGAATTTGGTCATCGCAAGTTGGAAGAGACGGGATGCCTCAAACGCACCTAACCAAGCCTGCAAGGCGGGCCAGGCTTGCGCTGCAAACCACGTGGCGTCGGTGTGGGCAAACTGGCGCACGAAAGGGGCGATCGCCACATCAGCCAGACTCTCCGATTTGCCGAGCAGATGCGGGTTGGCGGTCAATCGCGCATTGAGATCACTCAAAAATACCGAGCCTTGCTCCCTCGCGAGGGTCGAGTCGGTCAGGCCAAATCGACCGGGGTACTTGTAGAGGTCTAGCTGAACCTTGAAATCGCCATCGCACTGCGCCACCAGTTGCAGCATCTGTTCTGCCAAGTCGCCTTCTGTGGGCAACCATTGCCAGGGATCATGGCAGCCCAAGGCCCATAGCATGATGTCCAGACTTTGGTCCAGCACCGCGCCATCGGTCAGCACCAACACGGGTACCGTCGCTTTAGTGGATGCATCCATCAAGGCTTGTGGCTTGTTGGTCAGAACGACTTCCCTCAACTCACAGACCTGACCACTCGCGAGCAGAGCCAAGCGCGCCCGCATCGCATAGGGGCATCGGCGAAAGGAATACAGGACCGGGTGGGGCAATGGCGTCATGTTGAAAGCGACGGGATCAAGCTTCCTTGGGCAGCGGCAGGCGCGCACCAATGTGGTCCTGGTTACGTGACTTGGCCAGTTCCCACTGGCGCTGGCGTTCGCGGGCGCTGTTTTTTTGCGTCTCCAGCGTGGTGGCGTGGCATTTGGGGCAACTCACGCCTGCCTCGAACAGCACGGAGGCCAGGTCAGCGTCATCCAGCGGTTGGCGGCAAGCCCGACACAGTCCGTGCTGACCCGGTACCAGACCATGGCCCACCGAGACCCGTTCATCAAACACAAAGCACTGGCCTTGCCACTGACTTTGTGTCTCCGGAATGGTTTCAAGGTATTTAAGGATGCCGCCTTCCAGGTGGTAAACCTCGTCATAACCTTGTGAGCGCATGAAAGCGGTGGACTTTTCGCAGCGAATACCGCCGGTGCAAAACATCGCGACCTTGGGTTTCTTGCCATCGACGGCTTGCAAGGATGGAGCCGATTTAACCCAGTCGGGCAGCATGGCAAAGCTTTTGATGTCGGGATTGATGGCGCCGCTGAACGTGCCAATCCCGACCTCGTAGTCGTTGCGGGTATCGATCACCACCACTTCAGGGTCGGCGATGAGGGCATTCCAATCTTCCGGTTTGACGTAGGTTCCGGCCATCAAGGTGGGGCTGATACCCGGCACGCCCAAGGTGACGATCTCGCGCTTGAGGCGCACTTTCATCCGGTAAAACGGCGACTTGGTTGACCACGCCTCTTTGTGTTGCAGGTCAGCCAGCCGTGGGTCGCCTCTCAGGAATGCCAACACGGCGTGCACGCCGTCCGCTGGACCGGCGATGGTGCTGTTGATCCCTTCATGGGCCAGCAAAATAATGCCTTTGACATGGTGGGCTTCGCAACAAGCGAGCAGCGGTGTTTTGAGTTCTGCGTAATCGGGTAACTCGACGAATTTGTAAAAAGCAGCGGTCAGGTAGTCAGTCATGGTCAGATTTCAGGGTTCAAGTAGGCCAGGTGGAGCCATGTTCGGGCACCATCGCGCGCCAGCCCAGTTCGTGGTTGATGCGCTTGCGCAGTTCGTCCGAGGCGCCCATTTCACCATGCACCACGTAGATTTGGTCAGGCGCATGGGGCAGGGTGCGCAGCCATGCCAAAAGCTGAGGGGCATCAGCATGGGCGGAGGCGGACTGGAGCTGCACGACCTCGGCGTTGACCTCCACCTCGCGCCCGTGGATGCGCACCGACTTGCCACCCCGGACCAAGGTGTCGCCACGCGTACCGGGAGCTTGAAAACCCGTCAGCAAGATCATGTTGCGGTGATTGCCCGCGTAGTGGGCGATGTGGTGCAGCACGCGGCCCCCGGTGGCCATGCCACTGGCCGACAAAATGACCATCGGCCCGTGGCGACTGGCCAAGGCGCGTGACTCATCGGTGCTGTTGACCATTGTGGCCGAGTGGGTCAAAGCGCGGGTTTCCTGGGCGGTGAGTCGGTGTTCGCCCGGATGGTGTTCAAACAAATGGGTGGTGTGAACCGCCATCGGGCTGTCCAGAAAAACTGGCAAGGAGGTGGGTAATTCACCGCGCAACTTGAGTTGGTGAATGGCGTGAAGCAGCGCCTGCGCCCGCCCCACGGCAAAGACAGGAATGACAGCGACGCCGCCGCGTTTCGCCAATCTTTGCAAGATCGGACTCAGTTCGGCCATCACATCTTCATGGGGGTGCACGCGGTCGCCGTAGGTTGACTCGATCAAGACGGTGTCGGCAGCGGGTGCTTTTTCGGGCGAATTCATGATCAGGTCATCGGGCCGGCCCAGATCACCCGAAAATAAAATCCGGCGCCCGGCGACTTCCAGCAGCACACTGGACGCACCCAAAATATGCCCCGCCGATGAAAACGTAGCGCGCCAGCCTGGTATCGGCTGAAACGTTTTTCCAAGATCAATGGTCTTCAATAAGGGCAGGCAATCCAGCGCATCCTGGCGGGTGTAAAGCGGCAACGCCGGCGCGTGTTTTGAAAATCCGTGGCGGTTGGCAAACTCTGCATCCTCTTCTTGTATGTGACCACTGTCGGGCAGCAAAATGCGGCATAAATCCCGTGTGCCAGTTGTGCAAAATACATGACCGGTAAAACCTTCTTTGGCCAGCAAGGGCAGGTAGCCGCTGTGGTCCAGATGAGCGTGGGTCAGCAGCACGGCGTGAATCTGGTCCGGGGCGATGGGCAACGGCGTTCGGTTGCGCTGGCGAAGCAATTTGTAGCCCTGAAACAATCCGCAATCTACGAGCAGAGTCTCATCGCCGTGGCGCACCAGGTATTTGGATCCGGTGACGGTCCCGGTTCCACCCAGAAAGCTGATGTTGACGCTCATGCTTGCTCCAGGATTTTTTTACTTTAAAAGCTGCACTATGCCGAAAAAAATGCCGCGAAGATATCTAAATCTTTGCGGCATCTCGGATGCGTCAACAAGATAACGCCATTGGGTTCAATTAACTGAAAAAGCTCTTCAAACGATTGGTCCAGCTGTCGCCGCTGGGCGAATGCTTGCTGCCGCCTTTGTTGAGGGAGTCGTCAAGCTCACGCAACAACTTGCGCTGATGTTCGCTCAGCTTCACGGGTGTTTCCACCACAATATGGCAGTACAAGTCGCCTGGGTAACTTGAGCGCACGCCCTTGATACCTTTGCCGCGCAGGCGGAATTGCTTGCCGGTTTGCGTGCCTTCAGGGATGTCGATCGCCGCCTTGCCCGCAAGGGTCGGCACATCAATTTCACCGCCCAAAGAAGCCGTCACGATGCTGATCGGCACCGAGCAATGGATGTCATCGCCATCACGTTCGAAAATATCGTGTTTTTTAAGACGAATTTCAATGTAGAGATCACCGGCTGGACCGCCATTGGTGCCAGGCTCGCCGTTGCCCGCACTGCGAATGCGCATGCCACCATCGATGCCACCTGGGATTTTGACTTCCAGAGTTTTTTGCTTCTTGATCTTGCCTTGCCCTTGGCAAGCTGCACAAGGTTCAGGTACCACTTTGCCGGCACCGCGACACGTCGGGCAGGTTTGTTGAACGCTGAAAAACCCTTGGCGCATCTGCACTGAGCCTGAGCCTGAGCAGGTTCCGCAAGTTTTAACTGAGGTGCCCGGCTTGGCGCCGCTGCCTTTGCAGATGTCACAAGCGTCCCAACTCGGAATACGGATCTGGGCGTCTTTGCCTTTGGCCGCTTCTTCCAGTGTGACTTCCATGGCGTAGCTCAAATCGCTACCGCGGAAAACCTGCCGCCCGGCGCCCGCACCCGGGCGACCACGTTGCTGACCAAACATGTCACCAAAAATATCACCAAAGGCTTCGGCAAATCCGCCATAGCCTTCGCCGCCTGGCGCGCCACCGCGCATGTTGGGATCGACACCCGCATGGCCATGCTGATCGTAGGCCGCGCGTTTTTGCGGGTCTGACAGCATTTCGTAGGCTTCCTTGGATTCCTTGAATTTTTCCTCAGCCGCTTTGGAGGCGTCGCCTTGATTGCGGTCAGGATGATGCTTCATCGCATGCTTGCGATAGGCTTTTTTTATTTCTTCGTCGGAGGCATTCTTGGGGACGCCCAGAACTTCGTAGTAATCTCTTTTAGCCATGGTCTTTCAGTGCCTGGGTTCAACACAAACGCCGCGTTGAACAATTTTCTTGTTCAACGCGGCGCGTGGGGACATTTATCGGATCAACGTTCAGCGCAAGCGCTTAGCCCTTTTTGACTTCTTTGACTTCTGCGTCAACGATGTTGTCGTCAGCCGCGTGAGCCGAAGCGCCTTGCGCGCCAGCACCACCTGCAGCGGCGCCAGCATCAGCACCCGGGGCTGCTTCAGCGGCTTGCTTGGCTTGCATGTCAGCGTACATTTTCTCGCCCAACTTCTGGCTGACGGTCATCAAAGCTGTGCTCTTTTCTTCAATGGCGGCTTTGTCGTCGCCTTTGAGGACATCTTCAAGTTCCTTGATAGCAGCTTCGATTTTTGATTTTTCATCCGCATCGAGCTTGTCGCCATATTCGGTCAGGCTCTTCTTGACGCTGTGAATGCTGGCATCAGCCTGGTTCTTGACCTGCACCAGTTCAACTTTTTTCTTGTCGTCTGCGGCATTCAGTTCAGCGTCTTTCACCATTTGCTGGATTTCAGCTTCTGACAAGCCGGTGTTAGCCTTAATGGTGATCTTGTTTTCTTTGCCGGTGCCTTTGTCTTTGGCGCCAACATGCAAGATGCCATTGGCGTCAATGTCAAACGACACTTCAATCTGGGGTGTGCCGCGTGACGAAGGAGGAATGCCTTCGAGGTTGAATTCGCCGAGCATTTTGTTGCCGGCAGCAATCTCGCGCTCACCCTGGAACACCTTGATGGTCACGGCCGGCTGGTTGTCTTCAGCCGTCGAGAAAGTTTGTGCAAACTTGGTTGGGATCGTGGTGTTCTTGGTGATCATTTTGGTCATGACACCGCCCATGGTCTCGATGCCCAGGCTCAGGGGTGTCACATCCAGCAGCAACACGTCTTTGCGGTCGCCGGACAACACTTGACCTTGAATGGCGGCGCCCACGGCCACCGCTTCATCGGGGTTCACGTCCTTGCGTGGCTCTTTGCCGAACAATTCCTTGACCTTGTCCTGCACCTTGGGCATGCGGGTCATACCACCGACCATGATCACGTCATGGATGTCGGCGGCAGTAACGCCTGCGTCTTTGAGCGCGGTGCGGATTGGTGCCATCGTGCGCTCGATCAGGTCTTCGACCAGAGATTCGAGCTTGGCGCGGGTGAGTTTGATGCTCAGGTGTTTAGGGCCCGATGCATCAGCTGTCACGTAAGGCAGGTTGATGTCGGTTTGTGCGCTGCTGGAGAGTTCAATCTTGGCCTTTTCAGCGGCTTCTTTCAAGCGTTGCAGGGCGAGCACGTCTTTGCCCAAATCAACGCCCTGGTCTTTCTTGAACTCGGAAATGATGAAGTCGATGATGCGCTGGTCAAAATCTTCGCCACCCAGGAAGGTGTCGCCATTGGTGGACAGCACTTCAAATTGTTTTTCGCCATCAACATCGGCGATTTCGATGATGGACACGTCAAACGTGCCGCCACCCAAGTCATACACAGCAATCTTGCGGTCACCCTTTTCGGTTTTGTCCAGGCCAAAGGCCAGGGCCGCAGCGGTAGGCTCATTGATGATGCGCTTGACATCCAGACCAGCAATGCGGCCCGCGTCTTTAGTCGCTTGGCGCTGGGCATCGTTGAAGTAAGCGGGCACCGTGATGACGGCTTCAGTCACTTCTTCACCGAGATAATCTTCGGCGGTTTTCTTCATCTTGCGCAGCACGTCAGCGCTGATTTGTTGCGGTGCCATGCGGTTGCCGCGCACTTCAACCCATGCATCGCCGTTGTCAGCCGCTGCAATTTTGTAAGGCATCAGATCGATGTCTTTTTGGACTTCTTTTTCGGCGAACTTGCGACCGATCAGGCGCTTGACCGCGTACAGGGTGTTCTTGGGGTTGGTGACGGCCTGGCGCTTGGCCGAGGCTCCGACCAATACTTCGCCATCTTCCTGGTAGGCAATGATCGACGGTGTAGTGCGTGCGCCTTCAGAGTTCTCTATAACCTTGGGCGTGTTGCCTTCCATGATGGCTACGCAGCTGTTGGTCGTTCCCAGATCGATGCCGATGATTCTTCCCATGATTTTTCCTTAGATTTTTGGGGACAGCGTGTGACTGGTTAGCAGTCTGAGGTCTGTCCCGCGAGGGTTTTTGAAATTTAGATGCTGTTAACTTGCGGATGACTCGAACTGTTTCAAGTCACAGCAATAATTATTTTGGTGCCGACACTGTCACCAGGGCGGGACGCAGTGTGCGATCCGCAATGGAGTAGCCTTTTTGCAGCACGGTGACAACGGTGTTGGCTTCCAGTTCCGATGGCACCACGCTGATGGCCTGATGCAGATGCGGATCAAACTTGCTGCCCGCTGCCGGGTTAATGGGCGCCACCTTGTTACGCTCCAGGGCCGCCAACAATTGGCGCAAGGTGGCTTGGGCACCTTCGCGAATCTGATCTGCCGTGGCTTCCTTGAGGATCAGCCCAGCTTCGAGGCTGTCTGCCACCGGGAGCAGGCTTTCAGCAAAGCTTTCGACCGCAAATTTGCGGGCTTTCGAGATTTCTTCATCCGCGCGACGGCGAGCGTTGTCGGCATCAGCTTTGGCGCGCAGATACTGGTCTGCCAGGTCGGCGCTCTTGGCTTGAAGTTCGGCCAAATCTGCTTGCGACTTGGACAGGGCATCCGTTTCGTGGTTCGACATGGCATTCACCATGTCTTCGGTGCTTTGAAAGCTCGAAGTCGTTGTGTCGGTTTGGGTTTGATTGGTTTCAGACATGCGTTAAGCCAAATTTCTAATACGAAGCCATGCACATGGGGTCACAGCAAGGCAATTCAAGTGTGCCGGTTGTGCAAGGAATGCGCCCGGGCATGATGCCGGGCGACAGTTTTTTGCCAGAAGTAGCGGATTTAGTTGGAAACGGCCAACAGTTCAACATCAAATTTCAACGTTGCGTTGGGGGGAATCACGCCGCCAGCACCGCGTGCGCCATAGCCGAGAGCGGCTGGAATGATGAGCGTGCGTGCACCGCCAATCAGCATACCTGCCACGCCTTCGTCCCAACCCCGAATCACCATGCCAGCACCCAGTGAAAACACAAACGGATCGCCACGGTCTTTGCTGGAATCAAATTTAGCGCCTTGAACGCCATCGTTGTAAAGCCAGCCGGTGTAGTGCACCGTCACGCTTTTTCCTTTGGTGGCTTCAGTGCCGGTGCCGATAACGGTGTCTTCGTATTGCAAGCCTGTGGTGGTCGTGGTCATATTAAATTCCTTGAGTGCTATGAAATAAATAGCTGGGTGCGCTTATTCGATAAGGGCAATACCCAGAAAAGCTTTAAATTATGCCAGTAGTCGTTCGCCACCTGGCTTAGCCGGTGAGCAGCGATTGATGGCAGTTGTTAGGTGAGTTGTCAAAAAAAAGACAGGTCACCCCTGTCTTTCGGACGTCAAGCGATGGCGTCTTCGTCAGACCGGTTTTTTGGCCAAATTAGCTGACCATTTGGTGGCAAAAGCAGTGAGGTCGCCCAAGCGCTTGAGCAAGTCGGCGCCTGAAGAAGTCACGATATAGCCATCACTGCCATGGGTGATCAGACCCGCTTCACGCATTTCCTTGATCCGCGTGTTCAAGGTGTTGGGGGTGATCGTTCCAACACTGTCCTGCAACAGGCGAAAGGTCTGGGGATGCCCATCTTTCAAAGCCCACAACACCCTGATGGCGTAGCGTGACTCCAGCAGATCTAACAGTTGACCAATGGCGGAATTTTCTTTGGAACTCATAAAGCAGCTCTCCTCAAAGCGTTGATTGATGGCCGGGGCTTTTTAACTTTTGGTGGATACTGGCTTTTGGTGCCCACAGTTTTCCGGCGCGACCCGAAACTATAGCCTAGATTTAGGTGTGCTACAAGTTTCATAGCTAATTAAGCACTGAAACTGATCACTTTTGCGTTCATTATTTCTTGTCAGGGGGCGTTGGAACTGCTAACGTGGTCTCTGAACAAGTTTGTCAATGGCGTTTGTTGAAAGAATTTATGGTTATCAATTTCGAGCAAGTACACAACTATTACGAACGTTTGGTGTTTGATGATGTGGCACGATTATCAGAGGCGCATCAGGATTTCACGTCCGACATGCTGGCCGATGTGGCTTGTGTGGCCTTAAACCGTTTGCCGGCCCGTTATGTCCGACATGATGTCGACATGATGTTTTACTTGACGGAGCATGAGCGTCATGCCATTGAGCAATCCCTCGCGGAGTGTCTGACGTTTGCGTTTGCTTTTGTCAGTGAGCGGGTCGCCAAACGCAATGCGCAGGGCTGATTGAATTTCGCCAAAACCCTCTCCCTCTAAATGAGGCGAGAGGGTTTTGTTCGTCAGATTCGTCTGTCGATTAACTTCAAACCGCAGCCAGCGCCTGCTCCAAGTCTTCCAGCAGGTCGTCAATATGCTCAATGCCTACTGACAAGCGCACCATGTCGGGCTTGACCCCAGCTTTGGCCAGTTCCGCCGGGTTGAGTTGGCGGTGCGTGGTGCTGGCAGGGTGGCACGCCAGTGATTTGGCATCGCCAATATTGACCAGGCGCGTAAACAGCTTGAGCGCGTCCTGAAACCGGGCACCGGCTTCCAGACTGTCGCTGGCTTTGAGACCGAAACTGATGATGCCTGAAGCACGACCACCCATTTGTTTTTTAACCAGGGCGTGATCCGCATGGTCTGGCAGTCCGGCGTAGTTGACCCAGCCCACTTTGGCGTGGGATTGCAAACGTTGAGCCACTTTGAGCGCGTTGTCGCAAATGCGGTCCATGCGCAATGCCAGGGTTTCAATGCCCTGCAGAATCTGGAACGCGGCGAGGGCGCTCAAAGCAGCGCCCATGTTGCGCAAGGGCACCACGCGGGCGCGGCCAATGTAGGCGGCGGCACCGAGGGCTTCGGTGTAGACCACGCCGTGGTAGCTCACGTCGGGTTCGTTCAGGCGCTTGAAGCGTGCTTTGTGCTCTGCCCACGGGAATTTGCCGGAATCCACAATGACGCCGCCAATGGTGGTGCCGTGTCCACCCAAGTATTTGGTCAGCGAGTGCACCACGATGTCGGCACCGTGCTCAAACGGACGGCACAGGTAAGGGCTGGCCACCGTGTTGTCCACAATCAGTGGCACGCCATGGGCATGGGCAACAGCCGCCAACGCAGCCAGGTCGGTCACATTGCCCAGCGGGTTGCCGATGGACTCGCAAAACACCGCCTTGGTGCGGGCATCAATCAGCTTGGCAAACGAGGCCGGGTCGCGGGGGTCGGCAAAGCGCACCTCAATGCCCATTTGCGGGAAGGTGTGGGCAAACAGGTTGTAGGTGCCGCCATACAGCGTGGAGGCCGACACGATGTTGTCGCCTGCTTCAGTGATCGTTTGAATGGCGTAGGCAATGGCTGACATGCCAGAGGCCACTGCCAGTGCGCCAATGCCGCCCTCGAGCGCCGCCACGCGGGCTTCAAGCACGGCGTTGGTTGGGTTCATGATGCGGCTGTAAATGTTCCCCGCGACCTTGAGGTCGAACAAGTCAGCGCCATGCTGGGTGTCATCGAAAGCAAAAGCCACGGTTTGGTAGATTGGCACCGCCACCGCTTTGGTGGTGGGGTCTGGCGTGTAGCCTGCGTGCACGGCAAGGGTTTCGATTCTCATGGGTGTTGTCTCTCGTTGTAAAAAAGAGCCATCTTAGACGGACATTTCACTCAACTCATAGACAGAATTTTCATATCTTCATATCGACCAGTGGCAGTCGCGGTGCATACTTACGGCGCCACCACTTTGGCATCACCGCGTGTATTTCATAACAAATAAGGACCCACTATGAGCAAGCAGACAAAGTTTCTTTTGGACGAAAACCAGATGCCAAAGTCTTGGTACAACATCCAGGCTGACCTTCCCAAAGCAGCTCCTGCTGTGTTGCACCCGGGCACCCTGCAACCGATTGGTCCGGATGACCTGGCCCCGCTTTTCCCCATGGCCTTGATCATGCAGGAGGTGAGTCAGGAGCGCGAGATTGAAATCCCCGAACCGGTGCAGGATATTTACCGCATGTGGCGTCCGGCGCCGCTGTACCGGGCGCACCGTCTTGAAAAAGCGCTCGGTACCCCCGCCAAGATTTACTACAAGTACGAAGGCGTCAGCCCGGCGGGTAGCCACAAGCCCAACACTGCGGTGCCGCAGGCTTTTTACAACAAAGAGCAAGGCGTCAAGCGCCTGGTGACCGAGACCGGCGCTGGTCAGTGGGGCACCTCGCTGGCCTTTGCCGGTTCCCTGTTTGGCATCGACGTTGAAGTGTTCCAGGTGCGTGTGTCTTATGACCAAAAACCTTATCGCCGGGCTGTGATGGAAACCTTTGGCGCCCGCTGCGTGGCCTCGCCTTCGATGGAGACCGCTTACGGTCGCTCGGTACTGGCCAAGAATCCGAACCACACCGGCAGCTTGGGCATTGCCATCTCTGAGGCGGTTGAATTGGCCCTGCAGCGCGACGACACCAAATACGCGCTGGGCTCGGTGCTGAACCATGTGTTGCTGCACCAGACCGTCATCGGGCAAGAAGCCATGACGCAAATGGAAATGGCCGACACCTGGCCGGATGTGGTGATTGGCTGCGCCGGTGGCGGCTCCAACTTTGCCGGCATTGCCTTTCCCTTCATCGGACACGCCTTGCGCGGTGGCCAAAAGTCGCGCATCGTGGCGGTAGAACCCGCCGCCTGTCCGTCACTCACGCGCGGCACCTACGCCTATGACTTTGGCGACACCGCCGGCATGACACCGCTGACCAAAATGCACACCCTGGGCAGCCAGTTCACGCCACCGGGTTTTCATGCGGGTGGCCTTCGCTACCACGGCATGTCGGCGCTGGTGTCGCATTGCAAGGAATTGGGCTTGCTGGAGGCTGTGGCCTACAACCAGGTGGAATGTTTTGAAGCCGGTGTGCTGTTTGCCCGCAACGAAGGCATCGTGCCAGCGCCAGAGGCCAACCACGCCGTCAAAGGCGCGATCGAGGAAGCTCTGCGCTGCAAGCGCGAAGGTAAGGCCGAAACCATTCTGTTTTGCCTGTCCGGCCACGGACACTTCGACATGACGTCATACCAAAAATACTTTGCCGGTGAATTGACCGACGAACGCTGTGACGAGGCTGAAATGGCCATGGCCCTGGCCAGTCTGCCCAGCGTGCCTGAAACGGTTTAGTTTTCAGCCCTGATTCAGTGCTCGTGGCGGTGGTGGATGTCAGGGAAATGAGCGTGCCGATGACTTAAGCCACCATGCCCGTGTGAATGCTCATGCGGGCTTTTTTCATCCCAGTCAAAGTCGTGAGGATGCTGATGGTGCGCATCGTGCTCATGCGGGTGTGAGTGTTCCTGGATCGCATGGCTGTGGTCATGCGAGTGGCTTTCACTGAAGTGCAACCAGACGCCAAGCCCCATCAGCACAGCCGCCAACCCAAAGGTTGCGGACATGGATTCGCCAAAAACCACGATGGCGACTGCGGCGCCCAAGAACGGCGCGATCGAGAAATAAGCCCCCGTGCGCGCTGTTCCCAACCCCCGCAGCGCCAGCACAAACAACACCAGACTGATGCCGTAACCCAAAAAACCTAGCAGCAGGGTGGCGAGGGTGGTGACAAGCGCGGGCATCTGCGCCCCCAAGCTCAAGGCCAACACCGTATTCACAAGGCCTGCGATAAGGCCTTTGGTGCCCGCAATAAACACCGCATCGGAGGCCGACACCTTGCGAGTGAGGTTGTTGTCAATCGCCCAAAAGAGACAGGCGACGCCCACCAGCAAGGGCCCGGTCCAATCCGACACTGAACTGGAAGGGTTAGCGTCCGTGAGCACGACCCCGCCAGCCACGATCGCCGCCATGCCCAGCACGATGCGCCGATCGGTGTTTTCCTTGAAAACCAACCAGGCAATGACGGCCGTCAGGACCGACTCCAGATTCAGTAACAGCGAGGCCGTTGAACCCGAGGTCGTTGTCAAACCCCTCATCAAGGCCACGGGCCCCAGCACACCGCCAAAAAAAACAGCGCCCAGCAGCCAAGGCCATTCCGCCTTGGTCAAACCCGAGGGTTTGAGGCCGACGTCACGCACGACGCGCCAAAGGGCAAGCCCCAATCCGCTCCCCAAATACAGCAAACCCGCCAGCAGAATGGGTGACACATCACCGGTCAGCCATTTGGCAAACGGCGTGCTGGCCCCAAAGAGCGCCGCCGCACCCAGCGCGAATAAAACGGGGCGGTTCATGGCTTGCCTTATAAATCTCGAAAGTGGGTCAGCAAGCGGTCCAGGCCACCCGAATTGATGCAAACCTTGGCGGCATCGCGCACGGTGGGCTTGGCGTGATAAGCCACCGACAAACCGGCAGCGCCCATCATGGGCAGGTCGTTGGCGCCGTCGCCCATGGCAATGGCTTGCATTGGGCTGATGCCCAATTGGGCGCAGGTTTCCAGCAAAGTTTTGCGTTTTTCTTCGCCATCGCAAATGTCGCCCCAGTCCTGGTCCACCATGCGGCCGGTGAGCACGCCGTCCACCACGTCAAGCACGTTGGCGCGGGCGTAGTCGATGCGGAGCAGGTCGCGCACCCGGTCGGAAAAAAACGTGAAGCCGCCAGACACCAGCAGCACTTTCAGGCCCGCTTTTTTGCAGGCCGCCACCAGATTGGCCGCGCCGGGGTTGAGTTGCAGGCGCTCCAGGTACACCTGTTCCATGTCGGCCAGGGTCACGCCCTGGAGCAGGGCCACACGCTGGCGCAGGCTTTCTTTGAAGTCGGTAATCTCGCCGCGCATGCTGGCCTCGGTGATGGCCGCCACCTCGGCTTTGCGGCCGACCGCATCTGCGATTTCGTCCACGCACTCGATGTTGATGAGGGTGGAATCCATGTCAAACGCGATGAGCTTGAAGTCGCTCAGCGTGAGCGGCGGGGTGACGCCTTGAATGACGAGGCCGGGGGAGATTTCAGTCGTTTGCATGTTGAAATGAAGTTACTATTATTTTGATAGCTGCTTACGCAAGTAGGACGAGGGCTGGAGGCTTATTTTGTGCTCATGTATCTTGAGCCTTGGCAAACGTTCGCTCAAACGCTTCCGGGTTGAAATCTGTGTCGCCTTCATTGTTTTCAGTTTCTAGGGCCGTAAGCGTCTTGGTTATTTCTGTCAGTGTTTGGCTTTCGTCGGCCTGCACAGGCCATTCATTCGTCGGATAGTCCAAATCTAACAGGATGCAGTTTTGTGTTCATACGGCTATCCCCGCCAGCCAGTTCTCCACCCGCAAGCCCGGCACGCGGCGGAATTCGGTTTCGTTGTCGGTCACCAGCGTGCAATCAAGTGCCAGGGCGTGGGCGGCGATCAGTGTGTCGTTGGGGCCGATGGGCGTGCCCGCTTTTTCCAAATGGGCTCGAATGGTGGCGTAGTGTTGCACCACGGCGGTATCCATAGCCATGATGGCGATGGAGGCTATGGCTACTTCATAGGCATGGGTGTAGCGAGAGTTTGGATTCTTTTGCAAACCAAAGCGCAATTCACAATCCACAATCAAACTGGTACAAATTTGTGCATCTTTGATTTTGCTCAGCGTATGCACCATGCGCCGGGCTACTTCGCCGCCGGGTTGGCGCATTAGGGCAGAGATGATGTTGGTGTCGAGCATCCAAAGTTGCTTTTCAGAGGTCGCGCCTCTCATAAAGTGATGTCGTCCAAGGGCAACAATCCTTCATCGACGTCCGGGAATGGTTCGTCAATCGGCTCCAGTGTGGCCAGTGCAGCCATCAGGCAGCCTAGAGAACCTTTGGGGTGTTGTTGCAATAGGGGTTCGATGACCAAGGTGTTGCCGACGCGCCGTAAGGTGGCTTCTTGAGTCGGCAATTCGAACTCCTTGGGGATGCGTAATGCCTGATTGGCCCCGTTGCGAAACAGGCGAACGTGGCGGACAGGGGCATCTGTCTGATAGTCAGCGGTTTTTTCTGAGGCGAAGGGCATGGTGATTCTCCTGACCAAGTTGAATGCCAAGTTTAGCCTATGCCTAAGCCTATGCCAAGTTGCAAATCACACCATAGCCACCGGCTGCCCCAGGTTTTTCAGAATATCTCGCACCATTTGCGCCCGGTCTTTGACCTCGGGCAACTCGCGCTCAATGCGCAGTTTCTCACTGCCTGCCAGCTTGATGTGTTTGTTTTTCTGGATCATGGCGATGATTTTCATCGGGTCGATCGGCGGGTTCTTCTTGAAGGTGATGGTGATCACGCCCGGCGCGGCATCGACCTTGACCACGCCATAGGGCTTGGCGATGACGCGCAGGCGGTGCACGTCGATCAGCGTTTGCGCTTGTGGTGGCAGTTTGCCAAAGCGGTCCACAATCTCTTCGAGCAGGTTGTCGATCTGGTCGGTATTTTTGGCCGTCGCCAGCTTTTTGTAGAACGACAGGCGCAAATGCACATCGCCACAGTAGTCGTCGGGCAACAGCGCCGGGGAGTGCAGGTTGATGTCGGTGGTCACATTAAGCGGGCTGAGCAAATCGGGCTCAATGCCTGCTTTCAGGCAACGCACGGCCTCGCTCAGCATCTCGTTGTAAAGCTGAAAGCCCACTTCGAGCATGTTGCCGCTCTGGTTTTCGCCCAGTACTTCGCCCGCACCGCGAATCTCCAGATCGTGCATCGCGAGGTAAAAGCCGGAGCCCAGTTCTTCCATTTGCTGAATCGCATCGAGCCGCTGGGTGGCCTGTTTGGTCAGACCTTCAAGGTCGGGCACCATCAAATAGGCATAGGCCTGGTGGTGGCTGCGGCCGACCCGACCGCGCAACTGGTGCAATTGCGCCAGACCGAATTTGTCAGCGCGACTCATGACGATGGTGTTGGCGGTCGGCACGTCAATGCCGGTCTCAATAATGGTGGAGCACAGCAGCAGGTTAAAGCGCTGGGCCACAAAGTCGCGCATCACGCTTTCCAACTGGCGCTCGGGCATTTGGCCGTGGGCCACGGCAATGCGGGCTTCGGGCAGCAGTTCTTCTAATTTTGCGCGCCGGTTTTCGATCGTGTCGACTTCGTTGTGCAAAAAGTAAACCTGCCCGCCACGCTTGAGTTCGCGCAGCACAGCTTCCCGAATCACGCCATTGCTCTCGGAGCGCACAAAGGTTTTGATGGCGAGGCGGCGTTGTGGCGCAGTGGCAATCACACTCAAATCGCGCAGGCCCTCCAGCGCCATGCCCAGCGTGCGGGGAATCGGCGTGGCGGTGAGGGTCAGCACATCGACCTCGGCCCGCAGCGCCTTCATCTGCTCTTTGTGGCGCACGCCAAAACGGTGCTCTTCGTCGATGATGAGCAGACCCAAATCCTTGAATTTGGTCGATTCGCTGAGCAGTTTGTGGGTGCCCACGACGATGTCGATGGTGCCGTCAGCCAGCCCTTTCATGGCGGCGGTTATTTCCTTGGCAGAGCGGAAGCGGCTCATCTCCGCCACCTTGACCGGCCATTTGGCGAAGCGGTCCACCAGCGTCTGGTAATGCTGCTCGGCCAGCAGCGTGGTGGGCGCCAACAGGGCGACTTGTTTGCCGCCGGTGATGCCGATGAAGGCGGCACGCAAAGCGACTTCGGTCTTGCCAAAGCCGACATCGCCACAAATCAGCCGGTCCATCGGGCGCGGGCTGATCATGTCCTGAATGACAGCGTGAATGGCGGCGCTCTGGTCCGGTGTTTCTTCAAAGCCAAAGTCGTTGGCAAAGGTTTCGTAATCGCTCGGTGAGTAGCGAAAGGCAAAGCCTTCGCGGGCAGCACGGCGGGCGTAGATGTTGAGCAACTCGGCGGCCGAGTCGCGTACCTGTTCGGCGGCTTTGCGCTTGGCTTTGTCCCACACGCCCGAACCCAAGCGGTGCAGCGGGGCTTCATCGGCACTGACGCCGGTGTAGCGGCTGATGAGCTGCAACTGGCTGACCGGCACATACAGCGTGGCTTTGTCGGCGTATTCGAGGTGCAGGAATTCCTGCATTTCGGGATCGCCATTGGGTAGTTTGTTGCCCAGGTCGAGGTTGATCAAGCCGTGGTAACGGCCAATGCCGTGCGCCGAATGGACGACCGGGTCGCCCACTTTGAGTTCGCTCAGGTCTTTGATCAGCGCTTCAACATCGCTGACCTGCTCCTGTTTTTTGCGGCGGCGCGTGGTCGGGCCGGCGGCAAACAACTCGGTCTCGGTCACAAAATCGATGCCCGCTTCCAGCCAGGCAAATCCGATGTTCAGGCTGGAGGTGGCAATGCCGACTTTCTCTTTGCTGCGCTCGAACTCGGCCAGCGAGTCGAACGAGGGCGGCGATAAATGGCTGGCATGCAAAAAGTCGAGCAAGCTGGTCTTGCGGCCTTCACTCTCGGCCAGCACCAGCACGCGCTGCTGGCTGCGGCGAATGTGCTCTTTCAGGCGCGATAACGGGTCTTCCGCACCGCGCACCACGGTCAGCGAAGGCAGGCTGCCGAGTTCCGCAAAGTCGGTGGGGCCTGAAACGGCGGGCACCTCGGCCGCCCCTGCTTCGTGCTTGACGACCGCGTTGGGTGCCTTGATCGCCAGTTGCGCATGCTGATTGACCCGCGCATAAAACTGCTCAATGCCCAAAAACAGCGACTCTGGTGGCAATGCCGGGCGATCCGGATCGGTGCGAACCAGCCGGTAACGGTCTTTGGTGTCCTGCCAAAAATGTTGAAACGCGGGTTCCAGGTCGCCATGCAGCACCACCGTGGCTTCGGCCCCGAGGTAGTCAAACACGGTGGCGGTTTCCTCAAAAAACAGCGGCAGGTAGTACTCAATACCGGCGGTGGCCACGCCATTGCCGATGTCTTTGTAAATACGGCTCTTGGTCGGGTCGCCTTCCATCAGCTCGCGCCAGCGGCTGCGAAACTTGGCGCGGGCCTCGTCGTCCATCGGAAATTCGCGGCCCGGTAACAGCCGCACTTCGGGCACCGGGTACAGGCTGCGCTGGCTGTCGGGGTCGAAGGTGCGGATGCTGTCGATCTCGTCGTCAAACAAATCCACCCGGTAAGGCACGGCGCTGCCCATCGGAAACAGGTCAATAAGACCGCCGCGCACGGCATATTCGCCGGGGCTCACGACCTGTGTCACATGGCTGTAGCCGGCCAGCGTCAGCTGCGCCTTGAAGCGGGATTCATCGAGCTTTTGCTTGACCTTGAATTGAAACGTGTAGGCCGCCAGAAAACTGGGCGGCGCCAGCCGGTACAGCGCGGTGGTGGCGGGCACGATGACCACATCGGCGCCAGCATCCTTGTCGCGCTGGCTGATACGCCACAGGGTCGCGAGGCGTTCGCTGATCAAGTCCTGGTGCGGCGAGAACGTGTCGTAGGGCAGGGTTTCCCAATCCGGGAACAGCACGCAGCGCAAGTCGGGCGCAAAGAACGCCATCTCGTCGATCAGGCGCTGGGCGTCGGTGGCGTTGGCGGTGACGATGGCCGTGATCTTGCCCTGGGACTTTTCGCGCAAACCCAGTTGGGCCAGCAGCAAGGCGTCGGCTGAACCGATGGGGCGGGGCAGCGTGAAGCGCTTGCCGGGGTGCAGTTTGGGTAAGTCCATGAATCGCCTGATCAAAAACACAAATACAAAACACCCCACGCGGTGAGGCGGGGGGTGTTTAAAAGCGGATGCCGTCATTTTAGAATGCCGCTACAACCATGACTGAACTCTCCCAAAATTCCCCCTCAACACTTCCCTCTGACGCCCGCTTTTGGGCGGTGATTCCTAGTGCGGGCAGCGGCTCGCGCTCGGGTGCAGACGGCCCTAAACAGTACCAGCCGCTGGCCGGTCAACCGCTGGTAATTCACACGCTGTCGGCCTTTGCCAAGGTCAGGCGCATCGACCAGATTGCCGTGGTGGTGGCCGCCGATGATGATTTTCTGGATTCCAGTTCTGCTACTGTTTTAATAGCTGCTTGTGGAGGTGATACAAGGGCTGCAAGCGTTTTTAATGGCTTAATCTATTTGCTGGAATGTGGCGCCGCGCCCGACGACTGGGTGCTGGTGCACGACGCCGCCCGCTGCCTGATCACGCCTGAGCAGATCAACGCCCTGATCGACGCCTGCGCGGTGGATGCGGTCGGCGGCTTGCTGGCGCTGAAATTGCCCGACACCCTGAAAAGCGAAGTCGGCGGCCGGGTCGCCAGCACGCTGGACCGCGCAGACAAATGGCTGGCCCAGACGCCGCAGATGTTTCGCATTGGCGCCCTGGTGGACGCCTTGCAGCAGGCGGGCGACCAGGTCACCGACGAATCCAGTGCGATGGAGTTCATGGGTTTAAAACCTTTGCTGGTGCCGGGCAGCGCACAAAACTTCAAGGTGACTTATCCTGAAGACTTTGCGTTGGCCGAAGCCGTGCTCAACGCTCGTCAGACAAGGAGCTAGACCATGAATTTCAGAATTGGCGAAGGCTGGGATATCCATGCGCTGGTCGCAGGACGGAAACTCATTTTGGGCGGGGTCGAGATTCCATTTCACCTGGGCTTGCTGGGCCACTCGGATGCCGATGTGCTGCTGCATGCCATCACCGATGCGCTGCTGGGCGCGGCCGCTCTCGGTGATATTGGCACGCATTTCCCCGACACCGACGCGCGCTTCAAGGGGGCAGACTCTGCTGTGCTGCTGACCGAGGCGATGCGCCGGGTGCGTGACAAAGGCTTTGAGCTTGGCAATGTGGACTGCACCGTGATTGCGCAGGCGCCCAAACTGATGCCGTTCATGCCCAGCATGCGCGCCCAAATTGCGCTGGCGCTGGACGTGGTGATCGACCATGTCAACGTCAAAGCCAAGACTTCGGAAAAAATGGGACCGGTCGGCTTGGGCGAGGCGATGGAAGCGCGGGCCGTGGTGCTGCTTTACAAAAATTTAAAGCAAAATAGCCTGTAGCCCCGTGCAATAAGCGCAAGCAGCTATTATTACTATAGCGTTCAAAAAATGAAAAAAATGATACCTCTGGATCAACTACCCCTAGTCACCGATGAATTGACGGTGTTGGCCGGACTGGTGCCGCTGATCAACAGCCAGATCGTGGAGCTCGGTTGCGGCAACGCCCGGCTGGCGCGCACGCTGTTGCAGCAGTTTCCGGGTTGCCATGTCACCGGGTTGGAGGTCGATGTGCGCCAGCATGCCAAAAACCTGGCCGAGCCAGCCCAGCCTGACCTGACTTTTTTGGCCGCCGGAGCACAGGCTATTCCTTTGACCGATGCCTCGTGCGATTTGGCGCTGATGCTCAAGTCGCTGCACCATGTGCCGCTCGCCGTCATGGCGACGGCCTTGGGCGAAGTGGCGCGTGTGCTGCGTCCGGGCGGCTATTTGTACGTGTCAGAGCCCATTTTTGACGGCGCCATGAACGAGGTGATTCGCCTCTACAACGACGAAGAACTGGTGCGCAGCGCAGCGCAGGCGGCTGTGGACGCGGCGCTGACCACCGGCTTGTGGGAACAGGTGGCTGAGAGCTGCTTTGCCACGCCAGTGCATTTCAATGACTTTGCCGATTTTGAGCAGCGCATGATGCGTCCGACCTACGCCGATCACCAGTTGGATGACGCCACCATCGCGGCGGTACGCACCGTGTTCGAACCGCACTGCGGCGCGTCCGGGGCCGATTTCACCCGGCCGATGCGGGTGCGCCTGCTGCGCCGCGTCGCCGCTTAAGGCGGGCCGGCCTTGGCTTGGGTGCGCTAGCGCACCGACGGCGAAGGGCGCTGGTTTTAAAGTGGGATGGCAACCCACTTTCACCATGTCCAAGCTCACCATTCGCAACACCCGGCCGGAAGATATTGACGCCTTGGTGCGCCTCCAGCGACTGGTGTACCCGAACATTGCGGCTTGGCACCGCGACCGGGTCGTGCACCAAATCGAGCTATTTCCCCAGGGGCAGTTGGTGGCTTACGACGGCAATGTGCTGGTGGGCTGCGCCAGCGCCCTGGTGATTCTCTGGGATGAGTGGGCCGAAGAGCACACTTGGGACCAAATCACGGCGGCGGGCACGTTTGACACCCACAATACAGCCGGTTTCACGCTCTATGGTGCCGAGGTATTTGTGTCGCCCAAGCTGCGCGGCAAACGCGTCGGTCATGCGTTGTACGAAGCCCGACGGCGTGTCTGCAAAGCCTTGAACCTGCGGCGCATCATTGCCTGTGGCCGACTGCCGGGCTACCACCTGCAGGCACACAAGATGACGGTTGACCTCTATGCGCGCAAGGTGCTGTGGGGCGACCTGACCGACCCGGTGCTGAGTTTTCAGTTGCGCGAAGGCTTCAGGTACTGCGGCATCATGAAAAACTACATCCCCGATGACCATGAATCGCACGGCAACGCCTCGCTGATCGTCTGGCTCAACCCCGATTTCGACACGTTAAAGCCCTCTGCGCTTCAGTTGGCGCCCCCCGCCCATTAGAGCCTGCCCGCATGAAAACAAAACCACCCCCTCAGATTCCGGTCCATATCCCCAAACCAATCAACGTGCGCATCGCCGCGGTGCAATACCTGCTGCGCTCCATTCACGACTGGAGCGGCTTCGAGAATCAGGTGCGCTTTGTGATGAAAGCCGCCGGTGATTACAAGCCCCAGTTCGTTTTGTTGCCCGAAATATTCACCACCCAGTTGCTGTCTTTTATGGACACCAGCGACCTGCGCCAGGCTGTGCGCAACATGAACGACTACACGGCGCGCTACATCGAACTGTTCAAGGAACTCGCAGCGCAGTGGAAGGTTCATGTCATTGGGGGCAGCCACCCCACCATCACTGACGGCAAACTCGTGAACACCGCCTACCTGTTTACCCCCGAGGGCAAGGTGTTTACCCAGGACAAAATCCACCTGACACGTTGGGAAAAAGAAAAATGGAAGAGTGATGCCGGCAACCAGTTGCGGGTGTTCGACACGCCCCATGGCCGCATCGCGATTCTGGTTTGCTACGACATCGAGTTTCCGGAACTGAGCCGCAAGGTCTGCGAAATGGGCGCTGACATCATTTTTGTGCCCTCGTGCACGGATGACCGTCAGGGGTTTTTACGGGTGCGTTATTGCTGCCACGCCCGGGCCATTGAAAACCAGGTGTACGTGGCGGTGACCGGCACGGTGGGTAACCTGCCGGTCGAGGGGCTGGCCCTGCACTATGGCCAGGCCGCCATCATCACCCCCTCGGATTTTCCCTTTGCCCGCGACGGCATCGCGGCCGAAGGCGTGCCGAACATGGAGCAGATCGTGATTGCGGATGTGGACCTGGGCAAGTTGGTCATGAACCGCGTCATGGGCACCACCATCCCCCTGTATGACCAGCGGGTGGATGTGTACGACAACCATGTGGAGCTGGTGCCCACCGCTTAAACCCGGCGGGCCGCCGGTCAGGCTCACTGAGCGGGTTCGGTCGCTGCGGTTTGCACGGTGTAACGCAGTTGGGTGAGGTCAAAGCTCTGCGCTTGTGCGCTGGCCAGCGCCGCCGTCAACAACGGGGCCGGCAGTTGTGGCGTGCGTGATAGCACCCACAGGTACTTGCGATTGGGGCTGCCCACCACCGCCCAGCGGTAATCAGGGTCCAGTCCCAGCACCCAATAGTCGCCCTTGAACGGCCAGAAGAACGACACCTTGAGTCGGCTGTTGCCAAACCCCTCAACCACCGTGGCGCTGCCGTTGGCTTCGTCAAAGCCTGAGTCGGTGCGGCACCGGTTCAGCACCGTGACGGCGCCGTTGGGTCCCGGGCCATAGTCGGCGGTGGCATCAGCAATGCATTTGCGCTGGAAAAACATGGGGAAACTGGCTATCTCGAACCACTTGCCGCTGTAGCGGGCCAGGTCGACCATCGGCACGCTGACCACTGGCGTTTGCGCCAGCACCAGAGCCGGCACGATGCCCGCCAAAATTGCCGTAATAAGTGTTGATGTTTTCATGATTTGGTTTTTTCTGGCTCAGGCCCGTTTGACCCAGGAACCGCACCAGCCCTTGGCCATCACTTTTTTGCCAGTGAAAAGCGGGCACGGACCGGTTGCGTCGCCCACCTTGCCCAGGTACAGGGCGCAATTGCTGCATTGGCTGCCCGGTGCGTAGGTCTTGAATTTGGTTTTATCAGCGCGGCTTGCGTCTTCGACATAACCCAGCGCGACGGCCAGGGCGTCTTTCTCGCTCACCGGCACCAGGACGGTCGGGGCTGCAGGCGTGGGAGTTGGCGTCGCATCTGGCATCGGTAGCGGTGCTGGCGGGACGGCCACCGGTTCGGCGGGGCTGGACACCGGTGACGCTGGCTCGGGTTTGGGCGAGCAGGCGGCGAGCACCGCTGCTCCCGCGATTGGCAGAATCTCAATAAAACGTCGGCGTGTTGCGAGTGGGTTCATGGTGATTTACTTGGGTTTTTTGTGTTTTTAGACTTGATACGGGGCATCGGGTGCAGGGCTTATTCCGTGGTTCTGCCGTCAAAGTGTTCATCGTCAGCCTCGGCTTCGGCGCGGGTGTGGTGAACCACCCCCATCAGGTGGTTGGCCGGGGCATAAAGCGTATAAAGCTTGAGCGAGGCACCACCGGTGTTGATGATGTTGTGCCGCGCACCGGCCGGGACGACGATGGCAAAGCCTTCGCGGATGGCCGTGGTAACGCCATCGATCACGACTTGACCGACACCACGCTCCACCCGAAAAAATTGGTCAAGTTGATGAATTTCCTCGCCAATTTCCTCTTTGACTTTCAGTGACATGACCACCAGTTGGCAGTGCTTGGCGGTATAAAGCACTTGCCGAAAATCATTGTTTTTGACGGTGATACCTTCGATGTTGTTGACGTAACCTTTCATGGCGTTTCCGATCCTGAGTTGGGCTCGCCCACGCGAGCTGAAGTGTTGCAGCAGTCTTGAACTGTTCCCAAGAATTTGGGGCTGTCAAAGTTCACTTTAAAAGACGAGCGGTAAAAAGTCAGTGCGATGGCGCACAAAGCGGCGGGTCAGGATCAGGCCAAAAAAGTAAGTCGGTGAAAAATGGTGGCGTGTGCAGCAGTTCCCGGGCTGCCATGTCACTGGTCTGGAGTTCGATGTGCGCCAGCACGCCAAAAATTTGGCCGAGCCACCCCAACCGGACCTGGTATTTTGGGCTGCTGGAGCGCAGGCTATTCCGTTGACCGATGCCTCGTGCGACTTGGCGCTGATGCTCAAGTCGCTGCACCATTTGCCGCTCGCCGCCATGGCGACGGCCTTGGGCGAAGTGGCGCGTGTGCTGCGTCCGGGCAGCTATTTGTATGTGTCAGAGCCCATTTTTGACGGCGCCATGAATGAGGTCGTTCGCCACTACAACGACGAAGAGGTGGTGCGCACAGCGGCGCAGGCGGCTGTGGACGCAGCGCTCACCACTGGCTTTTGGGAACAGGTGGCAGAGCGTTGTTTTGCCACGCCGGTGCATTTCGAGGACTTTGCCGATTTTGAGCAGCGCATGATGCGCCCGATCTACGCTGATCACCAGTTGGACGACGCCACCATTGCGGCGGTGCGCAGCGTTTTCGAGCCGTACTGCGGCGCGTCCGGTGCCGATTTCACCCGGCCGATGCGGGTGCGCCTGCTGCGCCGCGTCACCGCTTAAGTCAGGTCCACCTTGGACT
>NZ_JBAWYV010000005.1:0-68817 GCF_037143375.1 Rhodoferax sp. | reverse complement strand
CTTATCGGAAATTTAAAGGTGTGTTGCACTTCACTTTTGAGGCTGCCGGGGCTAGAGGCTTATTTGCCCTACAAACTACCGTCACTTAAACGTTGGCTTGCCCACAGCACCTGATCGACCACCGCTTGAACGCCTTGGCGCTGTGCCGGCACTTGCAACTCACCCTGCGCGTCAAACGCCTGACCGGCGCCACTGAGCGCATATTGCTGCGGCGCGACCCAGCATTGCAGGTTTTGCAGCAGCGGGTTCAGGTGACTCAGCGAGCGCAAACCACCCAGACCGCCGGGCGAGGCACTCATCAGGCCGACTACTTTGCCCTCGAAGGGCTTGGTGCCGCGTGCCCAGTCCGGGTCGCCCTTGACCGGGCTCGACGCCCAGTCGATGGTGTTTTTCAGCAGGGCGGTGTAGCTGCCGTTGTACTCGGGCGAGCAGATGATCCAGGCCGGGTGCGCAAACATCAGCTGCTTGAGTCGGATCACATCGGGCGGCGTGCCCCGCGCTTCGAGGTCGGCGTTGTAGAGCGGGATGTCCAGCGTGGCCAGTTCCAGCAGGGTGACCTCGGCGCCGGCAGCGCGTGCCAGCGTCGCCGCATTGGCCGCGAGTTGCCGGTTGAAAGATTGGAGGCGGGTGCTGCCCGCAAAGATCAGGAGTTTCATGGCCCTGATTGTTACCAAAAATGGGGTCCCCCGGTAAAATTAGGGTCATGCTTTATCCACAGACATTTGACGTTATCGTCGTCGGCGGCGGTCACGCCGGAACCGAGGCGGCCTTGGCCGCTGCCCGCATGGGTTGCAAGACCTTGCTGCTCAGCCACAACATCGAGACCCTCGGGCAGATGAGTTGTAACCCGTCCATCGGCGGCATCGGCAAAGGCCACCTGGTGAAAGAGGTGGACGCGATGGGCGGTGCCATGGCACTGGCCACCGACGAGGGCGGTATCCAGTTTCGTATTCTCAATTCGAGCAAAGGCCCGGCGGTGCGCGCCACCCGCGCCCAGGCCGACCGCGTGCTCTACAAAGCGGCCATCCGGCGGATGCTGGAAAACCAGCCCAACCTGTGGCTGTTCCAGCAAGCCGTGGATGACCTGATGGTTGAAGGCGACCGGGTGGTTGGCGCGGTGACGCAAGTGGGCATCAAGTTCCGCTCCAAGACCGTGGTGCTGACGGCTGGTACTTTTCTGGACGGCAAGATTCATGTGGGGCTGAACAACTACGCTGCGGGCCGCGCCGGTGATCCGCCCGCGGTCAGTCTGAGCGCGCGCCTGAAAGAGTTGAAGCTGCCGCAGGGGCGCCTCAAAACTGGCACGCCGCCAAGGCTGGATGGCCGCTCGATTGACTTCAGCAAGTGCAGCGAGCAGCCCGGTGACGGCATGCCCGGCGGCATGAGCGCGGCGATGCCGGTGTTCAGTTTCATGGGCCGGGTGGCGCAACACCCGGCGCAAATGTCGTGCTGGATGACGCACACCAACGAGCGCACGCACGACATCATTCGCAGCGGCTTTGACCGCAGCCCCATGTTCACCGGCAAGATTGAGGGCGTGGGCCCGCGCTATTGCCCGAGCGTGGAAGACAAGATCAACCGCTTCGCTGACAAAGACAGCCACCAGATTTTTCTGGAGCCCGAAGGCCTGACGACGCACGAGTACTACCCGAACGGCATCAGCACCAGCTTGCCGTTTGACATTCAGTACGCCTTGGTGCGCTCGATGGCGGGGTTGGAAAACGCCCACATCCTGCGCCCCGGTTATGCCATCGAATACGACTACTTTGACCCGCAGCAGCTCAAGAGCAGCTTCGAGACCAAGGCGATAGGCGGCCTGTTTTTTGCCGGCCAGATCAATGGCACCACCGGTTACGAAGAGGCCGCCGCCCAAGGCATGTTTGCCGGTATCAACGCCGCGCTGCAAGCGGGCGCCAAAACCCAATGGACCCAAGACACCTGGGTGCCGGGCCGCGACGAGGCCTACCTCGGTGTGCTGGTAGACGACCTGATCACCAAGGGTGTGACCGAGCCCTACCGCATGTTCACCAGTCGCGCCGAGTTCCGCTTGCAGTTGCGTGAAGACAATGCCGACGCCCGTTTGACCGAAGTGGGGCGCAAACTGGGCTTGGTGGACGATGCGCGCTGGGCGGCTTTCAGCTTGAAGCGGGAAGCTGTTTCACGTGAAACAGAACGCCTGCGCTCGCTCTGGGTCAGCCCCAAAAACCTGGCGGCTGCGGAAGCCGAGCGCGTGCTGGGCAAGGCGGTGGAGCACGAATACAGCTTGGCGGATTTATTGAGACGCCCGAACGTGAGCTACGCCGGCTTGATGTCCATGAGTGATGGCAAGTACGCCAGCCCAGAAATCGATGCGACTGTTTCACGTGAAACAGGGCGTGCGCTTTCAGAGGAAGATGTTTTTGCGGCGGTGGTGATTGAGCAGGTGGAGATCACGGCTAAATACTCAGGGTACATTGACCGCCAAAAAGACGAGGTCGAGCGTGCCTCGCATTACGAGCACCTCAAGCTGCCGGACGAGTTGGACTACTTGCAGGTGTCGGCCATGAGCATCGAAGCCCGGCAAAAGCTGAGCAAGCACCGGCCTGAAACCTTGGGCCAAGCCTCGCGCATCTCGGGCATCACGCCAGCGGCCATCTCTTTGTTGTTGATCCACCTGAAGAAAAATAGCTTCAAAGGTTTTGTCTCAGCCGGCAAGGGCGCCGCCGCTGACGTTACGGTGCCTGATGTGGGCGACGCTGACAAGGCAGAAGTCTGATGCGCAACCTTGAAAAAGAACTGCGCCAAGGGGTTCTGGATTTGTCGCTGGACTTGAGCGACGTTCAAATCTCGCATCTTCTGGACTATTTGGAACTCATCCAGAAGTGGACCAAGGTCTACAACCTGACTTCGGTGCGCGACCCGGCCGAGATGCTGACGCACCATCTGCTGGACAGTCTGGCGGTCATCACGCCGCTGCGTCGGCAACTTTCCGAGATGAATGCAGCTGCGCCAGTGCCTAAAGCCAAGCTGCTGGATGTCGGCTCGGGCGCCGGTTTGCCGGGCATCGTGATTGCGATCTGTTGTCCCGAAGTGGCGGTGGATTGCGTGGACACAGTGGCCAAAAAAGCCGCCTTCATCAAGCAAGTGGCGGCCACCTTGCGCTTGCCCAACCTGCGTGGCCTGCACGCCCGGGTTGAAAGTTTGACGAATAAGTACGACGTGATCAGTTCCCGCGCCTTCGCTTCGCTGCTCGATTTCACCAACTGGTCGGTAGCGGCACTGGCAGAGCAGGGCGTCTGGATGGCGATGAAGGGCAAGCACCCGGCTGAAGAGATTGCCGTTTTGCCGCAAGACGTGAAAGTGTTTCACGTGGAACAACTGACCGTTCCCGGTCTGGATGCCGAGCGCTGCATCCTCTGGCTGCGCAAAGTGGCTGACTGAATTGCGTTATGCGCTGCAACCAGCGCAGTCAGTGCATCACCACCCGAAGCCAGCCCGCTTTAAACAGCGCCAAGCCCCCCGCCCAGATCGCGCTTCACAACTCAACTTAAACAGCGCGATGACATAGGGCTGTTGGCTCCCTCTTTCGCCCGGCGGGGCGAGAGAGGGCGGGGGGAGTGAGTGGGGGAAGATGACAAAAACGTCTTGATTTGAAAGTTCGGAACTCTCCATGGCATAAAGACATGATTTTTTTGGCATCTTCCCCCGCTCTCCCCCAACCCCTCTCCACCCCCGCCGGGGCGGAAAGGGGAGCTAAACAGCCCTATGTTGCTCTGCTTATTAAGTTGGAAAGTGAAGCGCGATCTGGGCGGGGAACATCGCGCTGTTTAAGTCGGGCTGGGTTCGGCTGGGGGTGCATTCAGGTTTGCGGCTCGCGCTCTGATGAATATGTTTGCATGTCTAAAGGGGAGGGCATTTACTGCACTTGGACTCGCCTTCGTTCTACGGTACCCTTCGGACGCCGTGAGTTTCAGACGCCGCCAGCGGATGGGAAATTGGACCCGCTTCTGATTACGTGTTGGTGTTAGTTCTGACCCTGTGCCGCTTGCCACGTTCTCGGTATATCTCGCCAAGGTGGGGCGGTAGTTCGCCAGCAGCGTGAGCCAATAATTCGTCACGTAAACTCAAGGTCTCACCCCGAAAGAAAATCTCCATGTTTGGCATCGTCGACTTTGGCGCTTTTGTGGCGGCCTTCATCATCTTGTTGTTTATCCCCGGCCCCGGCAATCTGGCCATCATCACGTCCACCACCAAGGGCGGGCTGCGGGGCGGGGTCGCTGCGACCTTGGGGCTGATGGCGGGTGATCAGGTGCTGATGTGGTTGGCGGTGGCGGGTGTGGCTGCGGTATTGGCCACTTCTCCAACTGCTTTTGGGGCGGTGCAGTGGCTGGGTGCGGCGTATCTGGCGTGGTTGGGCTTCAAGATGTTGACGGCCAAACCTGGGGCGGCTCCGATTCTCAACATCAAGCCGCACCACTATTTTCAGCAGGCCATGACCATCACGGTGCTCAACCCCAAGGCCATTGTTTTTTACATGGCGTTTTTTCCCTTGTTCATTGATCCTTTGCACCATCGGGGCATGGTGACGTTTGGTGTCATGGCGATCACGGTCGCGGTGCTGGCTTTTGTCTATTGCATTACCGTGGTGTTTTTGACGCACTTTTTGGCGGAGCGCCTGCGTGCCAATCCGATGATTTCGCGCTCGCTGGAAAAGCTGGCGGGCATTTTTCTGATTGGTTTTGGCATCAAGCTGGCGTTGTCACGCTAAGTGCTGATTTCATCACGTACAGTCACCCCTGTGTTTCACGTGAAACACTAATCTCTTCACTCTGTATTCGTTTCTACTTCAAAGCACTCCATGGCAAAAATCTTCTGCATCGCGAACCAAAAAGGGGGGGTTGGCAAGACCACCACCACGGTCAACCTGGCCGCGGGTCTGGCCAAGGTCGGCCAGCGCGTGCTGATGATTGACCTGGACCCACAGGGCAACGCCACCATGGGCTCGGGCGTAGACAAGCGCAAACTGGAACTCACCATTTACGACGTGTTGCTGGAGTCCGCCACCGTGGCCGAGGCGATCGTCAAGAGCGAGAAGCTGATCGCGGCGGGTTGCGGCTACGACATTCTGGGCGCCAATCGGGAACTGGCGGGTGCCGAGGTAGAGTTGGTGGATGTGGAGCGGCGCGAAAAACGCCTCAAGCTGGCACTGGCCGAAGTGGACGGCGCCTACGACTTCATCCTGATTGATTGCCCGCCCAGTTTGTCGATGTTGACGCTCAATGGTTTGTGCTGCGCCAATGGCGTGATCGTGCCGATGCAGTGCGAGTACTTTGCGTTGGAAGGGCTGACCGATCTGGTCAACACCATCAAGCAGGTGCACGCCAACCTGAACAAAGACCTGGCCATCATTGGCTTGCTGCGCGTCATGTTCGACCCGCGCATCACCTTGCAGCAGCAGGTCAGCGAGCAACTCAAGACGCACTTTGGCGGCAAGGTGTTTGACACTGTGATTCCACGCAATGTGCGTCTGGCCGAGGCGCCGAGTTATGGCGTGCCGGGCGTGGTGTTCGATCCTTCATCCAAGGGCGCGCAGGCTTTTATTGCCTTTGCTCAGGAAATGGTCGAGCGCATCGAGAAAATGTAGATAAATTGGCCTCTAGCCCCCGTTTGGTGTGCGCTAGCAGCTACTGAAACCATAGCAAATGACCTCTACCCCTGTTCTGATCCTGCCCGGCTGGCAAAACTCTGGCGCCGACCATTGGCAAAGTCTGTGGGAGCGAGATTTTGGCTACAGCCGTGTTGACCAGCACGACTGGCTGCGCCCCTTGCGCGGCGACTGGATTGCGCGTCTGGAAGATGTGCTGTTGTCGCAACCAGCACCGGTGGTGCTGGCGGCGCACAGTCTGGGCTGCCTGCTGGTGGCGGCATGGGCCAGCCACACGCGCCATGCGCACCTGGTTAAAGCCGCGCTGCTGGTGGCACCAGCAGACGCCGAGCGCGAAGAACTGCGCCCAGTACTGACCAGCTGGTCACCGATCCCGTTGCAGCCGCTGCCGTTCAAAAGCGTGCTGGTGGGCAGCCGCAACGACCCGTATTGCCCTGTCGAGCGTGCCGGGCAGTTTGCCCGCGCGTGGGGCTCGGCGTGGGTAGATGCCGGAAACGCCGGTCACATCAATGCCGAGTCGGGCTTGGGTCACTGGCCGGTAGGGCAGGACCTGCTCAAGCAACTCATTTGCCCCGCACAATAAAAAAGGAGTTTTACATGGCTACCAAAAAACCCAAAGGCCTCGGCCGTGGACTCGAAGCGCTGCTCGGCCCCAATGTGAACGAGGCCGCCTCGTTTGACTCGTCGGAGGGCAACCCTACCAGTCCGGGCTTGCCGGCATCGCTGCTGCTCACCGACATGTTGGCCGGCCAGTACCAGCCGCGCACCCGGATGGACGAAGGTGCGCTCTACGAACTGGCCGAATCGATCAAGGCGCAGGGCATCCTGCAACCGATTCTGGTGCGCCAACTCAAAGACGGCGTGAACGAAGGCAAGTTCGAAATCATTGCCGGTGAGCGGCGTTTTCGGGCGGCCAAGTTGGCGGGCCTGGAGCGCGTGCCGGTGCTGGTGCGCGACGTGCCCAACGAGGCCGCCGCCGCCATGGCCCTGATCGAGAACATCCAGCGCGAAGACCTCAATCCGTTAGAAGAAGCGCAGGGCCTGCAACGTCTGGTGAAAGAATTCGGGCTCACCCACGAGCTTGCGGCGCAAGCGGTTGGGCGCTCACGCAGCGCCGCCAGCAACTTGCTGCGCCTGCTCAATCTGGCCGACCCGGTGCAAACCATGCTGATGGCGGGTGACCTCGACATGGGCCACGCCCGGGCCTTGCTGGCCCTGGACCGTGCGACTCAGATCACGGCAGCGAGCCAGATCAGCGCCAAAAAAATGTCGGTGCGCGAAGCCGAGAGCCTGGTGAAGAAGCTCAGCGCCGACTTCTCGCTGGCCTTTGTCAAGCCCCGGCAAACCAAGTCCAGCGACGTCAAACGGGTCGAAGAAGAACTGTCAGACCTGCTCATGGCCGCGGTCGAAGTCCGGGTCAAAAAACGCGTCAAGCGGGCCGGGCGCCTGGAAGAAATGGGCGAACTCAGCATCCAGTTTGGTTCGCTGGAAGAACTTAACGGGCTGGTCGACAAGCTCCGGAGCACGGCTAATCTCGTCACCCGCTGATTCGGATTCTGGCCTCCATGCGATCGGTCGTGGCGCGCTGGCCCTTGCCCGCCTTGCTGGCGTGGGCGTGTGCTTGGGCGGTATTCCTGGGCTTGCAAGGCATCGGGCTGTCGGCCTGGCTGGCCCTGGCCATCGCCTCAAGCCTGGGCGTGGCGTTTAGCGTGTTGGCGCCCACCTGGTGGCGTCGCGCCATGGTGGGGCTGGGATTTCCCCTGTCGCTGGCCCTGTCGGGCGCGGCGGCCTTTCCGGCTTGGGCCTGGCTGCTGCCTTTGCTGCTGTTGTTGCTGATTTACCCCCTGAACGCCTGGCGCGATGCACCCTTGTTTCCGACACCGGCGCACGCCTTGCGCGACCTCGCCACCCACGCGCCACTGCCTGCCGGTGCACAGGTGCTTGACGCGGGTTGCGGCTTGGGCGATGGTCTCAAGGCGCTGCGCGAAGCCTATCCCGCCGCTCGACTTCATGGTCTGGAGTGGAGTTGGCCGCTGCGGGCTCTGTGTGCGCTGCGCTGCCCCTGGGCTCGTGTGCGCCAGGGCGACATCTGGCGTGCCGACTGGCAGGGCTACGACCTGGTCTATCTGTTTCAGCGGCCCGAGAGCATGGCGCGGGCAGTGGACAAAGCCAGGGCGGAGCTCCTGCCAGGCCACTGGCTGGTGAGCCTTGAGTTTGAGGCGACCTCGCTCTCGCCCACCGCGGTGTTGCAGTGCGCCGATGGCCGCCCGGTCTGGTTGTACCGCGCCCCTTTTTAGTATGATGAAACGACTACTGGAGAACCCGCTGTGAATACCCATGACCGCCATCAAAAAACCGATGCAGATCCTGCCCAGTCACCTATGGCGGTGGTCGCGTTTGCCATGGTGTCGCTGGCGGGCATGCGCGGTTCCGATACCGGCAAACATCTGCTGCGGGTGCAGCATTACGTCTTGACACTGGCGCAGCGCCTGCAGGGACATCCCCGTTTTGCTGCGGCTTTAACCGACGACTACATTCGCATTTTGTTTCAGTGGGCACCGCTGCACGACATGGGAACGGTCGGCATTCCGGACCGCATTTTGCTCAAACCCAGCAGCCTGACGCCCGCTGAATTTGGGATGATCAAGACCCACACGACCCTGGCTTATGAGGCCATCGTGAGTGCCGAGGCCACCTTGGGCTTGGCGCGGGACCAGCTTCAGATCGTCAAGGAACTGGCTTACTCGCACCACGAAAAATGGGACGGCAGTGGTTATCCGCAAGGCCTGGTCGGCGAGAAAATTCCCTTGTCGGCGCGACTGATGGCGATTGCCGATGTCTACGATGCGCTTATTTCAGATCGGGTCTACCGTGCCGGCATGCACCACGACCAGGCCGTAGCGATTATTTTCCAGGGGCGCGACAGCCATTTCGACCCCGACATGGTCGATACCTTCGTTGAAATTCAGGACGAATTCCAGGACATTGCCCGGCGGTTTCCTGACACCGATAGCGACATGCAAAAGAAGATCGAGTACATGGCCAACGCCATCGCTGAAAACGCCGAATTTTAGACAAAACAGCCGCTAGCCCCCGAGTTACCTGCGCAGGTAGCTATTTAATTTATAGCGTAAAAATCTTGCCCGGATTCATGATGTTCTTCGGGTCGAGCGCTCGTTTGAGGGCGCGCATCATGTTCACCGCGCCATCGCCCGTCTCGGTCACCAGGAAATCCATTTTGTGCAGGCCAATGCCGTGCTCGCCAGTGCAGGTGCCTTCCATGCTCAGGGCGCGGCTCACCAAGGCGTGGTTGAGCTGTTCCGCCGTCTCGCGTTCTGCCCGGTTGTCGGGGTCGATCAGGTAGCCAAAATGGAAGTTGCCATCTCCCACATGGCCGACCAGAAAGTACGGAATTCCGCTGGCGTCGGCTTCAACGATGGAGTCGAGCAGGCAGTCGGCCAGGCGCGAAATGGGGACACAGGTGTCGGTTGAAATGGAACGGCAACCGGGCCTGGACTGGATGGCGGCAAAGTAGGCGTTGTGCCGGGCGGTCCAAAGCCGGGTGCGTTCTTCTGGCGTGGTGGCCCACTCAAACGAATTGCCGCCAAACTCCGAGGCAATCTCCTGCACGCTTTCAGCTTGTTCCTTGACGCCGGTCGGTGAGCCGTGAAACTCCATCAGCAGCATGGGTTCCTCACGCAGTCCGAGCTTGGCATAGGCGTTGACCATGCGCACGGTGTTGGCGTCAATCAGTTCAACCCGGGCAATCGGGATACCCATCTGGATGATCTGAATGGTGCTGCGCACGGCGGCTTCAATACTGGGGAACGAGCAGATCGCCGCCGAGGTCGCTTCAGGCAACGGGTAGAGCTTGACGGTGACTTCGGTGATGACGCCCAGCGTGCCCTCGCTGCCCACCATCAGGCGTGTCAGGTCGTAACCGGCGGCCGATTTCTTGGCCCGGGTGCCGGTGCGAATGATGTCGCCACTGGCGGTGACGACTTCGAGCGCCAGCACGTTTTCGCGCATGGTGCCATAGCGCACGGCGTTGGTGCCGCTGGCCCGAGTGGCACTCATGCCCCCCAAAGTGGCGTCTGCGCCTGGGTCCACCGGGAAAAACAGGCCGGTGAACTTGACGGCCTCGTTGAGCTGTTTGCGGGTCACGCCCGGTTGCACCGTCACGGTCAGGTCTTCGGCGTTGATCGAAAGCACCTGGTTCATGCGGCTCACGTCGAGGCTGATGCCGCCTTGCACCGCCAGCAGATGGCCTTCGAGGGAGGACCCGACGCCAAAGGGAATCACCGGCACGCTGTAGGCGCTGGCCAGTGAAACGACCTCGGCCACGTCCTGCGTGCTCTCGGCGAATACCACCGCACTGGGCGGTGGCACCGCTGCAAAGGCCGACTCGTCGCGCCCGTGTTGCTCACGCACCACCAGTGCGGTGGAGCAGCGTTCGCCGAAGCGGGACTTGAGGGCATCGATGAGTGCAGTGGGCACTTCACGGTGAAAAATCAGGGGCAGGGCGGTGGGCGCATTCATGGCATATCTCCGGGATAATGTTCGATTATGCTGATTTGCCTCACAACCAAAACATGAAACTTCACAGCCTCACTTATCTGGTGGTCGATGACCTGGAACTGATGCGCGCCGTGACCGTCAACCAGTTACGGGCCATGGGCTGCGAAAAAATTTATACCGCCCGCAATGGCGCCGAAGCGTTGCGCATGTTGCGCGCTAATGCGGTGGACGTCATTCTGTCCGACTGGAACATGCCCGTCATGAGCGGTCTGGAGTTGCTGCGAGCGGTGCGCGCTGACCCCAAGTTGGCGCGCTTGCCCTTTGTGATGATCACGGCCGAAGCCGAGCGTCAGCGCATCGAGGAAGTGATTGCCGCGGGCGTCAGCAGTCTGCTGGTCAAGCCCTACAACGCGGGCAACCTCAAAGACCGCCTGTTAAAACTGATAGCTGATCCGCAGCGCGAGGCCGCGCCTGGCGCCGTGGCCCGTTTGCCGCGCCAGGCCACACCCGCGTCGACGGACGACGGCCTGATGACCGAGATGACGCTGTCGCCAACCCGCATTCTGGTGGTGGATGACTACCCCGTGAGCCTGAAACTGATGGTTCACCTGTTCAAGGACGAGTACCAGGTACTGACCGCCACCGATGGCGCTTCGGCCCTGGCCCAGTGCAGCAAGGAGCCGCTGCCCGACCTCGTGCTGATGGACGTGATGATGCCCGACATGGATGGTTTCGAGGCGGTTCGCCGCCTGCGCGAGCAGCCCATTTCAGCCCAGATCCCGGTTATTTTTGTGACCGGTTTGAATGATGACGAAGCCCGGCTCAAGGGCATGGCGCTGGGCGCGGTGGACTTTGTCTCCAAAGACACCGACCCCAAGGTGATGCGCTCACGGGTGCGCAACTTCATCAAGTTTGTGGACATGCGTCGCCACTTGCAGGCCGACTACGATGCCATGCTGGACGCAGCCCGCCTGCGCGAGGATGTGGAAAACATCACCCGCCATGACCTCAAGGGCTCATTGGCCGGCATCGTCGGCATGGTGCAGGGCATGGCCGAAGATGCCGACATGGCGCCCCAGCACGTGGCCCAACTGCGCCTGCTGGAGCAGACCGCGATGCAGGTTATGAACATGATCAACCTGTCCAGCGAGCTCTACAAAATCGAGACCGGGCATTTCAAGCTCAAGGCGGACGCCGTCGATGTGGGCCATATCCTGCACCGCTTGGTCGAACTCTCGCGCAGTGCTTTTACCGAAAAAAAGCTGACGATCGTGGTCGATACCGATACAAATGTTGGTCTTGAAATGCCCACCGCGTCAGCCGACGCCATGCTGTGTTATTCGCTGTTTCAGAACCTGCTCAAGAATGCCTGTGAGGCGGCACCCGCTGGCAGTCGCGTGCTGGTGACGCTGAAGGACGAGAACCCGCTGCGCGTCCTGATTCAAAACGTGGGGGCCGTTCCGCTGGCCTTGCGCGAACGTTTCTTCGATAAATTTGTCACCAGCGGCAAGCCCGGCGGTAGCGGCATTGGCACCTACTCAGCCCGTTTGCTGGCCACGGCGCAACAGGGTGATGTGACCATGACGACCGATGACACTGACAATAGCACCCTGTTGACCATCACTTTGCCACGCCATGTCTTTGACCTGACGTTGCCTATAACCTAACCAAGCGAGACTAATTCATGGGACAACGACTGACACAAATCGCCACCCGCACGGGCGACAACGGCACCACGGGCTTGGGCGACAACACCCGGGTTTCCAAAAACAGCCTGCGCGTGCACGCCATGGGTGACGTGGACGAACTCAATTCCAACATTGGTGTGCTTCTGTGCGAAGACATGCCGGAGCGCGTGCGCACGCTGCTGGTCGAGATTCAGCACCAACTGTTCAACCTCGGGGGCGAGCTGTCGATCCCCGGTTTTGAGCTGCTCAAGCCAGAAGCCGTGATTGCGCTGGATACGGCGCTGGCCGAGCACAACGAAACTTTGCCGCGTCTGCAGGAATTCATCCTGCCAGCCGGCTCGCGTGCCGCCTCGTTGGCGCATGTGTGCCGGACGGTGGCCCGCCGGGCCGAGCGCATGGTGGTGGCACTGGAAGGCCAGGAGGCCTTGAAAGACACGCCACGCCAATACCTCAACCGTCTGAGTGATTTGATGTTTGTACTGGCCCGTGTGCTGAACCGACACCGCACCGACGGCACCGTGGGTGATGACGTGTACTGGAAGAGCGCAAAGATGGCGCAGGAAGCTGCCGAGTAAAGTGCCTTATGAAAATTAATAAATTCCTCACCTATTCCGTGCTGGCTGGTGCCCTCGCGTTGGGCGCTTGCTCAAAGCCCGAATCTTCGGCACCTACGGCCTCCACCAAGCAGCAGGCCTCTGTTGAGGTGGTTTCATCCCAGGCCAAAGGCTTTACGGTGGGTGCCATGATGAGCACCAACGTGGTTTATGTCTTTTTTGACACCCAGTGTCCGCATTGCGGTCACTTGTGGGAGGCTTCGATGCCCCTGCACAAAAAAGTGAAATTTGTCTGGATTCCTGTTGGCATGATCAACGCCACCAGCGCTGCGCAAGGCGCGGCTATTCTGACGGCTGCCGATCCGGGCGCCTTGATGACAGAGCATGAAGCGTCCTTGCTGGCCGGCAAGGGTGGTATTTCCGCCTCGTCGAGCATCGCCGCCGACATCGAGCAGGCGATCAAGAAAAACACCCAGTTGTTGAATAATTTTGGCGCTGAATCGGTGCCGTTTATCGTGGCTAAAAACCAGAAAACAGGTCAGACCGTGAGCCAGGACGGTGCCTTAAGCACCGCTGCGCTGGCCAACTTTCTGGGGCTGGACCCGCAGTAATCTCTTAGTCCAAGGCCCCGACATAGGCCACCACGGCGTCAATGTCGGCGTCGGTCATCAGCTTGGTGCTGGCCGCCATGAGGGGTTCCACGCGGGGGCCGGTTCCGGTGCGGTAGCGCTTCAGCGTCAGACGCATGTAGTCGGGCTGCTGCCCGGCGATGCGGGCAAATTTTTCATTGCCCCGTCCATCTTCAGCGTGGCAACGCCAGCAAATCTTGTTGAAGTACTCCTTGCCCTTGGCGGCCAGAGCCGCATTGGACGCGGTTTTGTGGGTCACTTTTTGAGCAGAGTAAAACAGCACCGCGCCGATTTTCTCGTCGCTGCTCATCGCCTTGATCATGCCTTCCATGAATTCATAGCGGCGCCGGCCATCGGCGAACTGGCGCAATTGTTCAATCAGGTAGGTGGGGTTTTGGCCAGCCAGGTTGGGAATATCGGGTTTGAGGCTGTTGCCTCCGTCACCGTGGCAGTTGGCGCAGATGGCCGCTACACGCTGACCTGTTTTCATGACGGACTCCATCAATTTGGGGTCCTGTTGAACTTCTTTGAGCCGGGCCGTCAGGTCGACATCAGCGGTACTTCGCGCTCGGACCGACTGAGCGCTGGCGGGCAGTGTCAAGGTCATCGCACAACATCCAGCGACCAGCGCTGCGAGCAATCGGATTGAAGCCACAAATACCCCTATTCAGTTCAGGGTAGTTTAGATGAAGTTCCCGGTCTAGCCGGTTCTCCACTTGGTTGACAATCGAACCTTGACTTACCGCAAAATCTTATGACTCTTACCCTCACTGACCCATCGGTTCCGACCGGTGAACTCGCGCCTGCCAACGTACCGGCAGCCAAGCCAAGCCGTTCGCAAAACGTCCAACCCGTGCTTGAGAAGTTGTTTGAACTTTATCCGCACCTGTTTGGCGCCAACTTTATGCCGCTCAAACTCGGCATTTTTCAGGAACTGCTGGCGGCGCACCCGGAGATTTTCGAGCGCGATACCCTCAAGGCCGCGCTGGGCTTGCACACACGTTCGGGTCGCTACCTGCACAGCGTGGCAGCCGGTAACCCCCGCTATGACCTGCAGGGTGCTGTGGTTGAGCCGGTGTCACCCGAGCATATTTACCTCGCCATGCTGGAGTTGTTCCGGCGCCGTCAAGGGCGCACGCAAGAAGACCTGCGTCCCCGGTTTCGCCTGCAACTGATGGCCGCTTTCGAGGCCAGTGGCCTGACGCGCCAAGACTACCTGACCCGGGTTCAGTCCAACGCGGCCGGTGCCAATGTGTTGCTCGAAGAAGCCTTTGCCGAGCGCGATGTGAAGTTGGCCAAGCAGGAAGCCTTGCAACGGGCTTTCGAGAGCAGTGGCAAGACGCTGGCAGAATTTGCCGAGATGTACGGCCTGGATCCGCGCGATGTGGGTCAGGCGGTCGAGCGTAAACCCTAACGACATTGGTGGCACGGAAATAGCATGCATCGATAGAATAAGTTGACCAACTGGTTAGCTTTCTGGTCGTCGTGCTGCTTTGTGGTGCGGCCCAACCTACTTTATTGATTCCATGACTATTTCTGAAGTGCCGACATCGCCCCTCGCAGCCTCGCTGGCCAGCGCGCGGTTGGCTGTCAAGGTGCGCAACGCCAGTGTGATCTACCAGACGGCCGATACGCCAGTGCATGCGCTGGAGCGCATTGACCTGGACATCAACGAGGGCGAATTTGTGGCACTGATTGGCCCCTCAGGCTGTGGCAAGACCACCTTGATGCGTGTCATTGCCGACTTGGAGAAAATCAGCGGCGGCGAGGTGCTGGTGAACGGTGTCACACCGCACGAAGCCCGGTTGGCCCGCGCTTACGGCTATGTTTTTCAGGCGCCAGCGCTGTTTCCGTGGCGCACCGTGCTGGCTAACGTTACCTTGCCCTTGCAGATTCAGGGCCGCTCCAAAGCCGATAGCAAAGACATTGCGCTGGAGCATCTGGCGCGGGTGGGTCTGACCGGCTTTGAAGGCAAATACCCCTGGCAACTCTCTGGCGGCATGCAGCAGCGCGTGTCGATTGCCCGGGCTTTGTCGTTTGAGCCCAAGATTTTGATGATGGACGAGCCCTTTGGTGCGCTCGACGAGATCACGCGCGACCGCCTCAACGAGCAGTTGCAGCAGTTGTGGCAGCGCGAGCGCCGCACCGTGGTGTTTGTGACGCACTCGATTGCCGAGGCGGTCTACCTGGCCACCCGCATCGTGGTGATGTCGCCGCGACCGGGTCGCATTGTCAAAGTGATTGAATCGCCGCTGCCGGATGAGCGGCACCTGGGGCTGCGTGACTCCCCGGAATTTATCGCCGTGGCACACGCTGTGCGCGAAGCCCTGGCCGATGGGCACCATGACTGACACGGCTTTCAAACGCGGCGTGGCGGAGTTCCGACGGCAAGGCGTGCCGGTGGCGGCCATGTTGCTGCTGGTTTTGTTGGCTTGGTACGGCGGCACTTGGGCGCTCAACGCGCCGGGCGCCATCGAGCGCGTGTTGCCCCCCGATGGGGCGTGGACCTGGCAAGACCTGTTGGCCGCCACCATGGACATGCAGCGCCCGGTGCTGCCCGCTCCGCACCAGGTGGCGCTTGATTTTTGGTCCAGCTTGGTCGATTGGCCGCTGGACTCACCTCGCAACCTGATGTACCACGTCGCAGTCACTGCAGAATCGACCTTGTGGGGCTTCGTGATGGGCACCATCTTGGGGCTGGTGCTGTCGGTCTGCATCGTGCATTCGCGCACGCTGGACCGGGCCTTGTTGCCCTGGATCGTGGCCTCGCAAACCGTGCCGGTGTTGGCGATTGCCCCGATCGTGCTGGTAATTTTGGGTAGTCTGGGCTTTTCGGGTGTGGCGCCCAAAGCGGTGATTGCCATGTATTTGTGTTTTTTCCCGGTCACGGTGGCGATGGTGCAGGGCCTGCGCTCGCCGCAGGTGATCGAGACCGAAATGATGCACACCTACGCCGCCTCGCGCTGGCAGGCTTTGTGGCTGCTGCGCTTGCCGTCCGCCCTGCCGTTTTTGTTCCCCGCTTTGCGCGTAGGCATTGCCGCCGGTCTGGTGGGCGCCATGGTGGCCGAGTTGCCCACCGGCGCGGTGGCGGGTCTGGGTGCCCGACTACTGACCGGCTCTTACTACGGCAACACGATTCAAATCTGGTCGGCGTTGGTGATGTCGGCCTTGCTGGGGTTAGCGCTGACTAGCGTGGTAGCCCTTGTAGAACGGGCGATGCTGCGGCATCGGCACCAACCATGAAGCCCTCGACGCGCATGACGACTGGGCTGGTGCTGGGCGCTTTGGTGGCGGGCACGCTGCTGATGCAGACCGCTGCTGCGACCGGCGAAGCACCGCCCACCGCGTGGTTCTGGCTCGCAGCGATCATGCTGGCCGGGCTGGCCGTGCAGTCGATCCGGCGCATGGCGGCGCTGGATGGTGCCCGACTTTATGGCCTGCTGACTGCGGCCCTGTTCGGCGTCTGGGTGGTCTATTTCTGGCAACTGCTGGTGGTGGCGTTCGAGGTGCCGCGTGTTTTGTTGCCGCCGCCGTCGCTGATTGCGCAATCGATTGGCACCCACTGGCCTACGCTGTGGGGCGACTTTGTGCAAACGGTATTGAAGGCGGTGCTGATCGGCTGGACGCTGGGCTCGGGGCTGGGCTTTGCCGTGGCGGTCGCCATTGATCGCCTGCCGTTCTTGCAGCGTGGTTTGTTGCCGCTGGCCTCGCTGACCAGCACCATTCCGCTGGTGGCGGTGGCGCCGATTGCCGTGATGTGGTTTGGCTTTGACTGGCAATCCAAAGCCGCCGTGGTGGTGCTGATGACGTTTTTCCCGATGCTGACCTCCACGCTGGCGGGGCTCAAGGCGTCGGGCAAACTGGAGCGCGAGTTGATGTACAGCTACGCTGCCAGTTACAGCCGCACCTTGCTGGCGCTGCGTCTGCCAGCGGCGCTGCCCTTCATGTTTGGCGCGCTCAAGGTCAACGCCACGCTGGCCCTGATTGGTGCCATCGTGGCTGAGTTTTTTGGCTCACCCACCGCTGGGTTGGGCTTTCGTATTTCGACCGAAGCTTCGCGTATGCACATGCCGCTGGTGTGGGCTGCCATCGTGGTGGCGGCGGTCACCGGCTCGGTGGCGTATGCCGTGCTGGTTCAAATTGAACGGCGTGCCGCTTTTTGGCATCCGTCAGTGCGTGGACGTTAAATTTTTCTCAACCCCTCAGGAGCTTTTCCCATGATTCGTTCTTCCAAGATTTCCAACAGCCTGCTGGCTGCGGTGCTGGCGGTGTGCGGCGTGACGGCAGGTGTGAATGCCAACGCGGCGGACAAAGTGACGGTGCAACTCAAGTGGCTGCCGCAAGCGCAATTTGCCGGCTACTACGTGGCGCAAAGTAAGGGCTATTACAAGGCCGAGGGGCTGGACGTGACGATCAAACCGGGTGGCCCCGACATCTCGCCGGTGCAGGTGATTGCCGGCAATGGTGCCGACGTGGTGGTGAACTGGATGCCGGATGCGCTCGCCGCACGTGAAGCCGGTGTGCCGCTGGTCAACATCGCGCAGGTGTTCAACCAGTCGGGCCTGATGCTGACCTGCAAAAAAGCCAGTGGTGTGAACAGCCCGAAAGACTTCAAGGGCAAAACCCTGGGCGTCTGGTATGGCGGCAACGAGTACCCGTTCCTGAACTGGATGGCCAAGCTGGGCTACAAAGACACCGATATCAAGATTCTCAAGCAAGGCTTCAATGTCGACCCGCTGCTGCAAAACCAGGCCGCCTGTATCTCGACCATGATTTACAACGAGTACTGGCAAGTGGTGGATGCCGGCATCAAGGAGAGCGATCTGGTCACCTTCTTCTATGAAAAAGAAGGCGTGGCGTCACTCGAAGACGGCTTGTACGTGCTGGAGTCCAAGCTGAAGGACCCGGCCTTTGTGGCGCGAATGGGCAAGTTCCTCAAGGCCACGTTCAAGGGCTGGAACGACGCGGTGAAAGACCCCGCCGGTGCCGCCAAGATCGTGGTGGCCGCCGACATGTCGGGCAGCGCCACCGAGAAGGTGCAAAAGCGCCAAATGGAAAATGTGGCCAAGCTCATCACCACCGCCGGTACCGCCAAGATCGGCTACCTGGAGCCCACCGCTTATGAGCGCACAGTCAAGGTCTTGCTCGCAGCGGGCAGTTCACCGGTGATCAAAAAAGACCCGGGCAAAGCCGCCTATTCACACGCCGTGTGGAACGCCGCGCAAAAGTAAGGTGCGGCATTTAACCTGATGCAGGCCCGCTCCAGCCCATCGACCGACGTCAGTGATGACGCCAGCAAAGGCCAGATTCGCCAAGCCAACGAGGCGGTGATTCTGGCCGCGGCCGAGCGCGTGTTTGCCGGGGCCGGGTTTGCCGGCGCCACCATGGCCGCCATCGCGGAGGCCTCGGGTTTGCCCAAGGCCAATCTGCATTACTACTTTGGCAGCAAGCAGGCGCTCTACCGGACGCTGCTGGCGCGCACCCTTGAAGACTGGTTGTTGCCAGCCCAAGGTATCACCCTGGAAGCTGACCCGCGGGCCGCTATCGAGCACTACATCCGCGCCAAAATGGCCTTGTCGGCCGAGCGCCCGCATGCCTCCAAGGTGTTTGCCAACGAGTTGCTGCACGGCGCCCCGGTGGTCAAGAACTTGCTGGCCACCGAGTTGAGTGACATGGTGCAGGCCAAGGCGGCGGTCATGAACGGCTGGATAGCGGCCGGGCGCATGGCGGCGGTCGACCCGGTGCACCTGTTTTTCACGATCTGGGCCGCGACCCAGACCTATGCCGACTTTGATGTGCAGGTTTGCGCTGTGTTGGGCCTGCCCGAATTGACGCCTCAAGACCACGCCCACGCCACCGAGCATGTGGTGTCGCTGATCTTGCGCGGGTGTGGGCTCAGCCAGCATTGCGCTTGAGCTTGGTGTTAACTCTATGCTTAAAAGCGATAAGTTGAGCCAAAATCACACCACGATGCCTAACAATAAATCCGCTTTTGCGCAGGTCAGCGATGCTTTTCCCATGTTCGGCGCCAATATCAAGCGCCTGTGGGGCACCAAAGACTTTACGACCTACATAAAAGCACTTTTGCAAGATGCGCGGGACGGCTCCAAAACGGGTTTTCCTGAAGGCGTCTTGAGTGCCCTGATCAGACTTTCAGACCTGCATGACCGAAAATTTCCTGAGTTGCAACCGTGCATTGACAACAACGAGAACTTCAAAGTCGTCAATGAAGCCTTCCCCAGAATCGGGTCAAAGATCAGCGCCTGTTGGGGCACCGCTGAGTTCAATCCTTATATCAGCAGCCTGCTGCACGACAGTCGGGGTGGCAACCGCAAAGGTTTTCCGTTCGAGACACTGATGGCGCTTCACGCGCTGTCCGAGCAGCACAACAAAGAATACGCCCAACTCTATCCCCTCATTGATGTGTGGACCCAGTCGGACACCTGAACGGCGGACTCATGACCAACTTGCGCAAGTGCTGGTAAGCGAGCCAGTCGATTACTGAAGCGCCACCCCCGCCAGGCGAATGGCGCCTTCCAGGCTTTTAGCACCACCAATGAACAAGTTCATGTGGCAGAAAACACTGTCTGACACACCCGTCACCTCGCTCAGTTCCTGATCCCGCAGTCCGGCCCAGCTCTTTGGCAGGTCCAATCTGGCCAAGAATGATCCGGGCTCCACGGGAACCGTTTTAATCTGGTACTGGTCTCCCTCCGAATCGGGATAGATGACAAACAAAACCTCGGGCATTTCGTCCACCACCACGCGCGTCCAGGGCATGCCGCCTTCTTGAAGGTGGAGCACTTTGCCGCCCAGCAACCTCGGGGCTTTGCGAACGATGTCCATGGCGCGAAGTTGAGACACTTTTTTGATGATGGCGCGGTCGAGAAATTTCCTTGTTATGGCAATCGCCTCACAGAAACGACTCTCCTGAAGTTGGGCTTTTGCTGTTGAATCAAGCCCTTGCTCTTCCATCCAGTTGGTGTTGAGTTGCGCGATCAACGCGGAAAGTCCAAAAATACCGGGTGCAATATCGCCCTTGCCGGTGTCCACAATGTCCAGGTACTGCACCAAAGACGTGTCGATGGAGCGGGTGATCTCTGCCAGGGCTTGCGCATCAAGTTGAACCCCAAGGGTATCGGCCAAGGCCTTGACGTAGTCGCCGCCAAACGCAGACCAGACCAACCCTGCGCTGGCATACCCCACGCCAGCGGTTTCCACGCCATCCACCAGACGTGCGGGGCGTGCGCCCGTGAAGCTGCGCTGGTGGTGGTCAAAGCGTCCGGTGGGCGCGTCCCAGAGGCCGCCAACATCCACGGCAAAGTCAGCAGTTTCAATCTTCTCGTTGTGGCGGGAGCGGATCAATGTGTGTGATGGAAAGACGCCCATCAGGACGCCAACGCCAAAGACGTCGTCGGCGTGGAAGCTGCCACTGTGTGTGGCAATAGTTTTGTGATCATTCATCAGTCGATTTTAGGAGGTGGGCATGCCGTACCGGAAAGATGACGAATGGCATCCTGTTCAAGACCGGGTTCTGCAGAACAACGAAAATCGATGGCATGAAAACACCTTCCTATTTCTCAGGGTCAGCGCGCTACGGGCTGGTTCTCGCTTTACTGGCGATCTTCGGGCTTGTGGGCTGTGCCACCGCGCCATCCATAGTGGGGGTCAAACCGATACAAGTCGGCTCCGAAGCGGTCGAACACCACCAAAAGTTTGCCCACTGGGTGGCTGAGTTCAGCACCAGCGCCCGCGCAGCCGGAATGGACGAGGACACGCTCCACATGGCTTTCGACAACGTTCGCTTCGTCCCGCGTGTTATTGAGTTGGATCGGTCACAACCCGAGTTCACCCGAACAGTTGCGGACTACCTTGACAACGCGCTGTCGACGCAGCGCATGACCCGTGGCCAGGCCAAGCTGCGGGAACTGCGCCCCGTCCTTGAGCCCATCGCCGTGCGTTACGGCGTCCCGGCAGAGATCCTTGTCGCGATTTGGGGCATGGAGAGCAATTACGGCAGTTTTGTGGGCGACATTCCAACCATCGACGCCTTGGCGACGCTCGGTTTCGAGGGCCGCCGCGAGGCGTGGGCGCGTGGCCAGTTGCTCGCCGCTTTGAAGATTCTGCAGCATCACGACATTGACCGCGACCAGATGATCGGATCATGGGCTGGCGCGATGGGCCAAACGCAATTTTTGCCATCGAACTATCTGGCCTATGCGGTGGATGCCGACGGTGATGGCAGGCGCGACATCTGGGGCAGCGTCTCTGATGTGATGGCCTCAACCGCCAACTTTCTGGCCAGCTCTGGCTGGCAGGCTAATCAGCCGTGGGGGCAAGAAGTGCGCTTGCCGCCGGGTTTCGACTACGCGCGTGCCGAAGATGCGGTGCGACAACCGACGACCCAATGGACCGCCGAGGGTGTGCAATCGATGGACGGCAGGCCGTTGCCAGTGTTGGCCGACAGCTCAATCCTGCTTCCGGCCAGTGCACGCGGACCGGCTTTTCTGGTGGGCCCCAACTTCCGCGCGATTCTGCGCTATAACAACTCAAGCAGCTATGCCCTCGCCGTGAGTCTGCTGGCGCAACAGTTGAGCGGCGGCCCTGCGGTGCAGGCACCCTGGCCGCGCGATTTGCAGCTACTTTCGCGCAGTCAGTTATTGGCATTGCAGAGTGCGTTGAACGTCCGAGGGTTCGACACCGGAACGCCCGACGGCATGATGGGTCCGGCCACACAGCGCGGCGTTCGCCAATACCAACGCAGCCTGGGTCTGCCGGCCGACGGCTATCCGACCCTGGAACTTTTGCAGCGACTGCAGTGACCGGGAAGCTTCCGGCCAAGCTGACTAGCCTTCAGTAATCTTTGCGGGTAACAATTTTGTCGCTTCTGCGAGGCGTTCCGGCGCGACCGGCCTTGGACCATTCGTAGTCCTCGCCATCCGGTGTTTTTCCGTTCACGACGGCATCCACACCAGGTTTCCCAACCTGGTTGGGGTCCTCTGCGACCATGGTCACAAATGAATAGCCCGCGTTGCGTTTTTCTTTGACCAGCTCAAGCGCCTTCGTGAGCAGCGCCTCGTTTTGAGAGCAGGCTTCGTGATTCGCGGCGGTCCAGTAAACTTTGAACATGGTTCATCATAAAGCTACTTCAGGCGCGCGGGCCGCAGGCTAGGTGATCTTGAAAACGGTCCGAACCGTCTTCGACCCGGCCCGCTCTTCATACACCGCCCATTGCTTGATGCCTTTGACAAGGACGAAGGTGCTGATGTCTTTCACGGACGTTTTGGTTTTCAGTTTCACAGTGAGCCAGTCCTGAACATGCGCAAAGACAGTGCCTTGCTTGCCGGTGGGGACCAGCAATTCTTTGTCGCCTACTTTGCCCAGAGATGTGACGGTGATTTCGGTGGCAGGCATAAGTTTTTCTCGGTGGTGGTGGAGGCGTCTCTGTGATTATCACGTTTGAGCGCGGGCTTTAAACTCCAGCATGAACCCTGCTTTTACCCGTGCCGCTACTTTTGCCACTGTGAAGTTTCAATGGCTCAAAGCGGCCACCCGGCAGCACCCTTGGCGTGCGGCCTTGGTCGTGCCAGCGCTGATGCTGCTTTATGTGCTGGCGCTGATCCCGTTCACCCCCGGTATTGGCGACTTGCGCAAGGCCAAATCGGCCACGCCGTCGGTGCTGCTGGCCTTGGATGGCACGGTGCTGGCCGAATACAGCCGTATCAACCGGCAATGGGTCAGCCTGGACAAGATGGCGCCCCATGTAGTGAACGCCTTGATCGCCACCGAAGACCACCGCTTTTACCAGCACCACGGCATTGATTTGCGGCGCACGGCAGGGGCGGCACTCAGCACCTTGTCGGGCGAGTTGCAGGGTGGTTCGACCATCACACAGCAACTGGCGCGCAATCTTTACCCGGAAGAAATTGGCCGCGCCGCCAGCCTCACGCGCAAGGTCAAGGAAGCGATCACAGCGCTCAAAATCGAGGCGGTGTATTCCAAGCGCGAGATTCTTGAAACCTACCTCAACACCGTGCCTTTTCTCTACAACGCCTTCGGCATTGAGATGGCCGCGCGCACCTACTTTGACAAGTCGGCCGACACGTTGGATGTGCTGGAAAGCGCCACGCTGATCGGCATGCTCAAGGGCACCAGCTACTACAACCCGGTGCAAAACCCCGAGCGCGCGGTGCAGCGGCGCAATCTGGTGTTGGCCCAGTTGGTCAAAAATGGCCAACTCGACCCAGCCCGGCTGGCGGTGCTGAGCAAGCGGCCGCTCAAGCTCGAATTTGAGCGGCAAGTCGTGTCGCTGGGCCCGGCGCCGCACGTGGCCCAACACCTGCGTAGCTGGCTCATTGACTGGGCCGACCGCAAAGGATTTGATATTCAAGCCGATGGCTTGCGAGTGCGCACCACGCTCGATGCCAAGCTGCAGAAGGTGGCCAACCAGGCGGTTGCGCGGCAACTGGCACAACTGCAGCAACTGGCCGATGGTCGGCGCAAGACCGATCCCGAGCGCCCGGTGTTGCAGGCTGGTTTTCTGGCGATTGACCCGCGCAATGGCGAGGTCCGTGCGTGGGTGGGCAGCCGCGACTTTGCCCAGGAGCAGTTTGACCATGTGAGCCAGGCCCGGCGCCAGCCCGGCTCCACCTTCAAGCCCTTTGTGTACGGTGCGGCGTTCATGCAGGGATTCACCCCAACGGACACCATCGTCGACCAGCCGGTGGCGATCACGATGCCCGGCGGCGAGGTCTGGTCGCCCAGCGATGCCACGCCCCCCAGCTACGAGCCCACCACCCTTCGTAACGGACTGGCGTACTCCAAAAACACCATCACGGCCCAGCTTATGGAGAAGGTCGGGCCGACCCGCGTCGGGCAGCTGGCGCAGGCGCTGGGGGTGCGGCAAAGCAAGCTGGACCTGGTGCCCTCGCTCGCCTTGGGCACCAGCCCCGTCACCTTGCTGGAAATGGTGGCCGCCTACGGCACCATTGCCAACGGCGGCAACTACCTGCCGCCGGTGCTGGTGCTGCGCGTGGAAGACCGCCATGGCAAGGTGCTGGAAAAATTCGAGTCGGTCAAAGACACCGTGCCTGCGATGCCACGGGCGCACGCGCTGACCCTGGTCAACGTCATGCGGGGCGTGATTGACGAGGGCACCGGTGCGGCCATTCGCTACCGCTATGGCCTTCAGGCCGATCTGGCCGGCAAAACCGGCACCACGCAAGACAACACCGACGGCTGGTTCATCATGATGAACCCGCAGCTGGTGGCCGGTGCCCGGGTGGGTTACAACGACAACCGGGTGACGATGGGCTCGTGGGGCCAAGGCGCACGCAGCGCGTTGCCGATGGTGGGCGAGGTGTTTCAGCAGGCCTTTCGCAACCGCTGGCTGGACCCGAAAGTAGAGTTCGCTATTCCGCGCCCCCGTCCGCCACCCCCGCCCGAGCCGGAGCCGGAGCCGTTATCAGACATCCTGAACGATGCGCTGGGCAAGCTCATGCGCCAGCTGCAAGGCAACTGAAGCGCCCCCGCGCGCCGGTTTCGATCTGGCCGTGGGTGCGATACTTTGTCCTTTTCATCTGGCGTCACCATGCTCACACTCCATCTGGCCGACTTCACCCTTGAACACTTCATGGAACACTACTGGCAACAAAAGCCAGTCGTCATCCGACAAGGGTTTCAACATTTTGAGGACCTGATCAGCCCCAACGACCTGGCCGGGCTGGCCTGTGAGGAAGAAGTCGAGTCGCGCCTGGTCTACAAAAAAGACGGCGAGTGGCAGGCTGAAAACGGCCCGTTCGAGACCTACAAACGCTTTGGCAAAGAGGGCTGGACGCTGGTGGTGCAAGCCGTCAACCACTGGTCGCCCGAGGTGGCCGAGCTGGTCAAGCCGTTTGCCTTCATCCCCAAATGGCGGCTGGACGATGTGATGATCAGCTACGCCACACCCGGTGGTGGTGTCGGGCCGCACATTGATTTGTACGACGTGTTTATTTGCCAGGGCTCGGGCAAGCGCCACTGGCGCGTCGGCGATAAAGGCGAGCACCGCCAGTTTGCCGCCCATGCCGCGCTGCTGCACGTGGACCCGTTCCAGCCCATCATCGACACCGAACTGCTGCCCGGCGATATTTTGTACATCCCGCCAGGTTTCCCCCACGAGGGCGTGGCGCTGGAAGAGTCGATGAGTTTCTCGGTCGGTTTCCGGGCCAAATCCAACTCCGACCTGCTCAGCGGCCTGGCCGATTACGTGATCGACAAAGAGCTGGGCAAGACCCTCATCAGCGACCCCAAGCGCCCGATTCACCAGCATCAGGGCCACATCAACCCCAGCGATTTCGCCATGATCCGCGCTCACCTGCAAGCCGTGCTGGACAACGACACGCTGATGGCCGACTTTGCCGGCAGCTATTTTTCCAAGACCAAATGCGGGCTGGATTTGCAAGCGCTGGACGACGATGCTTTGAGCGCTGAAGAGGTGACTGAGCAACTGCTGGACCAGCCCCTGATCCGCACCGGCGGCCTGCGTTGTTTCTATCTGGACGAGACCGTGGCGCAAGGCGTGTGCTACATCGACGGCGAGCGCTTTGAATTCGGTGCGGCGTCAAAAGCGGCCGTCATCGCGCTGTGCGACCACGACGAGTTGAGCCACGACGAACTGGCGACCGGGATGGAGAACCCCGCCTTTGCCAGCCAGTTGACCGAGTGGGTGAATGTCGGGTTCTGGTACTTTCGGGATTAAGCCAGCTAAAAGTATCTATTCAAAGTACCCGCCGATGCCTTGAATTTATTATGATTAGCTTGTAAATTATCTATTCATAAAACAATTCATGGCCACCCCCTCCGACCTCACCGCCAACATCCTGCAAGCCCTGCGCCGTCTGGGTGGGGTGCAGACCAGCGCCGCGTTGCAAGAGCTGTTGGGCGCCAGCCAGCCCACGGTGTCGCGGGCGTTGGCGCCGCTGATCCAGTCCGGGCAGGTGCAAAAAGTGGGCGCCGCGCGCTCGCAGCGTTACGTGTTGCCGCGCACGGTGGCTGGTGTGGGTCGCGAGGTGCCGGTGATGCGGGTCGATGCGCTGGGCCAGCCTTCGCCTTTTGCCCGCATGGTGCCGCTGGCCGGTGGCGCGGTCTGGGTTGACGAGGCGGATGGCGTTAGCGCCCAGCACGGCGGCCTGCCCTGGTTTTTGGACGACATGCGCCCGCAGGGTTTCATGGGCCGCACCTTTGCTCACGCCCACCCTGAGCTGCAGCTGGGCAACGACCCGCGCCACTGGAATGACGACGATGTGTTGCGTGCGCTGGCCCTGTTTGGCGATGACTTGCCGGGCAACCTGATCGTGGGTGAGGCGGCGTTTCAGCGTTTTCACACCCTGCCCGAGCGCGCTTCCCGTGTTGATTCAGCGGCCGACTATCCGCGTCTGGCCGAGCAGGCGATGCAAGGCACGCTGGGTGGCTCATCTGCGGGCGGCGAGCAGCCCAAGTTTTGCACCAACACGGTGGGGCGCCACGTCATCGTCAAGTTCTCGCCAGCCGGTGACGCGCCGGTGGACCAGCGCACGCGCGACTTGCTGATTTGCGAGCATCTGGCGCTGCAAACACTACTCCGTGCGGGCCTGCCAGCTGCCAAAACGCAGGTGTTCAGTGGTGAAGGGCGCGTGTTTTTGGAGTCCGAGCGCTTTGACCGTACCGCGCAGGGCGGGCGCATCGGCATGGTGTCGCTGCTGGTGTTTGACGCGGAATATGTGGGCGAGATGGACAACTGGGCCGCCACCGCCAATCGCCTGCTGGCGCGCGGCCTGCTGACCACTGACGACGCCCGCACCCTGCGCCTGCTGGAGGCTTACGGTGTTTTGATTGCCAACACCGACCGCCACTACGGCAACATTTCTCTGCTTCTGCGCAACGACGACTGGGCGCTGTCACCCACCTACGACATGCTGCCCATGCTCTACGCGCCGGTTGGCGGCGAGCTGGTGGCGCGCGATTTTGCAGCCCGCCCGCTGCAACCCACCGCCGCCACGCTGCCCGAATGGGCGCAGGCGCGGGCGCTGGCCGCCGTGTTTTGGCAGACCATCGCGGGCGATGCGCGGGTATCCGAGGACTTTCGCGCCATTGCTGCCGAGAATTTAAGCCAAATCAGCCTCTAGCCCCCGTTTTAATTGCGTGAGCAGCTATTTATTTAATAGCAAACTGGGCGCGAAAAGCCTCCGGCACCGGCGCAGTTTTACGCGTGGCGTAGTCAAAAAAGACGATGCCGGTTTTGCCGCGTGCCACTTCGCGCTGGCTCAACTGCTCGGTCATGCACCACAGCAGGTCGCAGCCTTTGCTGCCAAAGTCAGCCGCGCCCATGCGCACCACCATCACCTCGCCGTGGAACGCCTCCGAACGGTATTGCAGCGCCGCGTCTGACACGATGATGCCGACGCCCTCCACGTCCAGCTCGGTATAGCCCAGCGACTTGAAAAAACGCACCCGCGCCTCAGACACCACGGTCAGCAGGAGCGCGTTGTCCAAGTGCCCACCGTAGTTCATGTGGCTGCCGTACAGCGTGATCTCGGTGGCGAAAGGGAGTTGCTCGGGGAGTTCGATTTGAATGCGGGCCATGATGCGGGGGTGAGTTGGGGTTGGGGGACTAGCGGGCTGAAGCGCGCCACACTTCGACGGCCTTGAGCGTGTTCTCTACGTGCTGGTCAGGGTTCAGGCTGGAGAACACATAAAGCACTTTGCCCTCGGGGCTGATCACATACGAGATACGGTCCGCCATGTCGGGCTTGATCCACAAGGCCGCGTCGTACTGCTTCATGATTTTCGCGCCGCTGTCGGCCGCCACAGCAAACTTGTCGCGGCACGCCTCGACAGAAAACTTTTTCAGGGTGTCGATGTTGTCGTTGGAGATACCGACCACCGTGGCGCCCAGGGCGTTGAATTTGGGCGTGGCCTCGGCAAAGTTGTGTGCCTCAATCGTGCAGCCGCTGGTGAACGCCTTGGGATAAAAGTACAAAACCACCGGCCCTTTTTTCAGGGTCTCCGCCAAAGAGAACTTGAACGCGACCCCGGCCCGCGCCGCGTCGGTGCTGAAGTCTGGTGCGGGCGCCCCAACCGCCAGCGCCGCCAGCGTGGCGCTGCTGACACTTGCCAGCAGCAAGCTGGCACCCATCGACAAACACAGAGTTTTCAGATTCATGGGGACACTCCCAAAGTGGATGGCAAGAAAAATATCAGCCCACCACCGACCAGCCGGCGTGCAGGTTGACCTTGTTGTTTTCGTAGTCCCACACCGTGCCGCAGCGGTCGCAGCAGTAGCGGGTGACGGTGACCTGGCCGTGGGGGCGCGGCTCTTTGCGGTTAACGCCTTGCACCAGTTCGGCGTGGCCAGGGGCGCGGCGCCAGTTTTGCTGGACGCCAGCGCACGATTCGCAAAGCGCTCTCTTGGGGGATTCGGCGGGTGGATTCTGGTCTTGGGTCATATTACGGCTCTTCAGGTAAGTGATGGGTGGCCGCAAGGTAAAGCCTTGGGCGCGAAGGGTCGATTGTCGCTGCTCAGTCCGGCTAGCTTGGGATCCGTCGTTTGCCTCATATCGATTGAGCGAACGTTCATGCCAAAAAAATAGTAAATTGACCCCTATGGACCTCTTTGACGACCTGCCACCCGAGACCGCGCTGACACAGATGGCCCCTGGCGCGGTGTTGCTGCACGGCTTTGCTCGCGAGGGGGATGCGGCCCTGCTTCAAGCCATCGAGACCGTCCTCCATCTAGCGCCCTTGCGCCACTGGCAAACCCCCGGCGGCTACACCATGTCGGTAGCAATGAGCAACTGTGGCCCGCTAGGTTGGGTGTCCAGCCCCAGCGGATACCGCTACGCCGCGTTGGACCCGCTCACCAACCAGCCCTGGCCCGCCATGCCAGGCTGTCTGCTGGAATTGGCCCAGCGCGCCGAGTCGCAGGCCGGTTACCCTCACTTTGCGCCCGACGCCTGCCTGATCAACCAATATGTGCCCGGCGCGAAACTCTCGCTGCACCAGGACAAGGACGAACTCGACCTGCGCGCCCCCATCGTCTCGCTCTCGCTGGGTTTGCCTGCGGTGTTTCTGTTCGGCACCCCCAGCCGCAAAGACCGCCCCCAACGCTGGCGGCTGGTGCATGGCGACGTGGTGGTCTGGGGCGGCCCAGCGCGGCTGGCCTTCCACGGCGTGACGGCATTGGTCGATGGTGAACATACGCTGCTAGGGCGGCGCAGGTTGAACTTGACGTTTCGGTGTGTGCGGTAACTGCTTTTAAGTCAAATCAGGCTCTAGCGCCCGTGTTACATGCGTTAGTAGCTATTGAATAATGAGCGAATGAAGGCCATCAGCTTCAAGCAATCCGCTATCCGCATCATGATCGCCCACGTTCATCAGGATGATTTGTTGGTCTTGAATCAACAGCTCTAGTTACAGCGGGATTCAACGGGCTGATTGGATATCGCAAAATTGTTGCCTCTAGTGGTTGAGGTCCAACGAGCAATTCAGGTAAACCACAGAGCCGCAAGTAGTCGAATGTCTGGTCGTAGAAATCGCAAGGCCGGGTGGGATCGGTTTGGCTACCAAGGGGTACAAATATCACCATCCCTTGGCGTGCGCGGGTCAGGATCACGCGGTACGCATTCTTCAAAAACAGTTGCTTTTCAGTGGCATTTGAACGCTGCCATTTGGTGCCACGAAAGCTGAAGTGTTTCCAAGAGCCCTCGTCATACCGATAGTCGGCATCCCAGCACACGCCAGCCCAATCCAACTCCAGCCCTTGAATGTCAAATTCACTCGCAACTTCTTCGAGGTAGTACGAGGAGCGCACGTCGGTGCGGTCGTTCAGAAACCAAACGGGCGCGTCAATCTGTGACTTCATAAAAATGCCTTCTGGGCGAAGTCGATTTGCCCCAGATGAGGCAACAAGACCAAATCGCTCAGTTCCCCTCGCCATATTGCGCAGCCACTGGCGGGCCGTGTTGAGATCACGGGTCAGTCGAATCGGATATTGATTTGCAATCTTTGCGTAGGCTATGCGAGCATCTATCGGCCTGTTCTCAATGACATGCCCTACGAACTCAGAAAGAGACTCAGCACGAAACGAACGCATTGAAACACCCAAGTGCAACGCTTCGTCTTTAGTCGTCGCAACCTTTTTCAGCGCTTCGCTCGTTTCGCTATCCCAGATGTAGTCGGGATCATCAAGCCGACTGGATACGTGCACGTCCCAATGCGCGAATTGCTGGCCCATCACATCGAGCCACTCCGCTAATCCTCCTTCGCCGGTATTGATCTCCTGACCACCACCGATTAAGCAAACGATGACGCACCAAGACACATGGCGATCCATGACCCCCACCAAGAAAGCGGGTTCGGACATGTCAAAGTCGGCGTGGCCCCGCTTCTGCTGCATGAATTTTGTTGCCTGATCCCGGTTCCAGGCGCGCTGCGCCTCATCAAAAACCACGACACGTTCAACAGGTGCTTTGGGGTCGCGAAGCGCCTCGTCTCTGAAATGATGGATGTTTTGGACAAACCCGGACACCTTGCGGGCCGCATCTTTTTTTGGCACGTTTTCCCGAACCGCCTGATCGCGGGCAAGGGCTTCTCTCAGTACATCGACCAAAGGACCGTTGCCAGACAGAAAAACAGCGTGCTCATCCGCGTGACCGAGTACGCGGGTGGTGGCAATGTTGAGGCCGGCAAGCGTTTTGCCAGCGCCAGGAACGCCGGTCACGAAGCAAATGATCTTTCGGTTTGATACCTTTGCGGTTTCAATCAGTTCATTGATGCGGTCTGTGGTGTGCCCCAAATTCTCCGCATCCGCACCAGACCGCGCAATCTCACGGACGTCATGGTTGCGATACAGCGCTTGTGCTGCCTCAACGATGGTGGGGGTTGGTTGATAACCGGAATGCGACCACTGCGCGTGATTGATCTCGGAAGTATCAGTCTGAACAAGGACCGCTTCAATGATTCCAAAAAGATCTGAAGGGGCCGCACACACGGGCTTAGCCACGTTGTCGTCCGCCCAGCAATAGGTCGAAGGTCCTTGAGTTGATGCATTCGTCGCTATCAAAATTGGCAAGACCGTTGCGTTGTGGCTGCCCTTGTGGAAGTTTTTCAGATCCAATGCGTAGTCATGCACTTGTTCAAGCGCAGCATGGTCAAAAGTAGTCGAACCCACCTTGAATTCAATGACGAAGACAACACCTCGTACAAGAACAACGACATCTGCCCGCTTGCCCATGCGGGGGATAGAAAATTCAAAGTAAATCCTACCGGTATCGAGGCCTGCCAGCGATGTTTTCAGCAGCGTGATTTGTTGCTGCCACGCATTTCGCTGCTGATTTTCAAGCGCAAAACTGTGCCTGGCAGTGAGCTCACCGAGTATCTCGTTCTCGTGGGCATTGCAGAAGGTGGCAAGGTCAGCTTCGTAGTAGGCGATGTGCAGCATGCGTCAGTGTGAATTGGTTTTAGATTGTTGGACGGAGGGCGCGTCTTTTTTATTGATCTGGTCGTCGCTTAGTCACGCCAACCTTCCCCCAAATCCGCCATCACCACTAACGCCAATCACCAACCGCTGCGTCGCCCTCGTCGCCCCGACATAAAACAGCCGCGCCTCGTCCCGCTCGTCCTCGCCCGCAGCGGGCATCTGCCCCACACCCATTAGCGCCACCACCGGAAACTCCAGCCCTTTGCTGGCATGCATCGTCATCACCTTGATGGTGTCCTCATGCGGGTGAAAGCTGCCAGAGCCTTTGCGCATTTCAAACGGCAGTTGCCAGCGGCTCAGGGCCTGGGTGCATTCATTCATTTCGTTGTGGTGGCGGCACAGCACGGCCATGTCGGCCCATGCGTGGCCTTCCTGATGCGCCGCGTTCAGCAGGTCGGCAATCTTGGTCGCTTCGGCGCGCAGGGTGGGCAAGCGGATGATCAGCGGCGCTTCGCCATCGCGCCCGCAGCTGATGGGTTTGAGCAGCGGAATGCCATCGTCGTCCTTGTCGTCGGCGGTCAGTAGGTCGGCGGCAATCAGGTTGGCGGTTTGCAGAATCTGGCGGGTGTTACGGTAGTTGATTTTCAGGATCGTGGTGCGGCCTTGCGCCTGGATGCCCACGCTTTTGAAGCTGAACTGTTTGGAGCGGCTGCGCTCATAAATGCTTTGCGCATCGTCATACAGCACCAGCAGGCTGTTGGTGGCGGGGTCCACCATTTGCGTGACCAATCTGAGCCACTCGGGGGCAAAGTCGTGGCCTTCGTCGATCAGCACCGCCTGGTATTGTCCGCTGGGGATTTGCTGGCGGTCGACACCGCTAATGACGCGTTGAACCATGTCTGCCATCTTCGCGCCGACTTGCATGTTGTGTGCTGGCAGGGTTTGCCCAAAGGCCACCAGTTGGTCACGGCACCATTTATGAAAATGCCTCGCGTGCACTCGGTCGGCCAGCCCTTTGGCCTGCATCACCGAGTCCAGTTTCACGGCCAGTGGCTCGTTGTAGCAAAGGATCAGGATCGGTTTGGCGGCCTGCGTGTAGGCCTTGGCCAGGTACTCGGCGCGGTAGCCGAGGATCATGGTTTTGCCGGAACCGGCCACGCCGTGGATGACGCGGTGGCCGTCGCCCAAGCTGCGCGCCAGTTGCTCTTGCTGCAGGTCCATCACTTGCATGAGGCTGGGCAATTCGGCTTCCACGTCGTTGTCGTCAAACAGCGCGCCTTGGGTTTGCACGCGCACCTCGGGGAACATGATCCAGCGCACACGGTCCAGTTGCGGCAGGCTCATGACGCCGCGCATCATGTACGGAAACATATCCCACAGGCGGCTTTGGAGGTCTTCGGCGTCCACGGATTCAAGCATTTCGTCTTGGCAAATAACGCGGTAGGGCTCAATGGCGTGCTGAAGTTCGGCGGCTTCAAACTGTTTGCGGCTGATATGGGTTAGCACTACGCCGTAACTCCACGGAAAGGCGAGGTTGCCTTGGTGATTGCCGTCTGGCTGCACCAGTTGCGGGTCGCGCTTGAGTGCGTCGACCACTTGGTGCGCGTACTGGCGGGCTTGCTCCAGCGGGTTGGGGACGGTTTTTGGCACGCCGTTGGCCATGATTTCCCAATTGTTTTTGTCGGCGTGCAGGATGGTGGAGCCGAGCTTCCAGTCTTTGACTTCCAGAATCAAAATGCCCCGACGTGGGTGCATCACGCAAAAGTCAGGGTGCGCATAGCGCGGGCCCATCGGCACGTCGTACCAAAGCAGGTAGTCGTCGTCGAGTTTTTGTTCAAGGCGCTCAGCCAGGCGTTTTTCGCCTGACGTCATGCGCGATACGCAGGCGCCAATCGCCGGTATCAAAGTAGCCATGCGTGATCCCGTCCCTGAGATTTGTTCATGGCCCATTATGGGCGCCAGCGGTCCTGTCAAGCCGCGTCTGGTTGTGCCTCGGGTCGGGCCTGCGCAAATGCTTCCAATGCCAGGCAATTTGCCTCAATGCGCAGCAGGTGAGGAAAGGCTTCCAGCGGTGTGTCAAAGCGCCGGGCGTTGTAGATCTGCGGGATCAGGCAGCAGTCGGCCAGCGTCGGCGTTGCGCCATGGCAAAACTCGCCGGTGCTCGCGCTGTGGGCCAACTGGGCTTCAAAGGCGGTGAAGCCGAGCGTGATCCAGTGCTGGATCCATTTGATCTTGGCCGCTTCGTCCACCTTGAGTTCTTGCGCCAGGTAGCGCAGCACGCGCAGGTTGTTCAGCGGATGAATCTCGCAGGCCACCGCTTGCGCCAGCGCGCGCACCCGGGCCCGGCCTGCGGCGTCAAGCGGCAGCAGAGCGGGCGTGGGGTGGGTCTCTTCCAGGTACTCGATGATGGCCATGGATTGGCTCAATGTGTCCTCGCCGTCCACCAGCGCGGGCACCAGATGGGCGGGGTTGATGCGCGCAAAGTCGGCGCCATGTTGCTCACCGCCATGGCGCACCAGATGCACCGGGATCGACGCATACGGCAGGCCCTTGAGGTTGAGCGCAATGCGCACCCGGTAGGCGGCAGAACTGCGAAAGTAGGTGTAAAGCTGGAGCATGGCTTGAAATTCGGTAGGGTTGATCGACGCGGTAATTGCAAACACTTTAGCCGACATGGGCCTTGCTTTTGCGTTTGGGTGTCACAAGCGGCAGCACCAGACCACGCACATTGACACGCGCCTTGAGCCGGGCCGCCAACAGGTAGAGACCGCCGAGTTTGCGGTGCAAAAACAGCGCGTCAGCGGGCGGAATATGCCAGAAATCCCGGTCCAGCCCCAAGGCCATGCCGACATCGCGAATGCGCCGGGGCAGGTCGGATTGGCTGAAGTCGTAGTCGCCCTCAAAGAGCAAGGGTTCGGTCGCCAGCTCAAACAGGTCCAGCACCGCCTCCTGATGCCGCGCCAGGGTGCTGCTGTTGAAATAACCGATGGCAAGGGCTGCGCTGCGCATGGCCTCGCGGTCTTGCGCCATGGCACCCATCATCAGCTGGCGAAACCCTTTCACCAGCGCCGCGGGGTAGGGCCGGGTGGCGCCAAAGTCGAGCAGGATCAGTTGCCGTGTGCGCGGGTCATAGCGGTAGTTGGCAAAGTTGGGGTCGGTCTGGATCAGGCGGAATTCAAACAGCTCGCGCATCAGCAGGTGAATCAGCAAGCCCGCCACCCGGTCGCGTTCGGCTTGCGCCACCTGCACCAGCGACTCCACCTCGACGCCGCCGACAAAGGTCATGGCCAGCACGCTCACGGTCGTCAAGTCGGGCTGCATCGCGGGCAGTAAAAACTCAGGCGCATCGGCCAGCAGTTCGGCGTAGCGCTGCAGGTAGGCGCCTTCGCGCAGGTAGTCGGCCTCGTCGTGCAATTGCAGCTTGGCATCCTTGAGCAAGGGTTGAATGTCCAAGCCTTGGGGCAGCAAGCCCGAGAGGCGCAGCAGCGTGGCGACGTTGTCCACATCGCTGTCGATGCTTTCGCGCACGCCAGGGTACTGAATTTTGATGGCCAGGCGGCGCCCGTCGTGGGTGTGGGCCATGTGCACCTGCCCGATGGAGGCGGCCGCGATCGGCGTGAAAGAAAACTGCGCAAACTGACGCTGCCAGTCGTCGCCCCACTGCGTGTTCAGCACCGCCATGACCTGGCTTTTGGGCATGGCGCGTGCATCCGAGCGCAGGCGCGCCAGAATTTCGCCCAACTCGGGCGGCAGCAAGTCACCGGCATCCATTGAGAGCAGTTGCCCGACCTTCATGGCCGCGCCCCGCAACTGTGCCAGTTGGTCGGCCACGCGCCGGGCGTTGGCCGGCGTCAGCAGCAAATCACCCAGGCGCGGGCGTTTGCCCTGGGCCAGTTGGCGCGCCCCTTCGGCCAGCATGCCGCCCGCCACGCCGGTGGCCAGCGAGCCCAGTCGCGCCAGTCGCGACCAGCGGCCACTTGGCACCGCCGAGGTGGGCGCTTCGCGGGGTGTCGAATCAGTTGTTGCCATGTGCGAATGCCTGATTTTTGCAGAAATATTTACACGGTATGCGATACGTCAGGTCTTTGCTCGCTACAAATTCAATCCCCTTCACATGCCCCCGCTACTATTGCAGCATGAAGAAAACCCTGCACCCTGCCCGCGCGGCCTGTCCTTGCGAAAGTGGCCAGTCTTACGCTGACTGCTGCAGCCTCTGGCATGCGGGCTTGCCTCTGGGCGTGCATGCGCCCACGCCCGAGGCTTTGATGCGTTCGCGTTACAGCGCCTATGTGCTGGGCTTGCTGGAGTACTTGCTGGCCACTTGGCACGCCTCCAGCGCCCCGGGCGACCTGGAGCTGCCGCCGGTCAAGTGGCTGGGGCTGGAGGTGCGCCATGCCGAGGCCGTGGGCGACGCGGGCGTGGTTGAATTCGTGGCGCGTTGCCGCGACAGCCAAGGCGCCCAGCGCATGCATGAAACCAGCCGCTTTGTGCGTCAGGACGGGCGCTGGTATTACATTGACGGGCAGATGTCCGAAGCGCCATGAGCCCGGGTGCCTGCTGAAACCGTTCGCTGCAAATTTTGCGCAACCTTGAAACGTTGGGATTCCCATGAAGATGCTTAAAAAACTGACTTGTCTGGCGCTGGTTTTCACCGCCGCCCTCGCGCATGCCGAGAACGGTGTGACCGACAAGGAAATTGTGATTGGTCAGTTTGCGGTCATCAGCGGGCCAGCGGCCCAACTCGGGCAGCGCATGCAGTTGGGGATGCAGACTTACTTCAATGTCGTTAACGCGCAGGGCGGCATCCATGGGCGCTCGATCAAACTGATCACCCGGGACGATGGCTATGAGCCCGACAAAGCCGCCGCCGCCGTCAAGGCGCTCATCAACGAGGACAAGGTGTTTGCACTGGCGGGCTCGGTCGGCACGCCCACAGGCCTGGCCGCGCTGCCGATACTGACCGAGGCGCAAGTGCCGCTGGTGGGCATGTTCACCGGCGCGCAAGCGCTGCGCGAGCCATTTAACCGACAGGTGTTTCATGTGCGGGCCAGTTATTTTGACGAGACCGAACGCATGGTGCAGCACCTCACCACGCTGGGCGTCAAAAAAATCGCAGTGTTTTATCAGAATGATGCCTACGGCAAGGCCGGTCTGGAGGGCGTCGAGCGGGCGTTAACCAAGCGCCAGCTCAAGCCCGTGGCCACAGGTACGGTGGAGCGCAACAGTGTGGACGTGGCCAAGTCGCTGGAGGCCATCCTCAAGTCGGAACCTGAAGCTGTGGTGCAGATCAGCGCCTATAAATCGTCAGCCGCCTTCTTCAAGCAGGCGCGGGCCAAAGGGTATGGCGGCCAGTTTTTCAACGTCAGTTTCGTCGGCTCCAAAGCGCTGGCAGACGATCTCGGCGATGCCGGGCAGGGTGTGGTGATCTCGCAAGTGGTGCCATTTCCTTATGCAGGCAACAGTGGTGTTGTTCGGGACTACCAGCAACGCATGCTGGAAGCGGGGCAAAAAGAATTTGACTTCACCAGCATGGAAGGCTACCTGACGGCCCGCGTGCTGGTGGAAGGTTTGCGCCGTGCCGGGCGCACCCTCACCCGCGAATCACTCATCAGCGGACTGGAGTCCATGCACGATGTGAATCTGGGCGGCTTTACTGTCAACTACAGCGCCAAAAACCACCAGGGCTCCAACTTCACCGACCTGACCATCATTGGCCGCGGCGGCAAGTTCATGCATTGAAAAAGGCGCCCCGTGGGGCACCTGTTTCACTCAACCCAAGTGCTTGCCGACAATTCCGGCCAACTCGAACATCGTCACCTGCGGTTTGCCAAACACCGCCAGCAACTTGGCATCGGCGTTGATGGCGCGTTTGTTGGTGGCGTCCTGCAGGTTGTTGGCCTTGATGTAATCCCACAGCTTTTTGATGACCTGTGGGCGGGCGATGGCCTCACTGCCAATGACGGCGGCCAAGGCCTCGCTCGGCTGCGCACCGGCGGCGGGAGCCTTGGTGGATGTTTTGCGCGGCACTTTGACCGCAGCCGTCTTGCTCGCCGTTTTCTTGGTAGCGGCCTTCTTTGCAGGTGCTTTTTTGGCTGCAGTCCCCGTTGCACCTGCGCGAGTAGCTACTGTTTTAGTAGCGCCAGCGGCGGTCTTGCGTGGCGGGAATTTGCTCGGTGCAAATTCAAAGTTCACCTTGCCCGCTTCGGCGTCCCACGCCAGCATGGCCTTGAAGCCGCGGCGGGTGCGCATCGAGACAAACTTGTCCAGTAAATCGGTTTTGCCGGTCGCCAGCAGCTTGGTCATTTGCTCGCGCTCAATCGGTTGTTGCAGGATGATCTGGCCGCTCTTGAAGTCGCAACTGGGTGTCGGCTGCGCCAGCGTTGGAACGGCTTTTTCGCACACATAATTTTTACCATGCTCAAACACGGAGCCGCCACATTTGGGGCAAACGCCGAGGGCTTGCTGGCCGCTAAAGTCAATCAACTCGCCGGATTCTTCGCCCTTCTTGTCGTCGCCAAAGTCAAATTCGAGTTTGTAGTTTTTGCTCTCTTCGTCAAACTTGATGATCATTTCGGCCGTGAACGGCCAGCCCGCTTTGGAGCGGAAGCCGCTCAACGGGCCAATCTTGCGGTCGCGCAGGAATTGCTCCACTTCGACCGCTTCAAAGGTACGCCCAGCCGGGGTTTTGCCAAACGAGAAGCCGCAACCATCGCTGCGGCCGTCGGCGCCGGTGCAGGTGTAACGGCGGTAGTTTTCTTTGACGATGCCGCCGCAGTTAGGGCAGGGGCTGCTGAGCGTGGCGTAGTCGCCAGGCACCGTATCGCGGTCGTATTCCTTGGCTTTTTTAACCAAACGCTCGGTCATGGCGGCAATGTCGGCCATGAAGGATTCGCGCGACAGCTTGCCTTGCTCCATCTGCGCGAGTTTGTATTCCCACTCGCCGGTGAGTTCGGCTTTGGTCAACTCCTGCACGTCCAGACCGCGTAAGAGCGTCATCAACTGCATGGCCTTGGCCGAGGGAATCAGCTCGCGGCCTTCGCGCAGCATGTATTCCTGGGCAATCAAGCCTTCGATGATGCTGGAGCGGGTGGCCGGGGTGCCGAGGCCTTTTTCCTGCATGGCTTCGCGCAGTTCGTCGTCTTCAACAGTTTTGCCAGCGCCTTCCATGGCCCCGAGCAACGTGGCTTCGGTGTAGCGGGCAGGCGGACGGGTTTTGAGGGCCTTGGGGTCAACCGACTCGGCATTGACCAACTCGCCGGGTTTGACCGGCACCAGGTTGCCCGCACTCTTGTCGCCGTTGTCGGACTGCTCGGCGGCGGCTTCCTTGCCGTAAATCGCCAGCCAGCCGGGTTTGACCAGCACCTTGCCTTCGGTCTTGAAGCTGTGGCCGACCGCAGTCGAGATGCGTGTGGTGATCTGGTACTCGGCCGCCGGGAAGAACACTGCCATGAAGCGGCGCACCACCAGGTCGTAAATCTTTTGCTCGGTCTCCGAGAGGCCGCTCGGGGCTTGCAGGGTCGGGATGATGGCAAAGTGATCGCTCACCTTGGCGTTGTCAAAAATGCGTTTGCTCGGGCGAATGTAGTTGCCGTTCAGCGCGGTCAGCGCGTGCGGGGCCAGGTGCTTCATGCCGCTGTCGGCCAGCATCTCAAAGGTCTGCTTGACGACCGGCACGTAATCTTCGGGCAGTGCGCGCGAATCGGTCCGCGGGTAGGTCAGGGCTTTGTGGCGCTCGTACAGGCTTTGCGCGATCGAGAGCGTGGTCTTGGCGGAGAAACCAAACTTGCCATTGGCCTCACGTTGCAGGCTGGTCAAATCGAACAGCAGCGGCGACACCTGCGTAGTGGGCTTGCTTTCTTCGGTCACGCTGGCTTTTTGGCCGCGCACGGCGGCGGCGATGGCCTCGGCTTCGCGCAGGTTCCAGACCCGGTCGGCCTTGAGTTCGGCGTCGGCTTCGTCGTTGCCGGCGGCGGCATTGGCCGCGGCTTTTTTCCACTTGGGGTCAAACCATTTGGCCGGGTAGGCACCGGCTTGCGCGCCGAAGGTGGCGTGAATTTCCCAGTAATCGCGGCTGATGAATTTGCGGATTTTTTCTTCGCGCTCCACCACCACGCTCAAGGTGGGCGTTTGCACCCGACCCACGGTGGTCAGAAAGAAGCCACCATCACGCGAGTTAAACGCCGTCATGGCGCGCGTGCCGTTGATGCCGACCAGCCAGTCCGCCTCCGAGCGGCAGCGCGCGGCATCAGCCAGCGGCAGCATTTGCTCGTTGCTGCGCAGGGAGTTGAAGCCGTCGCGAATGGCTTGCGGGGTCATGGACTGCAGCCACAGGCGGTTGACCGGTTTGCCCAACGGCTTGGCGCCTCCGGCATATTGTTCGATCAAGCGAAAAATCAGCTCACCCTCGCGGCCCGCATCGCAGGCGTTGATGAGTTTGTCCACGTCCTTGCGCTTGGCCTGTTTGACGACGGCATTGAGCCGTGTTTTGGTCTTGTCCATCGGCTTCAGGTCGAAGTACGGCGGAATCACCGGCAGGTTGGCAAAGCTCCACTTGCCGCGCTTGACGTCAAATTCTTCGGGCGCCTGAATCTCGACCAGATGGCCGACCGCGCTGGTCACGACGTATTGGTCGTTCTCGAAATGTTCGTCGTGTTTTTCGAACTTGCCCGCGATCGGCGTGAGCGCTTTCACGATGTCTTGTGCAACCGAAGGCTTTTCGGCAATAACTAAAGTTTTCATCACTACAATCCATTTTCTCGCGGGCGCCCAAGCGCACGCACACACAGGTGGGCGCACACACGTGCGCCCATACGAGTTCACCATACCAAATTTTTTTGTCGTGTCCAAAAAAACCACCTCCAGCCCCAGCCGCCGAATTCAAACCCGACGCTCCGGCGTGCACGGCAAAGGCGTTTTTGCGGTGCAGGATATCGCAGAGGGCGAAACCTTGCTGGAGTACGTGGGCGAGGTGATTGACTGGCCCGAAGCCTTGGCGCGTCACCCGCATGACCCGACCGACCCCAACCACACGTTTTATTTCACGGTGGACGAAGATCGCGTGATTGATGCCAAAGTGGGCGGCAACTCCTCACGCTGGATCAACCATTCCTGCAACCCCAACTGCGAAGCCGACGAGCAAAACGGGCGCATCTTCATCAAGGCGCTGCGCAACATCCCGGCGGGCGAAGAGTTGAACTACGACTACGGTCTGGTCATTGATGCGCGCTACACCGCCAAATTGAAGGCCAACTACCCCTGCTGGTGTGGCGCTGCAAACTGCCGTGGCACGCTGCTGGCTCCCAAAAGCGGACGCCGCTAAGGTGACGAGCCTGAACCAGCCGATCCGTTGGCCCGCCGAGGCTATCTGGGAAGCCGTAGCGCCTGAGTTACCCGGCTTCACCGTGGAAATCGTGCCGCAAATCGACTCCACCAATTCCGAGTTGATGCGACGCGCTCGCACCGGGCGTTTTGAGCCGGTGTTGCTGGTGACCGAGCAGCAAACGGCAGGTCGGGGCCGCTTGGGGCGCGACTGGCAGAGTGGTGCCGGCACGCCACAACCGGGTGCCACTGCGCTGACTTTTTCTGTGGGTCTGCCCTTGTACCCGGTGGACTGGTCAGGCCTGTCATTGGCTGTGGGTGTCAGCGTGGTGCAAAGCCTGCACCCTGATTTGCGCCTGAAATGGCCCAATGATGTGTGGTTGAACGACCGCAAACTGGCCGGTATTCTGATCGAGACGGCCAGTATTGGGGCGCAGCGCTATGCCGTGATTGGTGTTGGTATCAACATCCGGGAGCCCGCTGCCACCGGATTGGCCACGCCACCGGCCGGGCTCGTGGAGGTCTTGCCGGGGATCGATGCGCCGCACGCCCTGTTGCGCCTCATCGCCCCCTTGGTGCGCACCATCAAGTCGTTTGAGTCGCTGGGGTTTGGGCCGTTTCAGCGCCTGTTCAATGAACGGGACGCGTTGGGGGGCTTGCCCGTGACCCTCAGTGACGGCATGACCGGCACCGCGCAAGGCGTCGACAGCGTGGGTGCCTTGCAGGTGCTGACCGCGCAGGGTTTGAAAAAAATAACCAGTGCCGAGGTCAGTGTGCGTCCGCAGAGCGCACCGCCCTATGCCAACCTGTAACCTGCATTGACCATGTTGCGCTTCATCCTCCTCGCCCTGGTTTTGCTGAATGGCCTCTATTTCGCCTGGTCGCAGGGCTTGCTGATCGGGCTCGGTTGGGCCCCCACGCAGCAAATCGAGCCGCAACGCATGGCCCAGCAAATCAGGCCGGAAGCGCTGCGCTTGCTGAGTCCCCAGGAATTACGTCAGCCTGAAGTGGTGCCGCTCGCAGCCGCCAAGCCGTCAGTCTGCTTGCAGGCCGGGTTGTTTGACGAGGTGCAGGGCGAGCTATTGCGACGCACGCTGGCGCAGGTCTTGCCGGCCGGGTCATGGCAGCTGGAGTCCGCCGTGGCGCCCGCCCGCTGGATTGTCTTCATGGGCAAATACGCCAATGCCGAAGAACTGGCTAAAAAACGTCAGCAGTTGGCCTTCCTGAATCTTAAATTTGAACCACTGGCCAATCCATCGCTGGGTTTGGGTTTGTCCCTGGGTGGTTTTGAGACGCAGGCCGCGGCCAATGCCGCCTTGGAGGCCTTCAGTCGACGTGGCGTTCGCACGGCACGCGTGCTGCAGGAGCGGGCCGAGGAGCACGGCCTGGCCCTGCAATTGCCCGTGGTTGATGAGGCCTTGAAAGCCCGTCTGGATGATCTAAAACCGGCCCTGGCTGGCAAGAGCCTGAGCCCCTGCCCTTAAGCTTGCTCGAGGATCGTGGTGTCGACCTTGAAGCGCACGGTGAAACGGGCGCCCGGTGGCACCAGACCCGGATGGGTCGATTCCATGTTGACCGTTGCATTGTGCTGATGGGCGATCTCCATCACGATCGGTAGTCCCAGGCCAGTGCCATCGGCTTCGGTGCCCAGTGCGCGGTAAAACGGTTGAAAAATCAACTCCCGTTCTGCTTCTGGTACACCCGGCCCGGAGTCTTCAACCTGCAACACCAGCGACTTGCCAAACGGGTCCGTCAGCACACGGGCGGTGATGACGCCGGGCGCGTCCATGCTGGAGGGCGTGTAGTTGATGGCGTTGTCCACCAGATTGCGAATCAGCTCCTTGAGCAGCGTTGGGTTGCCGGCCAGTTGGCCGCCTTCGGTGCCGGGCTGCGGACCTTCGTAGCCCAGATCAATGTGTTTTTCAAGGGCCCGTGGCACGCAGTCGCGCACGACCGACATCGTCAACTCGGCCAGATCGTTGGTGACGCGCGGCATGGCCGAGCCACTGCTCTCGGCCCGGGCCAGCGCCAGCAACTGATTGACGGTGTGGGTGGCCCGAATGCTGGCACGGCCAATCTGGCGCAGCGACTGTTTCAGTTCCTCGGCGTTGGCGCCCTCGCGTTGTGCCAGATCGGCTTGCATGCGCAACCCTGCCAGTGGGGTCTTGAGTTGGTGCGCGGCATCTGCCAGAAAGCGTTTTTGGGTCGAGATTGACTCCTTCAGTCGCATTAAAAGATCGTTGACTGAGTACACCAGCGGCGCCACCTCCAGCGGCACGGCCTGCGCGTCAATCGGGCTCAGGTCATCGGGTTTGCGGGCCCGGATGCGTTCTTCAAGCTGGTTCAGGGGTTTGATGGCTTGCACCAGCGCCAGCCACACCAGCAGCACGGCCATCGGCAAAATCACAAACTGCGGCAGCATCACGCCTTTGACAATCTCAGTCGCGAGCACCGAGCGTTTTTCCATGGTTTCTGCGACTTGGATCAGGGCGGTGCGGTTGCCCGGCAATGGCAGTTTGATCCATGTGTAAGCTATTTTTACGTCCACGCCGTGGACTTCTGCATCCCGTATGTGGACTTCACCGTAGACCACTTTTTCTTCTTCAGGTGGCAACGGCAAGTCGCGCTCGCCAGCTAGAAACTCGCCTTTGGCGCCCATCACTTGGTAGTACACCGTGTCTGAGTCATTGGCGCGTAGCAGCTCTCGTGCGGGCAGTGGCAGATTGAATTGCACCCGGTTGTTGCTGACAGTGACCAACTGCGCCAGTGCCCCGACGTTGTACTCCAGTGCTCTGTCAAAAGGTTTGCCGGCAATGCTTTGCGCGACCAGCCAAGTCAGCACCAGGCTGATCGGCCACAGCAGCAGCAACGGCGTGAGCATCCAGTCCAGGATTTCGCCGAACAGGGACCGCTGCTCGCGGTGGAAAATATTCACGACGGGAGAGTCGAAACTGCCGCTGCGCCGGGCCGCCCCAAGCAAGGCACGGCCCCCTCGGGGGGCAGCGCAGCACACGCAGTGGCAAGCGTGGGGGTCATATCAGCCAGGAATTTTTTCCAGGCAATAACCCAGGCCCCTGACGGTGGCGATGCGGATCGGACCTTTTTCGATTTTTTTGCGCAGGCGGTGAATGTAGACCTCGATGGCGTTGTTGCTCACTTCTTCACCCCACTCGCACAAACGCTCCACCAGTTGGTCTTTGCTGACCAAGCGTCCCGAGCGTTGCAGCAGAACTTCGAGCAAGCCGAGTTCCCTTGCCGACAACTCGACCATCACGCCGTCGATGGTGGCCACCCGGCCACCCTGGTCGTAAATCAGCGGGCCGTGTTTGATGGTGCTGCTGGCCGAGCCCATGCCGCGGCGACTTAACGCACGCACGCGCGCCTCAAGCTCCGACAGGCTGAAGGGTTTTGCCATGTAGTCGTCGGCGCCGTAGTCCAGACCTTTGACGCGCTCTTCGACGCTGTCAGCGGCGGTGAGGATCAAAACGGGAAGCGCAGAGCCGCGGGCGCGGAGCTTTTTCAGAACCTCCAGGCCGTGCATTTTGGGCAGGCCCAGGTCCAGAATCAGCAGATCGAACTCGGTGTTGGTCATGAGCGCGGCATCGGCTTCGGTGCCACTGGCCACATGGTCAACGGCGGCGCCTGAGCTGCGCAAGGTGCGCAACAAGCCATCGGCCAGTACCTGGTCATCTTCTGCAATCAGAATTCTCATCATCGTCTCCGTAGGGGGTGAATGCCGGTTGCGGGCGCCTGTATTTTGCTTATTCTAGGCTTACAAGTCTAATGGTTATTTAGCGCTCAGCGCTCAGTGTTTTCACCCAGAATAAGCTTCGAGTCCGATCGCGATGACGGTGGCCACTTCATTGCCCACTGCAGCGCGTAACTCGGCTTCAGCCTGCGCCACCGCCTGTTGGAATGCCTGGAGCCAGGCCAGTCCGATCGGGGTGAAAACGATGCGTCGGGCGCGGGCATCGCGCGGGTCATCCAGTCGCGTCACCAGACCCCATGCCTCGCATTGCTCGACCAGTTTGCCCATGGCTTGCTTGCTCATGCCGGCCCGCTCGGCCAGATCCGTGAGGCGCGAGCCTTCAAGCGCCAAGTGACGGGTAATGTGCACATGCGAAGCGCTCAAGCTGCCCCGGGCCGCCAGATTCGACAGGGCCAGTGGCACATTCTCGTTGCGCGCCATCAGGAACAGCACCCGGGCATCAAAGCGCTGCAGCGCCAGGTTCATCCAGTGGCCCAGGTGCGTTTGGCGCCAATGGTCGGCCTGGGCGGTGGGCGGAGCAAGTGAATTTGTCATGCATTAAATAGTAAGCTAAATTGACTAAAAAAACTCTTTACAGGTTTGAATCGCGTACTAAACTACTGTTCAAGCATCCAGCCTGTTATTAAAAACAGAAGGATGCGCCCAGCTTCAACCACCGACTTCATCTGTTGTCATTCAAGGAGAATTTTCATGGACGCACCCGTTAAACCCCCCGTCAACGCCGAAAAAGCCAAGGCCCTGCAAGTAGCACTGGCCCAGATTGAAAAACAGTTCGGCAAAGGCACCATCATGCGGCTCGGCGAGGGCGAGGTGATTGAAGACATCCAGGTGGTGTCCACCGGCTCGCTCGGGCTGGACGTGGCGCTGGGTGTGGGCGGCTTGCCACGCGGCCGGGTGGTCGAAATCTACGGCCCCGAGTCTTCAGGCAAGACCACGCTCACCCTGCAAGTGATTGCCGAAATGCAAAAAATAGGCGGACAGTGCGCTTTTGTCGATGCTGAACATGCGCTGGACATCCAGTACGCTCAAAAACTCGGCGTCAACCTGCAAGACTTGCTGATCAGCCAGCCCGACACCGGTGAACAGGCGTTGGAGATTGTGGACAGTTTGGTGCGCTCCGGCGCGGTCGATTTGATCGTGGTCGACTCGGTCGCGGCACTGACACCCAAGGCCGAGCTGGAAGGCGAAATGGGCGACTCGCTGCCCGGCCTGCAAGCCCGCCTGATGAGTCAGGCGTTGCGCAAACTCACCGCCCACATTAAAAAGACCAACTGCATGGTCATTTTTATCAACCAGATTCGCATGAAGATTGGTGTGATGTTTGGCTCGCCGGAGACCACCACCGGCGGCAATGCGCTGAAGTTCTACGCCTCGGTGCGGCTGGACATTCGCCGCATCGGCACCATCAAGAAGGGTGACGAGGCCATTGGCAACGAAACCCGCGTCAAGGTCGTCAAGAACAAGGTGGCCTCGCCCTTCAAGACGGCAGAGTTTGATATCTTGTTTGGGGAAGGCATCAGCCGCCATGGCGAGATCATCGACATGGGTGTGACCGCCAATATTCTGGACAAGTCGGGCGCCTGGTATGCCTACAACGGCGAAAAAATCGGCCAGGGCCGTGACAATGCCCGCGAGTTCCTGCGTGAGAACCCCGCCTTGTCGCTGGAGATTGAAAACAAGGTGCGCCTGTCGCTGGGCATTCCTTTGTTGCAAGGTGCGCCAGAAGCCGAACCAAAGCCCAAAGCTGTAAGCAAAAAAGCAGTCTAGCCCCCGTCTTACCTGCGCAAGTAGCTATTTAAAAAATAGCAAACTGGCGCAGGTGGCGAGAGTCACTCATTCTTATTGCCACAAGCCCCTATGTCTTTTGCCCAACTTTCCCTGAAGGGTCGTGCTTTGCGTTTGCTCAGCGGACGAGAGCATTCGCGGCTGGAGTTGGAGCGCAAACTTAAAAACTTCGAAGAAGAACCCGGCGAGTTGGCGCGGGTGTTGGACGAACTGCAGGCCAAGGGTTTCATCAGCGAAGCGCGAGTCATTGAATCCATCGTGCACCGCCGTGCCGCCAAGTTGGGCACTGCCCGCATCAAGCAGGAATTACAAGGCAAAGGACTGGACCCCGAAGCGGTTAGCGCAGCGCTGGCAGGCTTGAAGGCCACAGAGCAGGTTCGGGCACAGGAAGTCTGGCGCAAGAAATTCGGAGAACCTGCAGAGGATGCACAAGCCGCCGCCAAACAAATGCGGTTTCTGGCGGCGCGTGGTTTTGGCGGGGACGTGATCCGAAAAGTGGTGGGACAGACCTCAGACGACTAATATATAGTCAAATAGGTCTCAAGCCCCCGTGCTAATTGCGCAAGTAGCTATTAATAACATAGCATTTTTCAGGCGCTTACAGCCCCAGCATCAGTTTCAGGTTTTGTACCGCAGCGCCGCTGGCGCCTTTGCCCAGATTGTCCAAACGGGCGACCAACACAGCATGGTGAAAATCATCGTTTGCACCGTCGTTGGCGAACACACGCAACTCCAGTTTATTGGTGTCGGCCAATGCCACGGCATCCAGTTTGTTGTCAGGCGTAGCAGGCAATACGCTCACCCACTCGCTGCCAGCGTAGTGTTTTGCCAACGCATCGTGCAAATCTTGCGCGCTGGGTTGGCCTGGCAACAAGTCCAGATCAAGCGGCAATTGCACCAGCATGCCTTGCTTGAAATTGGCCACAGCGGGAATGAATACCGGGCGGCGCGTCAGGCCGGTGTAGGCCATGATTTCGGGAATGTGTTTGTGCTTCAAACCCAGGGCATACAACTCAAACGCAGGCGCTTCGCCTTTTTCATAGGCCTCAATCATGGGGCGGCCACCGCCCGAAAAACCGCTGACCGAGGGCAGCGTGAGGGAGAAATCTTTCGGGATCAGACCTGCGTCAATGAGTGGGCGAATCAGCGCAATGGCGCCGGTGGCGTAGCAGCCCGGGTTGGCCACACGGTTCGACTGGGCTACCGCCTCTTTTTGCCCCGCGACCAATTCAGGAAAGCCAAACACCCAGCCCGGCGCGGTGCGGTGGGCGGTGGAAGCATCAATGATTTTGGGACCAGGTTGGCCGGTTGTGTGCGCCGTGGCGTCGATCATGGCGACGGATTCAATCGCTGCATCATCGTGCAGGCACAACACCACCAAATCGACCTGCGCCATCAGGGCGCGCTTGGCTTCGGGGTCTTTGCGCAGTTCAGGCGCAATGCTTACGACTTCGAGGCCGGGTAGGGTCTGAAGGCGTTCACGAATTTGTAGCCCAGTGGTACCGGCTTCGCCGTCAATAAATATTTTGTGCATGGTGGCGTTCTCCGCGTCAGTTTCAATTCAGATGGTCACTTGATAATTATGAATTATGCAAGTGACGCGCAGGCTAGTTTTGGTGCGTTGCAGCATGATACAGTTCGAAGTTGCGTTGACCAGTGCCCGCCAAACAGCTGCCAAGCTGAGTGGCCGGATAAGAAACTACCCCTCCCGATAGAGAGTCCTCATGAAGATTCACGAATACCAAGGCAAGGAAATCTTGCGCCAAGCTGGTGTACCGGTGCCTCGCGGCATCCCGGCATTCACCGTTCAAGAAGCGGTGGAAGCCGCTCAAAAACTGGGCGGCCCAGTGTGGGTCGTCAAGGCTCAAATTCATGCGGGTGGCCGTGGCAAGGGCGGCGGCGTCAAGCTTGCGCGCTCCATTGATGACGTCAAGAAGATCGCTGGCGAAATTTTGGGCATGCAGCTCATCACCCACCAGACTGGCCCAGAAGGCCAAAAGGTCCGTCGCCTCCTTATCGAAGACGGCGCTGACATCAAAAAAGAATACTACGTGTCGGCAGTGACCGACCGCGCTACCCAGCGCGTGGCGTTCATCGTCTCCTCCGAAGGCGGCATGGACATCGAGGAAGTGGCCCATTCCACCCCCGAGAAAATCATTACAGAGTTCGTTGATCCAGCCCTCGGCCTGACCGACGCACAAGCCAAAATGCTCGCCGAGAGCATTGGCGTGCCAGCGGGTTCCATTGCCCAGTGCATGGACGTGTTGCAAAAGCTGTACAAGGTTTACATGGACACCGACGCATCGTTGGTCGAAATCAACCCCTTGATCCTTGAAGGCAACGGCGGCATCAAAGCCATTGACGCAAAGTTCAACTTTGACGCCAACGCGCTGTACCGTCACCCAGAAATCGTGGCCTACCGCGACCTGGACGAAGAAGATCCTGCTGAAGTCGAAGCCAGCAAGTTTGACCTCGCTTACATCAGCCTGGACGGCGACATCGGTTGCCTGGTCAACGGTGCTGGTCTGGCCATGGCCACCATGGACACCATCAAGTTGTTCGGCGCTGAGCCAGCCAACTTCCTGGACGTGGGCGGCGGTGCTACCCCCGAGAAGGTCACGGAAGCCTTCAAGATCATGTTGAAAAACCCCAAGGTCAAGGCCATTTTGGTCAACATCTTCGGCGGCATCATGAAGTGCGACACCATCGCCACCGGCGTGATCACGGCTTGCAAAGCCACCAACCTGAGTGTGCCGCTGGTCGTGCGCATGAAGGGCACCAATGAAGAGTTGGGCAAAAAAATGCTGGCCGAGTCCGGTCTGCCCATCATCAGCGCAGACACCATGGCCGATGCTGCCGAAAAAGTGGTTGCTGCTGTTAAAGCCGCGGCTTGATAAACCCTTGCGGGACAGACCGCAGTTCGCACCGCGAACCAGCTCTGTCCCCAACTGATTAAGAAAATCATGTCAATTCTCATCAATAAAGACACCAAGGTCATCACCCAAGGCATCACCGGCAAGACCGGTCAGTTCCACACTGAAAAGTGCCAGGAATACGCTAACGGCAAAAACTGTTTCGTCGCGGGTGTGAACCCCAAGAAGGCTGGCGAGTCCATTTTTGGAATCCCAATTTTCGCCTCCGTCAGCGAAGCGGCAAAAGACACCGGCGCTACCGTGTCGGTCATTTACGTGCCACCAGCCGGCGCTGCTGCTGCCATCTGGGAAGCTGTTGAGGCTGATCTGGACCTGGCCATCTGTATCACTGAAGGCATCCCAGTTCGTGACATGCTGGAACTGCGCAACAAAATGCGCGCCAAAGAAGCTGCCGGCGGCAAGAAAACTCTCTTGCTCGGACCAAACTGCCCTGGTTTGATCACGCCTGACGAAATCAAGATCGGCATCATGCCCGGCCACATCCACCGTGCAGGTCGCATTGGTGTGGTGAGCCGTTCCGGCACGCTGACTTACGAAGCTGTGGCGCAATTGACCGAAATCGGTCTGGGCCAGTCCAGCGCGGTTGGTATTGGTGGCGACCCGATCAATGGCCTGAAGCACATCGACATCATGAAAGCATTCAATGATGATCCAGATACCGACGCCGTCATCATGATTGGCGAAATCGGTGGTCCGGACGAAGCTGAAGCCGCTCGTTGGTGCAAGCTCAACATGAAAAAACCTATCGTTGGCTTCATCGCTGGCGTGACGGCACCTGCCGGCAAGCGCATGGGCCATGCCGGTGCCTTGATCTCTGGTGGCGCTGATACAGCGGATGCCAAGTTGGCAGTGATGGAAGAGTGCGGTTTCACGATCACACGCAACCCATCCGAAATGGCGAAGTTGCTGAAAGCACTGCTGAAGTAAGCCTAATAAGCTAAGCCTGATGGGGTGCAACCAGCGCCCTATCCCAAGCAAGCCGGGTGTCCTGAAGGACAATCCGGCTTTGTTGTTTGTGCATTTCTGGTTTTAAGAAAGAAGACATTGGAAGAATTCCTTACCGCCCATTTCTGGTTATCTGTCGGTCAGATCATCATGATCGACATTTTGCTGGGCGGTGATAACGCGGTGGTGATTGCATTGGCATGCCGACAATTGCCAAAAAACCTGCGCCTCAAAGGCATCTTGTGGGGCACGGTGGGCGCCATTGTGCTGCGAGTCATCCTCATTGCATTCGCCGTTACCCTGCTGCAAGTGCCATTTCTCAAGCTGGTGGGCGCTGCACTATTGCTGTGGATTGGCGTCAAGTTGCTGGCACCTGATGAGGAGGGGCACTCCAACATTCAAGGCAGCGACCGACTCTGGGCGGCGGTCAAAACAGTGATCATTGCTGACTTGGTCATGAGCATCGACAACGTCATCGCGATTGCGGGCGTGGCCACAAGTGCTGGTGGGCAGAACCAGATGCCGCTGGTCATTTTTGGTCTGCTGGTCAGTATTCCTATCATCATTTGGGGCAGCCAAGTGGTGCTTAAGTTGATGGATCGGTTTCCTCACATCATCACGTTGGGCGGGATGTTGCTGGGATGGATTGCCGGCACGATGGCTCACAGCGATCCCTCCTTGAAGGATGCGTTGCCACAGTCCATGGCCTGGAGCTATGGCCTGGGAATCATCGGCGCCGTGAGCGTTTTGCTGGTGGGGAAGTGGCTTAAAAAACGCGATCAAACAACCGCCTGAACCTGATCGGCATCAATATGAGTTTTCAGAGGGCACTCGAACGCATCAAGCAGCTGACGATATCTGTGTTGCATCGTTGCTTGCCGAAGGTTGCCAGCCCCAAGTCCACGCCGCATAAAGATCCTGCAGACGTCAGTCGCATGCTGGGGCTTGCCTTGCAGGGGCAAGGGCAGCTTGACCTGGCGTTTGAGCAGTTTCGTCACGCGCAACCGAACCCGGCAGTCCTGCAGGATTTGCGTGGACTGGCATTGGAATTTGAACGCAAACAGCAATTCAGCCAGGCTGAGGGCGTGCTTCGATACATGGCGTCCTGTCAAGCGGACGACCGGGAAATTCAAACCTTGTTGAAGCGATTGACCGCCCGCACAACGGCCACGTCCGTGCAGGCTGATGGCCCCAGCCATGCCATGCTAGGTCAATACCAAGTTGGAAAAGAGCTGGGTAAGGGCGCCATGGGCGTGGTGTACCTGGGCCAAGACACGCAAAGCGGGCGTGTAGTAGCCCTGAAAACCATGGCTTTAAGTGAAGAGTTTGAAGGCCGTGATCTGGCGGACGCCCGCGAGCGGTTTTTTCGGGAGGCCGAGGCCGCAGGCCGCTTGCAGCACCCGACCATCGTGACGATCTATGGTGCTAGCGAAGACCAGGGCCTGGCGTATATCGCGATGGAGTTCGTCAAAGGAAAAGACCTGCTTGATTTCTGCAAGCCGGGCAGTTTGTTGCCGGTGAGCTCGGTGATCTCCATCGTGGCGCGCGTGGCAGAGGCGCTAGCCTACGCGCACCGTCTGAATGTGGTGCACCGCGACATCAAGCCGGCCAACATCATGTATGAGATGGAAAGTGATACGGTGAAGGTGACAGATTTCGGAATAGCGCGGATCACGGACTCCAGCAAAACCAAAACCGGACTCGTGCTGGGAACGCCCAGCTTCATGTCGCCAGAACAATTGGTCGGCAGTAAGGTGGACGGTCGCTCTGATCTGTATTCTTTAGGCGTGATGCTGTTCCAGATGCTGAGCGGCGTACTGCCCTTTCGCGGTGCCTCCATGGCGGAGTTGATGAATAAAATTTCAACCGTCGATGCGCCAGACATTCGCCATAGCCGCCCTGATCTGTCGCCCGATCTGGCGAGTCTGGTTGCCTTTTCGTTAAGAAAACGTCCTGAAGATCGTTATCAGGATGGCGATCAGTTTGCCGCTGCGTTACGGGCGGTATTATCGGGTGCTAGCCCAATTGACCTGGAAATTTAGTCCGACACACAATGAATTACACCTTCTGCGCGCAAACAGATCCGGGTCGAACTCGGGATAACAATGAAGACTCAGTGGCATTTGATGAAGCCACTCATCTGGCCGTGTTGGCGGATGGGATGGGCGGATACAACGCCGGGGAAATAGCAAGCGGTATGGCCACGGCGTTCATCAAGTCGGAGTTGTCGCGCTGGTTGTCTGAAGCGGGCCTACAGGCCAATGCCTTGCAGGTTCGCCGTGCCATTGAAATTTGTGTCGACAACGCCAATTTGTCAGTTTTAAATTCTGCCAAATCAAACCCTCACTACGCGGGCATGGGCACCACGCTGGTCGTGGGTGTATTTCAGGAAAATACCCTTTTGTTGGGGCATATTGGTGACTCGCGTTGCTACCGGTGGCGCGCCAATAAGTTGGTGCAAATCACCCGCGATCACTCTCTGCTGCAAGAGCAGATGGACGCCGGCTTGCTCACACCAGAGCAGGCAGCCATTTCCCCAAATAGAAACCTGGTCACCCGGGCGCTGGGAGTCGAGCTGGATGCCAGGATGGAACTTCACGAGCACTCCGTGGAGCAAGGCGATGTTTATCTGATGTGTTCCGATGGACTCACCGACATGGTGGAAGACCCGGCGATCGCCAGGGTCTTGCAAACCGGGGCGACACTGCACAAGTTGGCCGAAGAACTGGTTTCTCTGGCCAATGAAAATGGCGGGCGTGACAACATCACGGTATTGTTGACACAAGTTGCAGGCACTACAGAGAAGCGCGGGTTAATATCCAGATTACTAGGAAAATAGCATTCGCATGATGTTTTCAAAAACAAATTTCAGGAACAGGAGTCGGTCATGCCGAAAATGATTGTATCGATCGACGGTGTTGTTATTAAAGAAGTCCAGTTAACCAAGGACAAAACCACCTTGGGGCGCCGACCCTACAACGATATCGTGATCGACAATTTGGCCGTCAGTGGCGAGCACGCGGTGTTGCAGATGCTGGGTACAGAGGTCTACCTTGAAGACCTCAACAGCACCAACGGCACGTACGTGAATGGCAAAGCCGCAAAAAAGCAGCTGCTCCAAAATGGCGACACGGTTGAGGTGGGCAAGTACAAGATTAAGTTTGTTAACGAAGTGGCCACTGACAACTTCGAGAAAACCATGGTTTTCAAGGCCGAGACGGCCGCTACCGCCTCTATGCCTTCTGCAGTTTCACCACCACCTGTGTTCCCCACGGGTGTATCGGCGAATTCGGCCGAACTGGATGCCTTGCGTGCCTCCATTAAGGTCTTGTCGGGTGCTGCAGCGGGCCGAGAAGTGCTCTTGACCAAAGTCGTGACCACCATCGGCAAGCCCGGCGTGGCGGTGGCTGCTATCACTCGACGCCAGCGTGGTTTTTTTGTTCACCACGTCGAAGGTGGCGGCAACCCGACACTCAACGGTGCGCCTATCGGGTCAGACCCTTTGCCCTTGAAAAACGGCGATCTGGTTGAGCTGGCCGGTACTCAAATGCAGTTTGTCCAGGCTTGATGCCATCTGGATTTACGCCTGTTACACAGACGAACTGAAACTCGCTGAACCCTCAGGAGTTTGAGTCATGAGTGCCGTGATCGAACCTCCCAAATCAACTTCCGTCAGACGCGGCATGACGTTTGAGGCGCTTTTTTACAAGCAACTCCAGCATGTCACAGCGCGAATTCATGAGACTGAAAACCTTGAACAGATCATGCTGGAAGCCAGCAGTGACATCTGTAAGCTGTTTAACGCTGACCGACTGACGCTCTACGTTGTTAACGAAGACCAGACCGCCATTATTTCCAAGGTCAAGACCGGGCTCAACAGCAGTCGCGACCTCAAGTTACCGATCACGCCTCAAAGTATTGCTGGCTACGCGGCCTATAGCGGCAAACTGCTAAATCTGCCTGATGTGTACGACGACGACGCCCTCAAGCAAATTCACCCGGCCCTGACCTTTTTAAAAGAAGTCGATAAGCGCTCGGGCTATAGAACCCGCCAGATGCTGGTGGCGCCCATTCTCGAAGGTAAAACGCTGCACGGTGTGCTTCAGGTTATCAACAACAAGAGCGACCAGCCTTTTGGCGAGCTGGAAGTCGAAGGGGTGGCCCAGTTGTGTAAAACACTCGCCACAGCCATTCGCCAACGCGTGCACAAAGCTGAAGAAACGGTACGGCGCAATGCCACCAAATATGACGGTTTGGTCGCTGAAGGCGTCATGACCGCGCAGGAGTTGCAGGAGTGCTTGCAGTTGGCGCGACAGGAAGGCAAGCCGGTTGAGCATGTGTTGATTGCGACTTACAAAGTGAGGCCATCCCAGATTGGCCCGTCGCTGGCCAAGTTTTTTGATGTGCCTTATGAGCCTTTCACGCCCAGCCGAATTCGCTCAGAAATGCTTCACGGCTCACTAAAACGCGAATTCACCGAAGAGCAACGTTGGATTCCGCTGGAGGAATCGCCTGAGGGCCTGGTCATCATGTGCGTGGACCCCGAGGCGGTGCGCAGTTCACGCATCGTGCAGCAGGTGTTCCCTCGTTTCACCAAGTTTTCTTACCGTGTCACCACCCAGGCCGAGTTTGCAGAAACCTTGGGGCAGATCTTTGGCGTCGGCGTTGAGGGCGGCACGATCGATGAACTGCTGGCTGACATGGATGGCTCACCCATTGACGATGGCGCGAACGACGATTCGCTGGAGTCTGCTGCGGCCGACAACGAGTTGGTCAAGTTCGTCAACAAAGTCATCATCGACGCCTACAACCAGAAGGTGTCCGACATCCACATTGAGCCGATGCCGGGCAAGCTCAAAACCGGCATTCGCTTCCGCATTGACGGCACGCTGCAGCCGTATGTCGAAGTACCCGCGCATTTTCGCCAGGCCATGGTGACGCGCCTGAAAATCATGTGCGACCTCGACATTTCAGAGCGTCGCAAGCCGCAGGATGGCAAGATCAAGTTCAAGAAATACGGCCCGATCGACATCGAGTTGCGGGTGGCCACCATTCCGTCAGCCGGCGGGGTAGAAGACGTGGTGATGCGGATTTTGGCGGGCGGCGAGCCGATTCCGCTCGATAAACTCGGCCTCACGCCGCATAACAAAGCGCGCGTCATCCAGACCATCGAGAAACCGTACGGTTTGTTTTATGTGTGCGGACCCACCGGCTCGGGCAAAACCACCACGCTGCACTCCATCCTCAAGCACCTGAACACGCCCGAGACCAAAATCTGGACCGCCGAAGACCCGGTTGAAATTACCCAAAAAGGGCTGCGCCAAGTGCAGATCAACCGCAAAGCCGGCATCGACTTTGCGCTCATCATGCGGGCCTTTTTGCGGGCTGATCCCGACATCATCATGGTCGGCGAGTCGCGCGACAAAGAAACTGTGGCCATGGGCGTTGAAGCCTCGCTCACCGGCCACCTGGTGTTCTCGACCCTGCACACCAACTCGGCGCCCGAGTCCATCACCCGGCTGCTTGACATGGGCATGGACCCCTTCAACTTTGCCGATGCCCTGCTGGGCATTCTGGCGCAGCGCCTAGCCAAAAAACTGTGTGACTGCAAAGAGTCTTACGTGCCTGACGCCGAAGAACTGCGTTTGTTTGCCGCTGAATATGCGGATGAACTGCGGCACTCTGTAGCCTGGAAGGCTGACTACGAAGGCGAAACCAAAAAACTGATCGCCACTTGGCACGAAACCTACGACCAGGACGGGGAACTTCGGTTATTTCGCCATGTCGGCTGCGACAAGTGCAACAAGACCGGCTACAAAGGCCGCGTCGGCCTGCACGAGTTGCTGATTGCCAGCGACGACATCAAAAAGCTGATTCAGGAGCGCGCCCGCGTCGCCGAGATTTTTGCAGCCGCTGTTGAAGGCGGTATGCGCACCCTGAAGATGGATGGCATGGAAAAAATCATGATGGGCCTGACAGACATCAAAATGGTGCGCCAAGTCTGCATCAAGTAATGGTAGTGGCGTAACACGGCCCTGAACACGCTGATTTCAAGTCGCAGCGAAAATAGCAGGCTTTCCGTCAATTACCTGATTGCCTTGCTCGCACCCTTTCATGCCCATGCAACCCATTGCCGCCTTCCTGCTCATTACCCTGCCCTGGTTGAATCCCTTTTCCATGGGTCCTTCGCCGGGCGTGGTGCCCTTGATGTTTTCGTGGGCCTGCGCCGGGGCGCTGCTGCTGGTGTGCTGGCGTATCCCGAACCGGGTATCAGGCGAGCGCTTGGTGAGCGCCATCGCAGCGGCCTGGTTGGTGGCGGCGCTACTGAGCAGTTTGATGGGCTTGCTGCAATATTTTGGCGCGACAGCGCCTTTGGGTTTTTGGGTCAACAGCACAGGTTTGGGTGAGGCCTATGCCAATTTACGTCAGCGCAACCAGTTCGCCACGCTGACCAACATCGGCCTGGCCGCTTTGTTGTGGTCAGTGGCGCAAGGCCGCAACAGTTCTTCCATTTTTCGCAAGACGTCGACCGCCTCTGTGTTGGCCTTACGTTCGTTGCTGCCGTTGATGGCGGCGGTGTTGCTGGGCTTGGGCAACGCGGCCTCGTCGTCACGCACGGGCCTGATGCAGTTGGTGCTGCTGGTCGTCATGGCCGGGGTCTGGCGCCTGGTGCGCGGGCGCACATCGGAGGCGAATCGTGTGTTGGGCGCAGCTGTGTTGGCGTACGCAGTCGCGGCGCTGGCCTTGCCTCTGGTGGCGGGGCTGGACCCGAACGCCAGCGGCATCCTGGCGCGTCTGCATGACGGCGGGGCGCATTGCTCAAGTCGCCTCACGCTGTGGGGCAATGTGCTGCAGCTGATCGCGCAAAAGCCGTGGTTGGGCTGGGGCTGGGGAGAGCTGGATTTCGCGCATTTTGTCAACTTGTACCCGGGCGAGCGGTTTTGCGAAATTCTGGACAACGCGCATAACCTGCCGCTGCATTTGGCGGTGGAACTGGGCCTGCCGCTGGCGCTGTTGGTGTGCGGTGGTGGCTTGTGGCTGGCATGGCGGGCCCAACCCTGGCGCGAGCTCGATGCCACGCGGCAGTTGGCGTGGACGGTGCTGGCCGTGATTTTGCTGCACAGCCTGCTGGAATACCCGCTGTGGTACGGGCCGTTTCAGATGGCGTTTGCCCTGAGCGTCTGGTTGCTGTGGCGCGCGCCGAACGACTTGGCCACAAAATTTAAGCCTTTTAGCCTTCTGGCCCTCGTGCTGCCTGCGCTGATAGCTACTTTATTAATAGCGTTTTCTGGTTATGCAGCATGGGACTACGACCGAATCAGTCAGATCTACAAAGCGCCCGCGCAGAGAAGTGATGCCTTGCGCGACAACACGCTGGCAAAGATTGCAGACTCGCGATTGTTTGCCGATCAAGTGCGTTTTGCCGAACTCACCACCACGGCCTTGACGCTTGGAAACGCTGAACATATCCATGCGCTGGCGCTGGCTTTGCTGCATTTTTCACCGGAACCGCGCGTGGTTGAAAAGCTGATCGAAAGCGCGGTGCTGCTGGGGCGCGATGATGAGGCGCTGTACTACGACATACGCTACCAGGCCGCTTTTCCTGAGAGTCATGAAAAGTGGGCGCAGGATAACCCGATGTAAGAGAATGGCAGGTTTCGCGTGAACCGCCTAAAAACGCTTATAAATCAAGGGCTGACATAACTTCCCGACTTGCCCCCATGCTTTTCCCGAAACTTGCAGTCGTTGATCGTCATGTTTAAAAGTCCCGTGCCGATTTGGCTGATTGGAACCAGTAGGGGCACCATTTCAGCCACCGCTGCTGCAATCCATGAGGGTGGTCAGAACATCGTAGATGCCTTGAAAAATTCACCGATCCAACGGGTGACCCTTGCGAACCAATGCACTATCACGGGTTTATCGGAAAAGAAAAAGAGGTCGTGGGCCTGATTGCAACTTGGATCACAAGCCCTTCGAAGTAGCCTGTTCAAGTTCCAACGATGCAGGTCGATAAAAAGATATGTTTTAAACTGCCTTGGGGTCATACATGAACATTTCCAGCACCACTTCAGTACAAGCTGCAACTGCTGCCGTTTCGAGTGACACCTCCGATAGCGTCAACATTTTGGTGCTGAAAAAAGCACTGGACATTCAAGCAACAACAGCAACGACCTTGTTGCAAGCCCTGCCACAACCACCTCTGGCGACTGAAGGTTCGGTCGGAACAAAAGTCAATACTTTTGCTTGAAAAGTAGGGTGTCTGTTATCTGTAAGAACGATCAATGAGTACTGCATTTCCACTGAACGCCAAAGTTCGTTTCACGCAAAAGCGTTTGTCCATCTTGACACCACGGGATCGTCAAAGTTTGGCGGGACGAATTGGTTTGGTTCAAACGGAGAGGAGTGTCACCCGAAAGCCAACCGTATCCTTTCCAGCAGATGGCTCCAATTTGGAGCTACGCCTGTTTCGGATAGACCCGAGTCACCTTGAACTGGTTGAGGTTCAACCCAATACCGACAACCAGCCCATTCTTGCTGATGACGCTGCTGATGTTGATGCAACAGATTTGGAGGGCAGTGACAAGCTTTCTCAGAGCGAAATGGACAACCTTTTTGATTAGGGCTGAGATGCGTTCGTGGAGTGGTGCGAGACAGGTTTCAAGGCTTGTTGGGCCTTGGGCATAACGACTTTATTCGTGTATCTGCTCAGACGCCTGAACAGCGGCGTTTGGTAATTCATTGACTAGCAGTTCCAAGTTCCATCGATTTGGACAATTGATAACCCGCCAGAATCATCCTGACTTCATTGCCAAATCATGAGCGTACCGACGTATCACATCTCCAAAAGTGTTTTTCTCAGTTTTGTCTCGGCAGGCAAACTGGCCCCGATCCATGTCAACTTCGATGGATCGTGCCCATTGCTCTGCATCAAACTTGGAGGGTAGTGTTTTGGTTTCATCTGGGTAGCCTTGACGCCGAATGCGTACTTGCCATGTGTTTCCGCGCTTGCGAATCGTTGCCATCGTTTTCCTTCAGTGGGACAAACGAGGGACAAAAGTAAAAATTAGTCAGAAAACAAGGCTTTGGCGTGCTGGTCTGGTCCACAAACAATATCGACCAGCACTCACTCAGTTGTAAATAAATTGAACAGTATCAACTACTTACATAACTCCCCGACTTGCCCCCATGCTTTTCCAACAGCTTGCAGTCGTTGATCGTCATGCCGCGGTCCACCGCTTTGCACATGTCGTAAATGGTGAGCAGGGCCACTTGCAGGGCGGTGAGCGCTTCCATTTCGACACCGGTGGGGCCGACGGTCTCCACGGTTGCCGTGCAATAAATGCTGCCAGCCTCAGTTCCTGCTGCCTTGCTAGTTTCAAATTCAATAGCAACACGGGTGAGTGCCAGCGGGTGGCACAGGGGAATCAGGTCGCTGGTTTTCTTGGCGGCCATGATGCCGGCGATACGGGCTATGCCCAGCACGTCACCTTTTTTGGCAGTGCCGGATTCGATCAGGGCGAGCGTGGCGGGCAGCATGTCGATGCGGCCACCGGCCACGCCGATGCGGTGTGTGCTGGCCTTGGCGGCCACATCGACCATGTGGGCTTGGCCCTGGTCGTCAAAATGGGTGAGTGTGCTCATGGGGCAAAGTTCGTTACAGTTAGAAGTTAGGGGGCGAACGCCAGATTTACACAACGTTCATCTCAGCCGCGCATCATACGGTTAAGCGGCACTTCTCCGGGATGTTCAGCCCGACAACGGATGCGCCCTCCAAGGAATTCATGTTGCGTAAAAATATTATGACAAATCGGGCTCTAGCTCCCGTGCTACCTGCGTTAGCAGCTATAGTTTTAGTAGCCATTGGCGTGACTGGCCCTGCGCCGCTGCTGGCGCAAACCAACGTCATGCCGCCTGCGACTGTCGGCCCGTCGAGCGCGGCACCGCCGCTCAATCTGCTGCCCACGCTGGGTGATGGCAGCGACATCAGCACCAGTGCCGAGCGCCGCCTGGGCGACCGCATAGCCCGCGAAATTTACCGCGACCCGGACTACATTGACGACCCGGTGCTGGCCGAGTATGTGCGCGGCATCTGGTTGCCACTGCTGGCGGCATCGCGTACCCGGGGCGATTTGTCGCCCGAACTGGACGAACGGTTTGCCTGGGAGATCATGCTCGGGCGCGACCGCACGGTGAATGCGTTTGCGCTGCCGGGCGGCTACTTTGGCGTTCATCTGGGGCTGATTGGCATCGTGGCCAGTCGCGATGAATTGGCCTCAGTGCTGGGGCATGAACTCAGCCACGTCACGCAGCGGCATATTTCACGCCTGATTTCCAAGCAAGGCCAGCAAACGCCGTGGCTGATCGGCGCCATGATTCTGGGCGCCCTGGCCGCCAGCAAAAATGCCGATGCCGGCAACGCGCTGATCGTTGGTGGTCAGGCCGTCACAGCCCAAAACCAGCTGAATTTTTCGCGTGACATGGAGCGCGAGGCCGACCGCGTGGGCTACGGCGTTATGACCCAGGCCGGTTTTGAGGCGCAGGGTTTTGTGTCGATGTTTGACAAACTTCAGCAGGCTTCGCGCCTCAACGACAACGGCGCTTACCCCTATCTGCGCAGCCACCCATTGACCACCGAGCGCATTGCCGACATGCAGTCTCGCCAGGCCTTGCTGGTGCCCAAGCCGGTGAAAGCCACGCTCACTTTTGAGCACGCCATGGTTTCTGCCCGCGCCCGTGTGCTGTCCAACCCCGGCGTTGATTCGCTGCGGGCCTTGTTGGTGGAGGCGAGTGGGCCGCAGTTGGTGGCACTGCCAGCCCCTCGGCAGGCGGCAGCTTTGTACGGAGCAGCGCTGGCCGCCAGTCGCTTGCGTGATTTCGCCAGCGCCAAGGTGTCTCTCAATCGCCTGAGTGGGCTGGTGCGCAGTGATGCGTCCGCCGCACGACTGGTGCGATTGCTGGAGGCCGAAATCGCTCTGACCGCGGGTGATCTGGCCCATGCGGCAGCGCTGGTGCAAATCAATCCCCCGCAGAAGCTCATTAACGCTGGGGTGCCCACTGACGCCGGCCGTCCTGAGTTGTTGCTGTGGGCGCAGATCGCCACGCAAGCGGGTCCAGCCATGGGGGGCATCGCGACGGAGCGTGACGTCGGGCAGCGTTTGCAGCTGTGGGTGGCGGCGCACCCGCGCGATGCGCAGGCTTGGCAGTTGCTGTCGACCGCGTATGCCGCGCAGGGCCAAACCGTGCTCGCCATTCGGGCCGATGCCGAAACCCATGTGGCCATGCTGGACTACCCTGCGGCGCTGGACCGCCTGAAGGCGGCGCAGGAATTAATGAAAAACGATCGCGCGAGCAAGCTGGCGGTGGACCACATCGACGCGTCCATCATCGACACACGGCACCGGCAGGTGGAGGCCTTACTTAAGGAACAAGCGCTCGATCGCTGAGTCGATCACGATGCCAAAGGCCGAGTAAATCAGCGAGCCCAGCAGCGCCGCGCCAAAGTCGCGCACATAAAACCCCTGCAGCACGCCAGCCGCTGACCAGAACATCAGCGCATTAATGACGAACAAAAAGAGCCCGAGCGTGATGACCGTGACCGGCAAGGTCAGCAGCACCAGCACCGGTCGCAAAATCATGTTGAACAGGCCGATGACAAAAGCGGCCGTCAGCGCGGCGCCGAAGGTTTTGACCTCGACCCCGTGGTACAGATAAGCCACGGCCAGCAGGGCGGCTGCACTCAGCAGCCATTTGACGATTAGTTTCATGCGGCAAAGGATAGCACCGGGGTCGGTGGGCGGCGCCTGTGAATTGTCAAGCCAGCTTTTGAAAACCACCATCGGCCCAGGCCGTAGCGCTGGCCCGGCTGAGCTTGAAACCGGGCGACACGCGAATTTTGGCCAGTTCATCGCCACCGTCGTCCTGCGCGGTCAGGGTGGCGGTCGGGTTTTCTTCGTCCGGCACGATGTCGAGCAGCACCGTGATGCGGGCATTGCGGGACGTCACGGCGATGCTCTGGTGCAGCGTGGCGTGCAGTTGCTGTTCGGAGCGGCGCACGAATTCCGAGGCGGTTTTGACCAGCGTGTTGAAGGCGTTAACGTCCAGTGGCTTGGGGTTTTTCTTGTCGCGTCCCATGGTCCAGGGCCCGATCAAGGCCGGTTCTGACGCGCCGTCCCGTGTCATGGCCACGGCCCAGCCGTCGTCGTCTTCGTTTTTGAGGATGTGGGCGGTCCAGCCGTTGTCGCGCCAGAGGCGGGCTTGTTCAATTTTGGCGTCGGGATCGGGGGTCTGGTCAGCAGAAAGGGTGTCGGTCACGGGTGGGGTCGTTTCGGTCAAAAGAGGCGCGGCAAGCACGCAGGGTGTCACAAGGTCTATTTTCGCCGCCAGAAGGCTATTGCGCGGCCGGCTGAACTGAATTTAATGGCGGGCTATCATGCGACCCCCATGGCGCGCATCCACATCACCGACCTCGAGTCGGCTATTAACTACTGGCGCGGCAAAAAGCCGTCGCCGGATGGTTTTTCGCTGGCGCCTGAAACCCGTGCGCTGGCCGAGGTATATGCCCGCATGGTGTTCGACCAGGCGCTGGCTATTGACGAAACTGCGCTTTCACCTGCTGCGCTGGCCGCCTGGCTGGTCTGGTACGACACCACGCCCGACACGCCGTGCATCGCCATTTGCTCCACCAGCCAGGGCGACGAGGAATGCAAAGGCTGCGGTCGCAGCTTTGCCGAGGTGCAGTACTGGACGCAAATGCGCCCGGTCGAAAAGCGCGACACCTGGCACCGCATCACACAACTGGGCCATTCGTGGCGCTTCAATAAATATGCAGAACGGGCGCTGAAAAGCGTTGAAATGCTATTTAAATAATAGCTGCTAGCGCAGGCCACTCAGGGGCTAGAGCCCTATTTGGCACATATTCCCTGCTTACTTCCAGCGCACTGGCTCAATATCAACATTGAGCGTGCCGTCGCCCAGCATCAGCACACCTTCCTGAATCGTGGCCTGCAACTGCATGCTGCGTTGCGCCATCGGGATCAGCGCCAGCGAGGCCACCGTGGGAATGCGGAACACGCTCAGGTTTTTGGGGCGCGCCAGCTTGGCTTCCATCGTGCGCCACCACACTTCAGCCGCGTGGTTGAAGCAGTACAGCACCACCTCGTCGGCACGGCCACAGGCTTTGAGCAGCGGCTTGTCTTCGGGCTGGCCAACCTCCAGCCAGAGCCGGGTCAGGCCGGTGTAGTCACGCAGCCAGGCATCGGGCTCGTTGGGGTCACTCAAACCGGCGCCAAAGGCCAGCGTGGCATCGCCGCCGCAGACGGTTTGCAGCTTGTGCGCCTGCAAGGCCAGCGCGCACAGGCGAATCATCATGCGCTCGTCGGTCTCGCTCGGGTGCCGAGCCAGGGTCAGCGCATGGTCGGCGTAATACGCGTTGTCAATGTCGGCAATTTGCAGACTGGCTTTGAAGATGGTGGATTTGATCGCCATCAGACGCGGCGAGCAAGTTCCGCCGCCTTGCCGGTGTAGCTGCCGGGGGTCATTTGCATCAAACGGGCTTTGTCTTCTTCGGGGATGACCAGATTGGCGATGAAGCCTTGCATCAGCTCGCGCGTCATCGGCTCACCGCGGGTGAACTTCTTGAGTTGCTCGTAAGGCTGGGGCAGGCCAAAGCGGCGCATCACGGTCTGGATCGGCTCAGCCAGCACTTCCCAGGAGTCGTCCAGGTCTTGCGCGATGGCGGCCTCGTTGAGTTCGAGTTTGCCCAAACCGGTCAACAGCGATTGGTAGGCCAGCAAGGCGTAACCCATGGCCACGCCCATGTTGCGCAGCACCGTGCTGTCGGTCAGGTCGCGCTGCCAGCGCGAAATCGGCAGCTTTTCGCTCAGGTGCTTGAGCAGCGCATTGGCCAGGCCCAGGTTGCCTTCGGCGTTCTCGAAATCAATCGGGTTGACCTTGTGCGGCATGGTGCTACTACCCACTTCGCCCTCGCGCAGGCGCTGTTTGAAGTAACCCAGCGAGACATAACCCCAGACATCGCGTGACCAGTCAATCAGGATGGTGTTGGTGCGGGCGATGGCGTCAAACAACTCGGCCATGTAGTCGTGCGGCTCGATCTGGATGCTGTAGGGCTGAAAAGTCAGGCCCAGGCCGACCGGCTCGGGCGTTTCGATCACTTTGCGGCTGAAGGCTTCCCAGTCAAACTCGGGCCAGGCCGACAGGTGGGCGTTGAAGTTGCCCACCGCACCGTTCATCTTGGCCATCAGCTTGATGCTGGCGATGCGTTCGCGGGTGGCGTTCAGGCGCACCACCACATTGGCGATTTCTTTGCCCACGGTGGTCGGGCTGGCGGTCTGGCCGTGGGTGCGGCTGAGCATCGGCACCTCGGCAAAGGCGTGCGCCATCTCGCGCAGCTTGGCAATGACGGCGTCCAGCGCCGGCAGCAGCACCTGGTCGCGACCGGCCTTGAGTTGCAGCGCGTGGCTGGTGTTGTTGATGTCTTCGCTGGTGCAGGCAAAGTGCACAAACTCACCGGCGGCAAGCAGCTCGGGGCGGGCGTCAAACTTGGACTTCATCCAGTATTCGACCGCTTTGACGTCGTGGTTGGTCACTTTCTCGATCGCCTTGATGGCTTCGCCGTCGGCTTCCGAGAAATTCTTGACCAGGCCCATCAGGTAAGTGCGGGCGCCAGGGGTCAACGGTTTGAACTCGGCAAAGCCGCAGTCGCTCAGGGCGATGAACCACGCCACCTCCACTTGCACGCGGCGCTGCATATAACCCTGTTCGCTCATGACGGGGCGGAGTTTGGCAAGCTTGGCGGCGTAGCGGCCGTCAAGAGGAGAAAGGGCGGAGATGGCAGTGAAATTCATGCGCGGATTGTAGGGGGCGCGCCACGCCCACTTAAAAGGTGATTTGGGTCAACGCGCCTGTATAGAATGAACGCTACTGCAACCCTAGACCGCCCATGAAATTAATCGGATCCCACTCCAGCCCTTATGTACGAAAAGTACGCGTCGTCATGGCCGAGAAGAAACTCGACTTTGAGTTTGTGACGGAAGACGTCTGGGCGGCGCAGACCACCATCTCGGAATCCAACCCGCTGGGCAAGGTGCCGTGCCTGATCATGGAAGGTGGCGAGGCGCTGTTTGACTCGCGTGTGATTGTGGAATACCTCGATACCTTGTCACCGGTCGGCAAGCTGATTCCCGCCATGGGCCGTGAGCGCGCCGAGATCAAGACCTGGGAAGCCCTGGCCGATGGCGTGCTGGATGCCTCGATCCTGGCCCGCCTGGAGTCGACCTGGGTTGGGCGCTTTCAAGAGCAGCGCAGCCAAGCCTGGATTGACCGCCAATTGGGCAAAGTGCAAGCTTCCCTGACGGCCATGAGCCTGGGCTTGGGCGAGAAAGCTTTTTGCGCCGGCATTTACCTCAGCTTGGCCGACATTGCGGTGGGCGTGGCGCTGGGTTATCTGGATTTTCGTTTTCCGCAAATCGATTGGCGCACCGACTACCCCAATTTGCAAAAGCTGCATGACAAACTGATGCTGCGCCCGAGCTTTATCGAGACCCGGCCGACTTAAAAATCGATACGAGGCTTACATCGTTTTACACGGTGGCTTGTGGAAAATCAAAGGCGTTTGGCATAAAGTGTTATCACTATGGCTACCAACAATACCGTCTACAAATGCCGTGAATGCGGCGCTACCAGTTACCAGCGCGTGATTGAGCGCGCCCTCAGCGGCGCGTTGCTGCCAACCGGTCAGTACCGCTGCACTGGTTGCCGCAACGTGTTTGCCACCGTTCGCGCCTGGTGGGAACCGCGTCGTAAAACGGAATGGCAATCGAGCGTGATGCCCGGTTAAGTCGGCACCATCGTCGACCAGCGCCCCCGCAATCTAACTGTTGGCGCGCTTCTTCAACCAACGCATCAAGCCGCCCACCACGGGCAGCTTTTCGTACAGCTCTTCAGCCGCGTCCCAGTAGTCGCGGTGCAAGGTGATCAAGCCCTGCTCGGAAAACACCAGATGCGAGGTACCCAGGATGGTTTGCTCCTTGCCCCGCAAAAACCGCTTGAAGCGAAAGCGGAATTCCCACGTCATGAAGCACTGCCGCCCCTGCGCCACCTGGCCGGTGATAACAAAACGCGGGGCCTCCAGCGCCACAAACATGTGCTCGAAGATGTGCCGGATGGCGGCTACGCCCTGCACCTGGTTGAACGGGTCTTTGAAGCGCGCGTTGGCGTCGTAAAAGTTTTCAAGGTCGGCCACGCTCTGCGGCGTCAGGGTCTCGAAATAGGTGGCGACGCGGTCCAGTGTGGTTTGAGAGGTGATTTGCATCATGGGGTGGCCCGTCCAAGCAGGTAAAAAAACACGCGATCTGGTAGCCAGCGCAAGGCTTTCATCCACAGGGTAAAGCGTTTGGGGAAATGAATCTCAAACTTGCCGTCGGCCCAGCCCTGCACGATGGCGCGGGCGGCCTGCTCAGGCGTCAGGAGCGCGGGCATGGCGAAGGCGTTGCCCGCGGTCAACGGCGTCGCAACAAACCCGGGGTTGATGAGTGACACGCCCAGGCCTTTGGGCCGCAGGTCCAGGTACAAGGTCTCGGCCAGGTTGATCAGCGCCGCTTTGGTCGGACCATAGGCCAGACTCTGCGGCAGTCCCCGGTAGCCCGCCACGCTCCCAACCAGGCTGAGATGGCCCGCGCCCCGGGCCAGCAGGGCGGGCAAGACCGCGTGCAACAGGTTCAGGGCACCGAGGTAGTTGACCTCGATGTGGCGTCGAAATTCAGGCAAGTCCATGGCGTCGGCGCGCATCGCCTGGTAATGCCCGGCGCAGTACATCACCAGATCGAGCGGACCTTGGGCCAGCAACAGCTGAGCCGCCGTTTGTACCGCCTGCGGGTCGGTGGCGTCCAGTGCCAGCGCCTGGGCGCCGGGAAACTGCTGCACAAAGGCGTTCAGTGCCAGCGCCTTGCGCGCTGACACGATCACGCGCGCACCCAGGCCGTGCAGCGCGGCGGCGGTGGCGTGGCCGATGCCGGTGGAGGCGCCCACAATCCAGACGGTTTTGCCACGCCAGTCCTGCAGCGGCGGGTTCAGGGAAGGAAGCAGGTTCATGGGTTAATTACTATTATTTTTATAGCTGCTTACGCAGAAAGAACGGGGGCTAGAGCCTGATTTGGCTTAAAGATTGAATGGCTTTAGCGTTTGGCAAATGACAAGGTCACTTCGCCCAAATGCACGCCGAACTTGCGCATGCTGGCTTTGTTGAGCATCACTTTGTCGGTCATCAGGTACATCCAGTCGTCAAACTGAACGTCATAGACTTTGTCATTCACCGGCAAGCTCAGGGTGTAGGCCCAATGAAAAGCGTTGCCCCGGCTCTCGCCCAGCGCCTCGCCCACCACGTCATCGGCGCGGCCACTGAAGCGGCCATCGGCCAGCTTGGTCAGGTGCCAGATGCGTTTTTGCACGCTGCCGTCCGAGTAGGTGAAGTCTTCGTCCAGCACGCCCGCATCGCCCTGCCAGTTGCACTGCATGACCACCGTGAAGCGCTTGACGACAGCGCCCGAGCGGTCGGTGAAGATGCCGTAGGCGTCGAGTGTGCCGTTGAAATACTGTTGCAAATCGAGCACCGGCGTCTGCGCGGCGTAGGTCTCGATGCGCTGTGAGGCACAGCCGACCAGCGCCAGGGCGGAGGAAGCAGCGGCACCGGCGGCCAAAAGTAAGCGTCTGTTCATGGTGTCTTTCGGAGGATGAGTGAGTACAAAAGACCGGCCGCGATCAGCTTGAGCGCGCACGGCAGCAGGCAATAGGCTTGGGTCAGGGTGTTCAGGGCGGTGGCATCGCGGGTGCCGGGCACGTAGCCCAGCGCGCCGAGCAGCGGCAGCGCGACCCCGGCGGCCAGTGCCAGGTTGAGCTTGGTGGCGAAATTCCACCAGCCAAAGTAAGCGCCCTCGGCCCGGCCCCGGTCGCCGCTGGCCTGGATGGTGCCGGCCAGCAGCGCACCGGGCAAGGCCAGGTCGGCGCCCAGTCCGACGCCGGACAAGGCACACACCGCCACAAACGCCGCCACATCGCCCACGCCAAGGGTCGCGGCGAACACAAATACCGCCACCGACAGCAACATACCCAGGCCCCAGGCACGCGCCAGCCCGAGGCTTTGCACCACGCGCAACCACAGCGGAATCGACAGTGCCGCGCTCAGAAAGTAGCTGCCTAAAAACAGCGGCTCGGTCGATGCCGGCGCTTGCAGCCGGTCTTGTACAAAAAACAGCAGCAGCGTGGCTGGCACCGCACTGGCAATGCCGTTGACCATGAACACCGCCAGCAAGGCCCGAAAGCCGGGCCGGGAAAATGGCAGCCAAAGGGGCGATTGGATAAACCCATCAAGCGGGCGAGCGGCGCCAAGGCTTGGCTGCCGCGCAACCCGCCAAGCCAGCCAGCCGGTTGTCAATGCTATGAAAAAAAGAGCTGTTGTCGCAGGCAGGCCGAGGGCTACAGGCGTAATGGATGCAAAAATGACACCTACCAGCCCCAGCCCTTCGCGCCACGCCACCACCCGGCTGCGCTGGCGCTCGTCGCCGCCCAGCATCGCGCCCCACGA